>NZ_LR738724.1:938498-1251330 GCF_902702775.1 Streptococcus suis
ATTCAATATGTGTGTAGTTATTTTCCCTGATATGTTCGATGAGAAGTGGAGTAATTTCCTTATAACTATTGAAAGCTTCTACTGGAGCTCCTCCTTCATTTTTATTAGCAAATTTTTGCTTCCACGAACCTAAGTGCACCTCGTAGATGGATACTGGCTGTTCTTTAAAATCATAGTTAACACGATTATACATCCAGAGGTCATCTTTGAATTTATAACGCGAATTGTAGGTTGTAGAGGCAGTGTCTGGACGAACTTGGCTGAAAAATGCATAAGGGTCAGCCTTATATATTTCACGCCCATCGTGTGTGATAATCAGATATTTATAATCTTCAAGGGATTTTAATCCGTCTACATAAAGTTGAAACACACCATCAATTTCACGCTCCATAGAGTGACTGCGTTGCCACTCATTAAAGTTGCCAACTAAGAATACTTCTCTGGCATTTGGGGCATAGACACGAAATTGGGTTCCGATAATTTTGTTTCCTTCTTTTATAATATGAGCACCCATTTTTTCGTAAAGAGTGGTATGCTCACCAGCATTCATATAATATAAATCTAGGTCAGTAAATTCTGTCATAGCAATCTCCATTGCCGAAAAGGAGTGGACTAGGGTCCCACTCCGATTCAGTTTATTTTTTCATCTTATTTCCTAACCACTAATTTCACGGTAGAGCCAGATGTATTTCTCTGCCGAAGCTGTCCAACTAAAATCACGCTTCATAGCTTGTTCAACCATGGCATGCCAGTCATCGGGACGATCATAGTAGGTTTGAAGGGCTAAATCATAGACTTGTCGCATATTGTAAGCGTCACGCCCTCCAAAGCTAAAACCAGTTCCTTCTTTGGTAGACATATTGTATGGTGCTACAGTATCAACCAAGCCACCTGTTTCACGCACTAGAGGGAGTGTTCCGTAATGCATTGAAATCAACTGGCTAATGCCGCATGGTTCAAACATAGAAGGCATGAGGAAGAGATCGCTTGCTGCATAAATTTGGTGGGCAAGTGGTTCATTGTAACCACGGTAGAATGCAAATTTATCAGGATAGGCGTGTTTAAAGTGATTAAAGGCATTTTCAATGTCTTCCTCACCATTGCCTAAGATAACAAATTGGACATGGGCTTGAAGAAGATGGCCAAGTACCTCGGTCAAGAGATAGAACCCTTTTTGCCATGTCAAGCGAGAGACGATACCTATCAATAGGACATTCTCATCTTGTGGAAGGGCAAATTGTGCTTGCAGGGCCAGTTTATTAGCCTTTTTACTTTCAATCGTTTCAAGACTATAATTTCTCACAAGGTACTGGTCTGTTTGACTATCCCAACTATCATAGTCGATACCATTGATAATGCCAACCAAGTCATATTTGCGCAACTCTAGTACATGTTGCATGTTTTCGCCGAATTCTTCCGTTAGGATTTCGCGAGCATAAGTTTCAGAAACTGTAGTAACCTTGTCAGCATATAGGATACCAAGCTTCATGAAGCTGATACATTCATCATGAAAACGTGCAATACCATCCAAATAGTAGCTATAGTCCATGCCAAGCGCTGACCAAAGCGCTTGTTTATGGAAAATTCCCTGAAAAGCCAAGTTATGAATAGTGAATACATGCTTGATATTACGGAATTCTTCGCGGTAGCTATAGAAAGTACGGCAAAGGAATGGAAGTGCAGCAGTGTGCCAGTCATGTGTGTGCATGACATCCGGGAAGAAATGAAGTGCTTCCAACAGACGACATGTAGCATGTTGGAAATAGCCAAAACGCATGGCATCATCGTCATATCCATATAGTTCATCGCGTTCAAAGAAATCGCGGTGCTCAATAAAATAGAATGTTACTCCATCAACAACCTGACTGTAAACATTTGCCATAGATTGGATGTCGCCAGCCCGCACATCAAAACTTGATACGTAATCGAAATCAGAGTGATTGTTTACTGCAATTTTTTTGTAGAGTGGTAGAACGACTCGGACATCTAAACCCTGTTTTACCAATTCTTTTGGCAAAGAGCCAATAACATCAGCCAATCCGCCAGTCTTGATGAACGGAAGCCCCTCGGATGCTACAAAGAGAACAGATTTTTTTGTCATGTTAGCTCCTAAATGATTTGGTGTGGTTTCAAGTATGAAGGCGAAGTTTCGCTTCCCTTGATGTCAATTGGGTGAATAATTTTAGTTGCTTTATCGATAATTGCATTTTCAATATTTGCCCCACTTTTGATTGTCACGCCATTGAGAATGATTGAGTTTTTGATAACAACGCCTTCTTCGATGATAACATCGCGGTCAATGACTGAATTTTCGACTTGACCATTGATGTTCGCTCCGTTTGAAATTAGGCTACGTTTGACCTCTGCCAATGGACCATACAAACATGGTGAGCTATCACTTGTTTGGGTATGGATTGGCCAATCATGTTTGAAGAGGAGTTTGCGGGTATCTTGGTCGATCAATTCAATTTGAGTATTGAAGTAGGAAGCAGTCGTATTGATACATGCGACATAATCACGATGTGCATAGCCCATAATCTTATACTGGTCAACTGTATCACGTAAAATATCTTTTAACCAGTAGAGAGATGACACCTTGTTAGCACGTTTAATCAAGTCGATAAATGTAGTCCGTTTCATAATGTAGGCTTCAAGGGAAACGGGACGGTTTTTATATTTACCATGGTTTTCCTCAAAAGCTACGACACGACGGTCTTCACCAAATTTGAGAGTTTGGCAGCCGATGAAATTTTCTTTAGCATCTGAAACGTTTTTATAAAGAACGGTAATATCAGCATCCGTTGCGATATGGTCATCCATGACTTTTGAAAAATCCTGGCTATAGATGAAGTAAGATGGAGCAACTAGCACATAATCTTTTGTAGAATTTTCGATGTAGTGGATATTTTCTGTGAAGGCATTAATATCGTGACGATAGACACTATTTGGGTCTGTTGCGCTATTGAGCAAGCGAAGGGTACCGCGTTTACTGTTGATATTATAGTGTTTTCCTGTACCAACGTGCTGAATTGTTGAACGCATTTCGGCAGGCATGTACACTTGGAATTCTGTAATTCCAGAGTTTGACATATTGGATAGAGCAAAGTCAATTAGGCGATAACGACCTAAGAAACCGAAAGCTTGTACGCCACGGTGCTTCATCACGTCACCAAAATGTACGTTGTTTCCTTCAATATTTACAATTCCGAGAGTATTTCTTAGCATAGCAGTCCTTTCTTACTTGGTTACATTCTTGTCGATCAAGAGGATATGGTCGATATCTCCTGTGAGTTTAACTCCGTCAGCAATTTTAATATTTTCAGCGACGATGACGTAGTCAAGCTCAACACCTTCGCCGATAATAGCACCAGGCAGGACGACAGAATTTTTTACTACGGCATCTTGGTTGACCTGTACATCTGTTGAAATAACAGAATGTTCTACTGTACCATCAATAACTGCTCCTTTATCAATATAGGCAGATTTAACAGTTGCAGTCGCACCAATGACTTGGGCAGGAGATCCCTTATCCTCTGAATAGATTCTCCATGAGCGATCAGAAAGGTCCAAATCTCCAGCGTGATCAATCAAGTCCATATTGGATTCCCAGAGGCTGTTAACGGTACCTACGTCTTTCCAATAACCACGGAATGGATGGGCAATGAGAGTGCGGCCATCTTCTAAGTATTTCGGAATGATGTCATGCCCAAAATCGTGAGATGAAGTGTCCAATTTGTCATCTTCTTGAAGGTACTTTTTCAAGGTCTTCCAAGTGAAGATATAGATACCCATTGATGCCAAATTGCTCTTAGGATTTTCTGGTTTTTCTTCAAATTCTTCAATACGGTAATCTTCGTCCGTATTCATGATACCAAAACGTGAAGCTTCTTTGATTGGAACTTCGATAACCGCAATCGTGGCATCTGCTTTTTTCTGAATATGTGTATCAAGGAGTTTGTCGTAGTTCATCTTATAGATGTGGTCACCAGACAAAATCAATACGTACTCTGGATCGTGAAGATCAATGAAATCAATGTTCTGTGTAATAGCGTCGGCTGTACCTTTGTAAAGTCCGAAACCTTCGATTTTTTCACTCGGTGGCAATACAAAGACACCAGATCCTTGTACATCAAGCCCCCAACGTTGAGACTGAGCAACGTATGAGTTCAAGAGAACAGGCTCATACTGAGTCAAAACTCCGACAATATCAATACCTGAGTTGGCACAGTTACTGAGAGGAAAGTCAATAATGCGGTACTTTCCGCCAAATGCGACCGCTGGTTTGGCGACTTTTTTTGTCAACCCTTCTAGACGTGTTCCACGTCCACCAGCAAGAATCATAGCTAACATTTTATTTTGAGCCATCTAACCACTCCTTAATATATATGATACATGTATTATAGCATAGAGTACAAAAAAATGAAAGCGTTTCCTTAAAGAAAAATGAATTATTTTCATTTTTCTTTTCAACGTCTTTCATAAATGTATCATAACATATTGTATTTTGTTTGTCTATATAAAATGGTATTTATTTTTGGTCGAATTTTACCTCTTCAAGTAGGTAATTGATGAATTTTTCTCCCATGTCGGACAGCAATGCCTTTTCGTGTTGGATATAGACCAATTCGATTTCATCGTCAAATTCCAGAGGAATGGATACAATATTATCTCCGTTAAGATTTGAATTGAGGATACCTGTTGCGATTGTGTAGCCATCCAGACCGATTAAGAGATTGAAGAGTGTGGCACGGTCAGATACGACAATCGATTTTTTATGGTGTTCCTGGGCTAGAATTTCTTCTGCAAAGTAGAAGGAGTTGTGAATACCTTGCTCGTAGCTGAGATAGGGGAAATCTACCAAATCATCGAGAGTGATTGACTTTCTTTGTGCCAAAGGATTGGTTTTGCTGACAAATACATGTGGTTTGGCAGTGAAGAGAGTTGTATAGGATAGTCGATTGTCATCCAAAAGTTTCAGCAGGACATCACGGTTGAAATGGTTGAGGAAAAGCACTCCGATTTCTGAGCGGAAATTCTTAACGTCATCAATGATTTCCCAGGTCCGCGTTTCACGTAGGAAGAGTTCATAATCTTCCATTTCAGTTTCTTTTAAAAGTGAGACAAAGGCATTGACGACAAAGGCATAGTGTTGAGAAGAGACGCTAAATAGTTGGCGTTTTGCATTCGGATTTTTATAGCGGTCTTCCAGTAGTTCGGTCTGCTCAACAATTTGACGAGCGTAGGAAAGAAACTCCATGCCATCCTTTGTCAGGGTAATGCCCTTAGAATTACGGAAAAAGATTTTAATTTTCATTTCTTTTTCCAAGTCTCGTACAGCGTTGGAAAGGCTAGGTTGGGTAATGAAGAGTTGCTTGGCAGCCTCATTCATACTGCCTGTTTCTGCAATTTTGATAATATAGTATAATTGTTGGATTCTCATACCTCTATTGTAACATGATTTGACAAATTATTCTAAAAAATGTATAATGCTGAAAATATATCCTTTAACTGAGTCCAGAGAGGCGAAGAAGGGAACGTGATAAATAGGGCAAATGCTGCCTTCTTTTCGTGTAACCTTGCTAGCCAGCAAGGTTTTTTTCTCTATATCGACTTTCTTGTTTTCTGTGTCATTGTTATATAGAATAGGAGAAAAGATGATTTTAAAAGAACAGATGTTACTGGTGGACCAAGTCCAACTAGCGCCACGAATTTTTGCTATGACCTTGCAGGGGGATATGGTCCAAGATATGAAAATGGGGCAGTTTATCCATATTCGTGTCCCAGATGATTCCATGCTCTTGCGGAGACCAATATCTATTTCCGAGATTGATAGGAATAAGTCTCAATGTCGGATTATTTACCGAGTGGAAGGTCAAGGGACGGAAGTCTTTTCGAAAATGACTGTTGGGCAATATTTGGATGTTATGGGACCGCTTGGGAAAGGGTTTGAAGTAGACTTTCTCAAAGAAGAAGACCGCATTCTCATCATTGGAGGAGGAATCGGTGTTCCTCCCTTGGTGGAAGTGGCGAAACAGGCGGCGAACCGTGGCGCCAAAGTCACGTCAGTCATTGGCTTTGCCACCAAAGAGGCTGTCATTTTGGAAGAGGAACTGGCAAGCTACGGGGTGGTCTATGTCACAACGGATGATGGTTCCTATGGACGTAAGGGGAATGTCGCAACGGTCGTTGAACAGCTGACAAACGAGTTTGCTGCCATTTACTCATGTGGGGCGCCTGCTATGATGAACTATGTTGACCAATGCTTTCAGGACCATCCTCATGCCTACATTTCACTGGAGGCTAGGATGGCTTGCGGGATGGGGGCGTGCTATGCCTGTGTTGTCAAACCTAAAGAGGGACAAGAACATGAGAACAAGCGTGTCTGCAAGGAAGGTCCAGTCTTTGCGACTGGCAGTCTGGTTTTATAGGAGGTTGAAATGACAAAACGATTAGCGATTTCCTTACCAGGCTTAGACTTGAAAAATCCTATCATTCCAGCTTCTGGCTGCTTCGGTTTTGGTCAGGAGTATGCAGATTATTATGACCTTAATCAGCTTGGTTCCATTATGATTAAGGCGACTACCCGTCATCCTCGTTATGGCAATGCGACTCCCCGTGTAGCCGAGACACCAGCAGGTATGCTCAATGCCATTGGACTTCAAAATCCAGGCGTTGATGCCGTCTTATCCGAAAAACTCCCCTGGTTGGAACAGCATTTTCCAGACTTGCCTATCATTGCCAATGTGGCTGGTTTTTCCAATGAAGAATATGCTTATGTGTCAGGAAAAATTTCAAAGGCTCCAAACGTAAAAGCTATCGAGCTGAACATTTCTTGTCCCAATGTGGACCACGGAAATAATGGTCTCTTGATTGGACAGGTACCAGAATTAGCCTATCAAGCAGTAAAAGCAGCAGTCGAAGCCTCATCTGTCCCTGTTTACGTTAAGCTGACACCAAGTGTGGCAGACATAACCTTGTTGGTCAAGGCTGCTGAGGATGCTGGAGCGACTGGCTTGACGATGATAAATACCTTGGTTGGTATGCGATTCAATCTCAAAACTCGACAACCAATCTTGGCAAATGGTACAGGAGGAATGTCAGGTCCAGCAGTTTTTCCGGTTGCTCTCAAACTCATTCGTCAGGTTGCACAGATGACTGATTTACCGATTATTGGTATGGGTGGTGTGGATACGGCGGACAAGGCTATAGAGATGATGGTTGCAGGAGCTTCAGCTGTAGGGGTAGGAACAGCCAACTTTACAGACCCATTTGCTTGTCCAAAGATTATTCAAGACTTACCAAAACGCATGGAAGTTTATGGTATTGATAGTTTGGAAGGTTTACGCCGAGAAATCAGACATAGCTTGGGTAAGCGTTGACAAAGGTAAAATAAAAGAGTAATATAAAGAAAATATCTCCTTTAACTAAGTCCAGAGAGGCTAGGAAGGTGTCATGTAATAGGCTTGAAAGGTGATTTTCAAGCTGAATTCGTGCACATCCCTGACCGATTTGGCAGGGATTTTTGTGTAAATGAAAGGATTTTATGAAAGAAACAAGACCAATTATTGCCCTTGACTTTGCAGGTAAAGAAGAAGTTCAGTCTTTTCTGGAACAGTTCCCACCAGATGAGAAACTCTATGTAAAGGTTGGAATGGAGTTGTATTATGCGGAGGGACCAGGTATTATCAATTATTTGAAAGGCTGCGGTCACAGTATTTTTCTAGATTTGAAACTGCATGATATTCCTAATACCGTCGAGTCTGCTATGAAAGTCTTGGCAAAACTCGGTGTGGATATGACCAACGTTCACGCTGCTGGTGGTGTTGAGATGATGCGGGCAGCACGAAGGGGATTGGGTAAGGATGCTGTTTTAATAGCGGTCACTCAGTTGACCTCTACCTCAGAGGAGCAGATGAGAACAGACCAGAATATACAGACTAGTTTGCAGGAAGCGGTTGTTCACTATGCTCAAAGAGCACAAGAAGCTGGTCTTGATGGGGTGGTTTGTTCAGCGCATGAGGTGGCTTTGATTAAAGATGCCACAAGTTCTGATTTTGTGTGCCTGACGCCAGGGATTCGTCCGACTGGCGGTGAAGTAGGCGATCAGAAACGAGTTATGACACCAGCAGATGCTGCTCGAATCGGTAGTGATTACATCGTAGTAGGTCGCCCGATTACAAAATCAGCACAGCCTTACCAGACCTATTTGTCTATTAAAGAGGAGTGGAATCGTGAATAAGGTTTATCAGGTTATCATCGATAGACCTATCGGGTATATTGATAAATTTGGCAACCAGTACCCCATCAATTACGGCTACGTTCCAAATCTATTGGCTGGAGATGGTGAAGAACAAGATGTTTACATCATTTCCAAAGCTGTTCGGCAGCCTTTGACAGCTTTCGAGGGGAAATTGGTCGCGATTATCCATCGTAGAGATGATGTTGAGGATAAACGGGTTCTGACAGGTCTTGATGAAAAACTTACCGTGACAGAAATAAAAGAGAAAACCAATTTCATTGAACAGTATTTTGATTCATGGATTGAAATGGTGGACTAGGAGAAATCTGTAAGAATTCAACAGGGATAAATATAGTTTTTTGTAGGGTTCATAGATTGAACCAATACTTTAGGAGTGACAGGCTATTCGGCGGGATGGTCATGTTGGAATGGTACGCATTTAGAAGGAGGTCTATTATGACACTAGCAACAGAAATCGCATCACACTTATTGGATATTAAGGCAGTTCATCTGCGCCCTGAAAAGCCGTTTACATGGGCATCAGGTATCAAATCCCCTATCTATACAGATAATCGTATTACACTATCTTATCCTGAAACTCGAAATCTGATTGAAGATGGCTTTGTCCAACGTATTGAAGAGGAATTTCCTGAGGTTGAGGTGATTGCCGGAACTGCCACAGCAGGTATTCCCCATGGTGCTATCATTGCAGATCGGATGAATTTGCCATTTGCTTATATCCGTAGCAAGCCAAAAGACCATGGTGCAGGGAATCAATTAGAGGGTCGCATCGTCAAGGGACAAAAAATGGTTGTCGTTGAAGACTTGATTTCTACTGGAGGGTCTGTTCTAGATGCCGTAGCAGCAGCTGAGCGTGAAGGCGCTGACGTTATTGGTGTTGTGGCAATCTTTACTTATGAATTGCCAAAGGCAGATCGTAATTTTGACAATGCTGGCGTGAAATTGGTGACGCTCAGCAATTATTCAGAGTTAATCAAGGTCGCAAAAGTACAGGGATATATCAATGCAGATGGTTTGAATCTGCTTAAAAAGTTCCGTCAAAATCAAGAAACTTGGCAGGAAGACTAGATTTGAAACGAGCCCACGCACGATTTCTGGGAACTTATCCTGTAAAATGGTATAATAGTCTCTAACGTATTTTGAGAATACAATAATTGACCGTATGAGGAGAAAAACATGATTTCAGTTATCGTGCCTTGTTTTAATGAAGAAGAGGCAATTCCCTATTTTTACGATGCTATGGAGAAAGTTCGTAAGGAGATGGGGGAACAATTTGAGTATATTTTTGTCAATGATGGTTCAAAGGATAGGACATTAACGGTTTTACGCCAATTGTCTGGTCAAGACCGAGCTGTTCGCTATCTTTCTTTTTCAAGGAATTTTGGGAAAGAAGCTGCTCTCTATGCAGGTCTACAAGCTGCGAAAGGTGAGCTAGTGACTGTCATGGATGTTGATTTGCAAGATCCACCCGAAATGTTGATGGAAATGAAGGCTATGTTGGATGGAAATCCGGATTTAGATTGCGTTGGAACCCGTCGTGTCAGTCGTGATGGTGAGCCACCGATTCGTAGCTTTTTTGCGAAATTATTCTACAAATTGATGAATAAAATCAGCCAGGTCGAGGTAGTAGACGGTGCCCGTGATTTCCGTCTCATGCGTCGTCACATGGTAGCTGCTATTCTATCTGTGTCTGAATACAACCGCTTTTCAAAAGGAATTTTTGCCTGGGTTGGATTCGAGACAGAATACTTGCCATATGAAAATGTTGAGAGGGTTGCTGGTGAAACTAGTTGGTCTTTCTGGAAATTGCTTTCTTATTCTATTGAAGGAATCATCAATTTTTCAGATACACCTTTGAATATTGCCTCCTATACAGGTTTCTTCACCTTCCTGTTGTCGCTAGTTCTAATGGTTTTTGTGGTTTTCAAAACCTTGGTGTTCGGAGACCCTACAATTGGCTGGCCGTCGACTATTTGTATCATCCTATTTTTGGGAGGTCTGCAGTTGATGACCATTGGTATTCTCGGTAAATATTTGGCAAAAGTTTTCTTGGAAACGAAGAAACGTCCGATTTATATTGTTAAAGAGAAAAGTTCAAACTAGGAGTAGTTTATGGAACATTCAGCTTGGCACGAATTGATAAAGGCACAGTTGCCAGAGCATTATTTTTGTAAAATCAATCAGTTTTTAGATCATGTTTATGCTGGTGGAACCATTTATCCGCCTCGTGAGAAGGTATTTGCTGCCATTCAAACGACGGATTTGGAAGAGGTTAAAGTAGTTATTTTGGGACAGGATCCCTATCACGGACCTGGTCAGGCACAGGGCTTGTCGTTTTCTGTTCCGAACTCGGTACCAGCTCCGCCATCTCTTCAAAACATCTTAAAAGAATTGACGGATGATATTGGCGTCAAACAAGATCATGATTTGACAGCCTGGGCGGAACAAGGTGTGCTTTTGCTCAATGCTTGTTTAACTGTTCCAGCAGGTCAGGCAAATGGACATGCAGGGCAAATCTGGGAGCCTTTTACGGACGCTGTTATTAGGGTGGTCAATAGCTTAGACCAGCCTGTTATCTATATTCTTTGGGGTGCTTATGCTCGCAAGAAAAAGGCGTTGATAACCAATCCAAAACATTTGGTTATCGAATCTGCTCATCCAAGTCCTCTTTCAGCCTATCGAGGTTTCTTTGGAAGCAAGCCCTTCTCACAAGCAAATGCCTACTTGACTTCACAAGGCAGAACAGGAATTGATTGGCTTCGATAGTAGATGGTAATGGCTTTGGTACTACAAAGGAGAATATGAATGTTATTAGTGAAAAATGGTCGAGTATTGGATCCGCAATCCGGTTTAGACAAGGTTTGCGACATCTTGATGGACGGAAGTAAGATTGTTAAGATCGCGGAGTCGATTTCAGAAGATGTTGAGCAAGAAGTGATTGATGCGACAGGATTAGTCGTTGCTCCTGGTTTGGTTGATGTTCATGTGCATTTTCGGGAGCCTGGTCAGACCCATAAAGAAGATATTCATACAGGAGCTCTTTCTGCGGCAGCGGGTGGTTTTACTTCTGTTGTCATGATGGCTAATACTAGTCCGACGATTTCAAATGTTGAAACCTTAAAAGAAGTATTGGATTCCGCTAAAAAAGAAGCTATTCACATTTATAGTGTGGCAACCATTACAGATCATTTCGATGGGCAAAACCTGACCGATTTTCCTGCTTTGCTAGAAGCTGGAGCGGTGGCCTTTTCGGACGACGGTATTCCTTTGACAAATGCTTGCGTGGTTAGAAAAGCTATGAAATTAGCCAAAGAGCAGGGCTGTCTCATCAGCCTGCATGAAGAAGACCCTGACCTGAATGGCGTTTTGGGACTCAACGAGCAAGTAGCTGAAAAACATTTTCATGTTTGTGGAGCAACAGGCGTAGCAGAATACAGCATGGTCGCTCGCGATGTCATGATTGCCTATGAAACGGGTGCGCGTGTTCATATCCAGCATCTATCCAAAGCCGAGTCGGTCAAGGTGGTTGAATTTGTTCAAGGTCTCGGAGCAAACGTCACGGCAGAAGTAGCACCCCAACATTTTTCACGAACTGAGGACTTACTTCTAACAAAAGGTGCCAATGCTAAGATGAACCCTCCACTACGATTAGAAAGTGATCGCTTGGCTGTGATTGATGGGTTGAAATCTGGTGTTATCTCTGTCATTGCGACGGACCATGCTCCTCATCACGCGGATGAAAAAAATGTAGAAGATCTCACAAAGGCCCCATCAGGAATGACAGGCTTGGAAACCTCGCTTTCGCTTGGCCTGACTCACTTGGTAGAAGAAGGGCATCTGACACTCGTGCAATTGCTGGAGAAAATGACAATTAATCCAGCCAAGCTCTATGGTCTTGATGCTGGCTATCTTGTTGAAAATGGCCCAGCTGATCTTGTTATTTTTGACCCAAATGCAAATCGGTTGGTCACAGCGGATTTTGCCTCGAAGTCTGCTAATTCTCCGTTTGTTGGTGATAGTCTGAAAGGACAGGTCCTTTACACCATTGCAAATGGACAAATAGTATTTGGTAAATAGGAAATGAGCGGATTAGATAGCTAATTCTCTTATTTCGAACCTTTTTGGCATGTAAGCGATTTTAAAGTTTTTGTTTTTTGTTAAAAAGTGTATAATAGAGATATAAAAAATGCCGAAGAAAGGTCTATTTATGAAAAAGAAAAAAATCTTGTTGCCTGTAATGTCCACACTCTTGTTGGCTCCATTTGTTTTAGCTCAACAAGTACAAGCTGCTGAGACAACGACTGCAGCTACCACAACCAATCAGCCAGCAACGACTGATGCAACTGCTACGGTACCAGCAACGTCAGTTGAAAACGTAGCAACGGAGGAAACTGTTGTCCCTGCTGCAGAAGAAACAGTAGAGGCAGTCATTATCCACACAAACGACGTTCACGGTCGCATTCTTGAAGAAAAGAATGTCATCGGTGACGCTAAGGCTGCGGCAGTCATTGAAGAAGAACGTGCCAAAGTAGAGAATACAATTGTAGTAGATGCTGGTGATGCCTTCCAAGGACTTCCAATTTCCAACTCTACAAAAGGTGAAGACCGCGCCAATATCATGAACCAAGTCGGCTATGATGCAATGGCTGTTGGTAACCATGAATTTGACTTTGGGATGGATCAAGCAATCAAGTACAAGGAAACTTTGAACTTCCCGCTATTGAGTGCTAACACTTACGTTAATGGCGCTCGTGTTTTTGAAGCTTCAACTATCGTCGATAAAACTCCAACTGTTGTAGGTGATGAATTTGTAGTTATCGGTGTAACAACACCTGAAACTGCAACAAAAACCCATCCGAAAAATGTTGAGGGAGTAACATTTACCGACCCAGTCACAGAAGTCAATAAAGTGATTGACGAAGTGGAAGCACGTGCTCTAGCAGATAATCGTGTTTACAAGAACTATATCATTCTAGCTCACCTAGGTGTCGATTCTACAACGCCTGTTGAATGGAGAGGCTCAACTCTTGCTGAAGCACTTTCTAAAAATAGTAAATTAGCTGGTAAACGTGTTATTGTTATCGACGGTCATTCCCACACGGTAGAAGCGACTACCTATGGAGATAATGTTACTTATAATCAAACAGGCTCTTACTTGAACAATATCGGTAAAGTAACCTTGAAATCCGATAAATTATTGGGTGAAGCTAGTTTGATTTCTGCCGCGGATACTAAAAATGTGACGCCAAATGCTAAAATCGCAGCCTTGGTTGATGAAATTAAAGCAAAATATGAAGCTGAAAATGCTCAAGTAGTTATTGAAAATAACCCAGTGGAATTAAACGGAGACCGCTCAAACGTGCGTGTTCGTGAAACCAACTTGGGGAATGCAGTGACAGATGCAATCTATGCCTATGGTCAAACAGGATTTTCAAACAAAACTAGCCTTGCTGTGACTAACGGTGGTGGTCTACGTGCAACAATTGCTAAGGACCAGCCTGTAACAAAAGGCGATATTATTGCTGTCTTGCCATTTGGTAACATCGTTTCCCAAATCACTGTAACTGGTCAGCAAATTTATGATATGTTTACCAAGTCTTTATCATCTACATTGCAAGTGAATCCAGAAACTGGCGAGATGCTTTTAGATGAAAATGGCATGCCACTCTTTGAAGCTAGTGGTGGATTCCTACACATTTCAGGAGCAAATGTATTCTACGATCCAACTCTTCCTGTAGAAGAACGTGTTCTTCTTATCGGTATTCTTAATCCAGAGACTGGCGAATATGACGCCTTGGATCTTGAAAAAACGTACTATTTAGCAACAAATGACTTCCTTGCTGCTGGTGGTGATGGCTACACAATGCTTGGCGGAGCACGTGAAGAAGGTCCTTCAATGGACAGCGTCTTTGCTGAATACCTAAAGACAGCTGACTTATCAGCTTATGAGGTTGTCAACCCATATTCACGTATCATTCCTGTAAATTCAAGCATTGATACGGATGAAGATGGCTACCCAGACTTTATCGAGATTTTATTGGATACTGATCCAGAAAATCCAGCATCAAATCCAGAAACTGTTCCAGCCGAAAATACAGATTCACCATCTAATCAAGTACAAAATACTTCGGCAACTGACAAGAAGGTCCCAGTTGATTCTCCAAAAGTAGGAGATAAAAAACCAGAAGTAGCAAGTCCAGTAAAAACTACAAAAGCAGGAGTCTTGCCAAATACTGGTGACCAGATGAATCTGACGCTCAGCCTGTTTGGTTTAGGTCTTGCAGGACTGGCCATGGCAGTAGGTCGTAGAAAAGAAAATTAATCAATCATCTGAAAACAGGGTCTTCGGACTCTGTTTTTGACTGGAGGAAACATGCAAACTGTATTTCAATATCAAAAAGAGGGGGATCGTGAGCAGATTAGTTCTTATGTTCTGCTTAGCAACTCCCCACGTCGTAAACAATTATTGGGATTTTTACAACCACAAATCGCATCAGTTGAAGTGGATGAGCGTGGTATCGAGGAACATTTTATGAAACAATTCGCTACAGATGATTTTCTCACTCGAGCTGCAAAAACCTGTTGTGAAATTTCCAAAGCCAAATCGGACATGGATTTGGTAACTGGCCATCTCTACATTTCTGCGGATACAATCGTCGTGTCAGATGGGAAAATTTTTAACAAACCTCAAGATTTGACAGAAGCTGAAACCATGTTACGTTCCTATTTTGGAAAGAGCCATCACGTTGTAACATCTGTCTGCCTACGGACAAGTCACTCACTGGATGTTTTTTATACGGTTGCACAGATTGATTTTGTGGACTATTATCCAGCCTTGGAAGAAGCGATTCAGTCCTATATCCGTGAAAAGCAGCCGCTGGATAAGGCCGGTGCCTACGGTATTCAGGAGCTTGACCCACGCTTTGTAGCAGGTATTTCTGGGGATGTTCACACCATTATTGGTCTACCTGTAGCCGAAGTTTCCCGCAGGATTTTTGGGAGTGGGAAAAAAGAGTTCGTCAAACAAGTCTTTATTTCTAGTTGTTGAGCTGAAACAGTCTATTCCCAGACTGTTTCACTCCCACCCCCGCACAGCTCAAACTGTCTGGGAGACAGTTTGAGGTTGGAGATAGAGCGAACTTTGTTCGCAACAGTCGTAACGGTCAGATTTGGAGTGTGAAACGCGAATTGCTGAGATTTGCTTCGCAAATCTTATCTCCAACCTTTAACAGTCCACTGGACTGTTAAACCCAATCAACCACTGCGCTGAGATGTTGACACTAACCTTATTAAGTGATGCTATAATTTAGCTCAGCATTTTGAAAAATAGCAGAGCTTAATAGCTAGTTTGTGGTATAATAATGGTCGAAAAGGAGAGTTTATGACCGTCGACATTGAAAGATACAAGCAATTGGCCCAGCAGAAGCAAGGAGAACATCGAAAATTTCTAGCAAATTTGAAGAAAAAAGCACCTAAAAATTTGGATAGAATTGTTCAAGATATTCATGCCGAAGTATTTTCTGAAATCGACTGTACAGAGTGTGCCAACTGTTGTAAAACGTTGGGACCGCTCTTTACAGAAGCAGATATTACCCGAATTGCTAAGCATTTGCGCATGAAACTTCCAGTTTTTGAGGACATGTACTTGCGTGTGGATGAGGACGGAGATAAGGTATTTCAATCCATGCCCTGTCCCTTCCTTGGAGGCGATAATCTATGTAGTATCTATGATGCTCGTCCCAAAGCCTGTCGAGAATTTCCGCATACTGACCGCAAGAAGATTTATCAAATCAACAATTTAACAATAAAAAATACTCTGATTTGTCCCGCAGCCTATCTCTTTGTCGAAAAGTTACGGGAGAGAATTTAAGAGGAACAAGAAAGACAAAATATTGATTTTCTGCTATAATAATAAAAAAACAAGCCGTTTTTACGGCTTTTTTCAATGAATCATATTTAGGAGGACCCCATGGTAACAATTCAATGGTTTCCGGGCCACATGTCAAAAGCTCGCAGGCAGGTGCAGGAGAACATCAAGCACGTTGATTTCGTGACTATTTTGGTCGATGCCCGCTTGCCCCTATCCAGCCAAAACCCTATGCTGACCAAGATTGTTGGCGACAAGCCCAAGCTCATGATTCTCAACAAGGTCGATTTGGCTGACCCTATTCGTACGAAAGAATGGCAGAGCTACTTTGAAGGTCAGGGCATTCGCACCCTGGCTATCAACTCAAAAGAGCAAGCGACGGTGAAAAAAGTGACCGACGCAGCCAAGAGTCTGATGAAAGACAAGATTGAACGTCTCCGCGAAAGAGGGATTCAAAAGGAGACCTTGCGAACCATGATTATTGGTATTCCAAACGCTGGAAAATCCACCCTCATGAACCGTCTGGCTGGAAAGAAAATTGCCGTTGTCGGCAACAAACCAGGTGTGACCAAGGGCCAACAGTGGCTCAAGTCCAATAAAGACCTTGAAATCCTTGATACCCCAGGGATTCTCTGGCCTAAGTTTGAGGACCAAGAAGTCGGACTGAAGTTGGCTCTGACTGGAGCTATCAAGGACCAACTCTTGCCTATGGACGAAGTGACTATTTTTGGCTTGGACTATTTCAAAGCAAACTATCCAGAACGCCTAAAAGAGCGATTCAAGGGTATGGATTTGGAGATGGAAACGCCTGAACTCATTATGGACTGGACAAGAAAACTAGGCTTCCGTGATGATTATGACCGTTTTTACAACCTCTTTGTCAAGGATGTTCGAGACGGGCGTTTGGGCACCTATACATTGGATAAGGTGAGTGACTTAGATGGCAACGATTAAGGAAGTGACTGCTCTGCTGGCTCAGGTGGACAGTCTAGACAGTCCTGTCTGGGCAGAGTTGGCTCAGGACGTGCGAACAGGGGTCCAGTCTGCTATCAAGAAACGCCGTAAGGAGCTGGAAAAAGAAGCAGCAGAAGACGCTCGCTTAGAAGCTATGCTATGCTACGAAAAAGCCCTTTATGAAAATGGGGTAGAGTTAATCGCTGGCATCGACGAAGTCGGCCGGGGGCCTCTAGCAGGTCCTGTGGTGGCAGCGGCGGTTATCTTGCCCAAGGGCTGCAAAATTCGCTACCTCAACGACTCCAAGAAAATCCCTAAGTCCAAGCACGAAGCTATCTACCAAGAAGTCATGGAGCGGGCGGTGGCAGTCGGTGTGGGCGTCAAAGGTGCAGCTGTCATCGACCAGGTCAACATCTACGAGGCGACCAAGTTAGCTATGTTAGAGGCTTTGGGGCAGTTGAGTCAAGTACCTGAACACCTCTTAATAGATGCTATGAAGTTGGACACACCTCTGCCGCAAACCTCTATCATCAAGGGGGATGCCAACAGTCTCTCTATCGCAGCGGCCTCAATCGTGGCCAAGGTGACGCGGGACAAGATGATGGCGGATTATGACAAGGAGTTCTCAGGCTACGGCTTCGCAAAGAATGCTGGTTATGGAACGTCAGAGCATTTGGAAGGCTTGAACAAGCTAGGCATCACGCCAATTCACCGTAAGACCTTTGAGCCCATTAAGTCTATGGTAGCAGGGGGAAACTAGTCTTGACAGTCTTTTTCTGGTTATTTTTAGCGGCTATCAGTCTGTTTGCTCTCATCTATTTCTGGGAACGGCGGTCGATTTTTATCTCACTGTTTGCCTTGAATATCCTCGTCTGGGCTTTGGCATGGATTATCTCAACAGGCATTCTCGAAAACAATGAAATCTTACGTTTGCTGGCTATAAACATGGCTATGGTGCTCTTTTTAGCCTTGTTAAGCGGTCCATTTGTCTTGCTTTTCACACTTTATCTGAATGGCTTTCAGATTTTGAAGAGAGAAGGGGTTCGCTTCCATAATTTCCTATCCATGGGACTGGCGGTTGCCCTGACTTACTATCTCTTCATCGCTCCCTTTGTGGTTCAATCCCTTTCAGGCATCAGCTTTTTCATCATGCTGTTCCTCTACGTTAGTTTTTTGGTGTCATATGCTATTATCATCAGCATGCTCTATACCACGTCTAGCTTTGTCAACTTGGTCAATCTCTTTCCAGGCAAGCTTGATTATGTGGTGGTCTTAGGTGCTGGCTTGATTGGTGACAAGGTAACGCCACTTTTGGCTTCGCGGATTGAAAAAGGCATAGCGATCTACCAGAAGCATCCTGGCAGCAAGCTCATCATGTCAGGCGGACAGGGTCCTGATGAACTCTTGGCAGAGGCGCAGGCCATGGCTAATTATGCCTTGGAAAAGGGTATTCCTGAGGAAGATATTGTGATAGAAAACCAATCAACCAATACCGAGGAAAACTTGAAATTTTCCTATGCCCTGATGAAACCTGGCAGTCGCTTTGCACTTGTAACCAATTACTATCACGTTTTCAGAGCTCTGCTATTGGCACGAAAACTGAAAATCAAGTGTATCGGCTACGGAGCAAAGACAAAATTTTACTTTAGCCTAAATGCCTTTATTCGGGAATTTGTTGGCTATGTGGTCATGAGTCGAAAGACGCATTTGGTATTTTTGAGCATCGTGTCAATCCTTTATCTGATTGGAATGATTATCAGTTTAATGCTTTAAGAAAACAGCCTCTAGGTTTCTAGAAGCTGTTTTCTTATAACATAAAGTAGACAATGGCGATATATTGCAGTGCTGAAGCCAGTAGGATAAAGAGATGCCAAATCATGTGGAAATAGGGCTTTTTCTTAGCGTAGAAGAGGGCTCCAATAGTATAAGATAAACCACCAGCCAGCATCAAAATTCCGAAAACAAGTCCAGTCTTTTGAAGAATGGCTGGCAAGATAAAGACAACCAACCAGCCCATAAAGAGATAGAGAAAAAGGCTGAATTTTTCATTGATTTTTTTGGCGAAAATTTTATAGAGAATGCCAAAAATGGTTAATCCCCATTGTAAACCAACAATTAGATACCCCAACCAACCACCGATCAAGGATAGGGCAACAGGTGTGTAGCTTCCAGCGATAGCAATGTAAATCATGCTGTGGTCGATAATCCTTAGGATGTATTTGTGAGTAGAAGCGTAGGGCATGGAGTGGTAGATGGAAGAGGATAGGAACATGAGAAATAGGCTGATGACAAAGATAGTCATGCCGACCACAGCAGTCACGTTATAATCTTGAAAAGAATGGATAGCAGTAATGGGGAGTAAGACCAACATAAGCAGGGCTCCGACTGCATGGGTGACGCTATTTGCGACTTCTTCGCCAAAAGACAATTTCAGACTTAATTTCAAACTAGGATTCATGGTGACTCCTTTCTAACTCCATAGTGAGTTGACGGGTTTTGTAATATAGTTTAACAGACTGGCAGGCATAACGAATGATTTCAGGCGTATCGTTGCTTTCTTCATTTCGCATGCAGTCAACAAAATGATTGTATAAGGTTTCAGAACTGTCTGTCTGGAGTAGAAGATTTAAGGTCTGACTGATTTCTTGAATGGAAAAGACATTTTTTAAGATAGTCAATGCTATCAAGCGGGCAACTTGCTGTTTTTGATATTTTTTCTTAATAGGTTTTTCAAGCTGTTTATGTTTGACGTAGTTGTTTATCATAGAGGCCGTCAAACTTTTTTGTTCCAATAGCTCTGATGAAGTGGTCGTCTGATTAACATACAGCAGAACTTGGTCCAAATATAAATCTAAATCAGGTAATTCATGCCAGTAGGGAATAGTTTGTTTCATGATTATCTACTTACTTTTATCTAGTATCGATAACTAGATTATATAATTTTTAAAAAATAAAGTAAAGAAAAAGGGTACTTCCTTTCCGAAATACCCTTATTTCACAATCAATCCGTCCCAAGCATCCATGCCACCTGCAATATCATTTGCCTTATATCCCTTAGATGACATGATTTCTCTGGCCAGCTTGCTACGTTTTCCACTTTTACAGATGAGTAGATAGTGTTGGTCGACTGGTCCATCCAATGCGGCAATCTTATCCATAGGACAATTAATAGCACCATCAATATGACCAGCTGAATATTCTTCTGGGTCACGAACGTCTAGTAATTGCACCGATTCAGTTTGTATCAACCCAAGCAATTCTGCAGCAGTCAAAGTTATAGTTTGTTCATGTTTTTCTTGCATGATTCCCTCTTTCGTTGGTTTAAATTAATAAGAACAATACCAAATCTTAGCTGGACTTGTCAAGAAGGATTGACTTTTAGATTAATAAAACCTAAGATATGTATTAAGAAGAAAAAAAGGAGCAGATGTATGCTGACTGAAAAAGAAAAGATGATAGCTGGGCAATTTTATATGGCAGCAGATCCAGAACTTAGACAAATGAGAACGCTGGCTCGCCAAAAGATGCAGGACTTCAATAATGAATTAGATGGCTCTATACGTTCTCAAATCTTGAAAAACTGGTTTGGAGCTACAGGAGAGCGGATTTACATGGAGCCAAATTTCTACTGTGATTACGGAAGTAACATCCATGTCGGAGAGGATTTTTATGCTAATTTCAACTGTACTATGCTTGATGTCTGTCCGATACGAATTGGGAAAAATGCCATGCTTGGTCCCAATGTGCAATTGTTGACTCCCTTGCATCCCTTGGACCCTGACGAACGCAATTCTGGCTTGGAATACGGGGCTCCTATTACCATTGGTGATAATTTCTGGGCTGGTGGTGGTGTGACAATCTTACCAGGCGTGACCTTGGGGGACAATATCGTTGTTGGTGCTGGTTCTGTTGTAACCAAGTCTTTTGGTGATAATGTCGTTTTAGCGGGAAATCCTGCGCGTGTTATCAAAGAAATACCTCAAAAATAATTCTTCCATTTGGGAGAATTTTTTCTTTCCATTACGAACAATAAGAATGAGGTGAAGAAAATGAATAATTTTGAATTGTTTAAATGGAAAAAAGCAGGTTTGACCAATCTTAATGTGAATAAAGTTTTGGCCTATCAAGAAAAACACGGTAAAAAATTGACCTTACGTAATGTCGCTGTAGTGTCTGAATGTAAAAATCCAGTGCTATTTATGGAAAATTATAAGAATCTAGATACAAAAGCCTGTCGCGAGGAATTTAATAAGTATCCATCATTTTCAATTTTAGATGACATCTATCCTTTGGCACTCAAACAGATTTACAATCCGCCTGTACTTTTATTTTATCAAGGGGATTTAGAATTGCTGGAAAAATCAAAGCTGGCAGTTGTTGGTACACGAAATGCCAGTAAAAATGGTGTTCAGTCAGTTCAGAAGATTATCAAGGAATTGAGTAATCGCTTTGTCATTGTTAGTGGTTTGGCAAGAGGAATTGATACGGCTGCCCACATCGCCAGTTTGAAAAATGGAGGCCAAACCATTGCTGTAATTGGAACAGGTTTGGATAAGGTCTATCCCAAAGAAAACAAGGACTTGCAGACCTACATTGGCAAACACCATTTAGTATTAACAGAGTATGAAGCTGGTGCTCAGCCACTCAAATACCATTTCCCAGAACGTAACCGCATCATTGCTGGGTTGGTAGAAGGTCTGGTAGTCTGTGAGGCAAAAATGCGGTCTGGTAGCTTGATTACCTGCGAACGTGCCTTGGAAGAAGGGAGAGAAGTCTATGCTATTCCAGGTTCCATTATGGACGGAAAATCAGATGGTTGTCATCATCTGATTCAAGAGGGGGCAAAGTGCATCACATCAGGCTTGGACATCATTTCTGAGTATAAATTTTAAAACAAGTCTTCCTATAGGAAAATAAATATCTTGACACTGACTGAAAAATAGTATATTCTTTGTGAGGTTAAAAATATTTGTAAGGTATAAGAATGGCTACAAAAACAGTTAGTAAGAAAAAAACAACAACCAAGAAAAATCTCGTTATTGTAGAGTCGCCTGCTAAGGCAAAAACAATCGAAAAATATCTTGGTAAAAATTATAAGGTCGTTGCTTCAGTCGGGCATATTCGAGATTTGAAGAAATCTAGTATGTCTATTGACTTTGATAACAACTATGCACCTGAGTACATCAACATACGTGGAAAAGGACCACTCATCAATTCTTTGAAAAAAGAAGCAAAAAATGCTAAGCAAGTCTTTCTCGCGAGTGACCCGGACCGCGAAGGAGAAGCAATTTCTTGGCATTTGGCTCACATTTTGGGATTGGACGCAAACGATAAAAACCGTGTTGTCTTTAATGAAATTACAAAAGATGCAGTAAAAAATGCCTTTCAGGAGCCACGTGCTATTAACCTAGACTTGGTAGATGCCCAACAAGCTCGACGCGTCTTAGACCGTATTGTAGGATACTCTATCTCACCTATTTTATGGAAGAAAGTCAAAAAAGGTCTGTCAGCAGGACGTGTTCAATCGGTTGCTCTCAAATTAATAATCGACCGTGAAAATGAAATCAGCAATTTCAAACCAGAAGAATATTGGACAATTGATGCAACCTTCAAAAAGGGGAGCAAGAAATTCCAGGCTTCATTCTACGGTATAGATGGAAAGAAAACTAAAATTGAAAACAATGAGCAGGTTAAAGAAATTCTTGCCCGACTTGATGGAGATGATTTCTTAGTAGAACAGGTTGAGCGTAAGGAACGCAAACGAAATGCACCTCTGCCTTACACAACTTCTACTATGCAGATGGATGCGGCTAATAAAATCAATTTCCGTACTCGTAAAACCATGATGGTTGCCCAACAACTTTATGAGGGTGTCAGTCTTGGCGCAGGTGGTACCCAAGGTTTGATCACCTATATGCGTACGGATTCAACACGTATTAGCCCTGTTGCACAAGCACAAGCTGCTGACTTTATCACGGAGCGTTTTGGTGCTACCTATTCAAAGCATGGTAACAAAGTAAAAAATGCCAGTGGTGCACAAGATGCCCACGAAGCCATTCGTCCATCAAATGTTAACTTAACACCTGAATCAATTGCAAAATATCTGGACAAGGACCAATTACGACTATATACACTGATTTGGAATCGTTTTGTCGCAAGTCAGATGGCTGCAGCAGTTTTTGATACCATGAGTGTTCGTTTGGGTCAAAATGGTATTGTCTTTGCTGCTAATGGTAGCCAAGTAAAATTCGATGGTTATATGGCGGTCTATAACGACGCTGATAAAAATAAAATGTTGCCAGATATGGAACAAGGTGACACGGTGGTACGCGCGTCAACAAATCCAGAACAACACTTTACTCAGCCACCAGCTCGCTACTCTGAAGCAACCTTAATTAAAACATTAGAAGAGAATGGTGTAGGTCGCCCGTCAACCTATGCACCAACAATTGAAACCATTCAAAAACGTTACTATGTTAAGCTTGCGGCTAAGCGATTCGAACCAACTGAACTCGGAGAAATCGTTAATAAGCTGATTGTTGAGTTCTTCCCAGATATTGTCAATGTCAAATTTACAGCCGATATGGAACAAAAATTGGATGATGTAGAAATCGGGAAAGAGCAGTGGCAGAAGGTCATTGACGGTTTCTATCAGCCATTCAAGGTAGAATTATCTAAGGCAGAAGAACAGATGGAAAAAATCCAAATTAAGGATGAACCAGCTGGCTTTGACTGTGATGTTTGTGGTCATGAAATGGTCATCAAGTTAGGTCGCTTTGGAAAATTCTATGCATGTAGCAATTTCCCTGATTGCCGCAATACCAAGCAAATCACTAAAGAAATCGGTGTGACTTGTCCGGTTTGCCAAAAAGGTCAGGTGATTGAACGCAAGAGCAAACGCAATCGTCTTTTCTATGGTTGCGATCGCTACCCAGAGTGTGAATTTACTTCTTGGGACAAGCCAGTCGGACGTTCTTGTCCGAAATGCGACCACTATCTCGTTGAGAAAAAAGTTCGTGGTGGTGGTAAACAAGTTGTCTGTCCAAATGGTGACTACGAAGAAGACAAGATTAAATAAGATTAAACTGCTATTCTCAAGGGAATGGCAGTTGTTTTTTATAGTCATGTTAGTTTATCTTAGCTTACTTCGACAAGCGAGAAGCTGGGTAAAAAGTCCATCATCACTTCTCAAGGTTAGTGTCAACATCTCAGAGCAGTGGTTGATTGGGTTTAACAGGCCGGTGGAGTAAAATTGTTCAGTGAACTGTTTCAGCCTGAGTTTAGAAATGAAAAAATCGAGCTAAAAAGGTTGGAGATAGGATTTGCGAAGCAAATCACAGCAACTCGTGTTTCACATTCCAAGTCTGACCTCTACAACTGAAGCGAACTAAACGGCAATACCAGTTTGAAAAAATGTTTAAAAAAATAGGATAAAAGTCTTGCATTATTGAAAATACTGTGTTATGATAATTGAGGTTTGAAAAAACTGACCTAAGACAGTAGGGGAGCTGGACTCATAAACATCCTACCGAGGCACAAAACGATTATTGAGATAAACGTATTTGTACTTTCGTGTCTAGGTTTAGGTGCGATTTTTTTGTGCCTAGCCCAAAATAAAAACGGAGGTAAAAAAATGAGTGAAGCTATTATCGCTAAAAAAGCGGAATTAGTAAATGCCGTTGCTGAGCAAATGAAAGCTGCAACATCTATCGTTGTTGTAGACGCTCGTGGTTTGACAGTAGAACAAGATACAGTTCTTCGTCGTAACTTGCGTGGTGCAGAAGTTGAGTACAAAGTTATCAAAAACTCAATCTTGCGTCGTGCTGCTGAGCAAGCTGGTCTTGAAGGGCTTGCAGAATTGTTTGTAGGTCCATCTGCAGTTGCATTCTCAAATGATGCAGTTGCTCCAGCTAAAACAATTTACGATTTCGCGAAAACTGCTGATGCTCTTGAAATCAAAGGTGGAGCTGTAGAAGGTAAAGTTTCTTCTAAAGAAGAAATCGAAGCACTTGCTACATTGCCAAACCGCGAAGGCATGCTTTCTATGTTGCTTTCTGTACTTCAAGCGCCAGTTCGCAACGTTGCATACGCTGTCAAAGCTGTTGCAGAAAAAGAAGACGCAGCTTAATGCGTCAGAGCGTAGCTGCTTAGTGCTACAAACTATTTAAAAACCTAAATTGGAGGAAAATCACAATGGCATTGAACATTGAAAACATTATTGCTGAAATTAAAGAAGCTACTATCCTTGAGCTTAACGACCTTGTTAAAGCTATCGAAGAAGAATTTGGTGTAACTGCAGCTGCTCCTGTAGCTGTTGCTGCAGCTGGTGGTGCTGCTGAAGAAGCTAAAGATTCATTCGACGTTGAATTGACATCTGCTGGCGACAAAAAAGTTGGCGTTATCAAAGTTGTACGTGAAATTACTGGTCTTGGTCTTAAAGAAGCTAAAGAGCTTGTTGACGGTGCACCAGCTATGGTTAAAGAAGGCGTTGCAACTGCAGAAGCTGAAGAAATCAAAGCTAAATTGGAAGAAGCAGGCGCTTCAGTTACTCTTAAATAAGAGTCACATCATAATTAGATTGCGGAATCCCTATTTACCAGTCTTTGAGAGCGATAAGCGATTGATAGAAACTGATAAATTAATTTGGTTTCCTGCCAAAAATCCTGCCAAAAATTCTTTGGCAGGATTTTTGTTTTAATAAATTTTCGGGGGTAGACATTAAATTGTCTACCCCTTTTTTTGCGTTTTGGAGGTAATCATGCAAAAGAAGGAAAAATCATCACGCCAAATCGTGATGTGCCATCTCGTGGCTATTTTAGGAGTTGATATTGAGAAAGCAACTCATCTGGTTGATGAATTGGAACAAGTAGGTTTAATCCGATTTGATGAATTCGGAAATGTTGGACTTTTAGTCTTGGAGGGATAATCATGAAACGTATTACCGCTAATCAGTATCAGACATCAGAGCGTTATTATAAACTCCCAAAAGTCTTGTTTGAGAGTGAACGTTATAAGGATATGAAGCTGGAGGTTAAGGTAGCCTACGCGGTTTTAAAAGATCGGTTGGAGTTGTCTTTGAGTAAAGGTTGGATTGATGAGGATGGGGCTATTTATTTGATTTATTCCAATTCAAATCTGATGGCACTATTAGGCTGTTCAAAGTCAAAATTACTTTCAATCAAAAAAAACTTACGTGACTATGGCTTAATTGATGAAGTCCAACAGTCCTCTAGTGAAAGAGGTCGAATGGCAAATAAAATTTACTTGGGGGAATTAGAACATGATAATACCCCAGTCTTACATACAGACGGGGCTAGTGTTAAAAAAACACTAGGGGGGTCTCAAAGAAAGACGGGGCCGGTCTTAAATTCAGCCCCTAGTGAGACTGAAAGAAGTGAGACTAAATGTAGTGAAACTAAAGGGAGTGATTTCCTTATTGAGGATGAGGAGGAGAGACAGCTGGTAGATGAGAAACAAGAAGAAAACTTTACTGCAAAAGTCGATGGCGTGACCAAGTACGATCGAGACTATATTTGGGGTTTGGTTCATGACCAGTTAAGACAGACAGGTCTATCTCAGTCAGCTAGTGACTATGCCATGATTTATTTTAGTGACCGTTATCAGTATGCTTTGGAACATATGCGATTTGCTCGGTCAGCGGAAGTAATAGCTGAATACGTATTTAATGGTGTGCTATCAGAGTGGACCAAGCAACTGAGACGACAAGAAGTAAAGGGAGGTGAATAAGGTGATTTTGTGGATACTAGGCGGAATCTATCTGATTTCTATCATCATTTTGATTGTTGAAATCATTCGTGCACCAGAAATGGATGATCATATATAAGCAAGAGTTTTACATGTGTAAGGCTCTTTTTTAGTTGGAAAGAGAGGAAAAATGAAATTTTTAGATTTATTTGCTGGAATAGGCGGTTTTAGGCTAGGAATGGAATCACAAGGTCATAAATGCCTGGGCTTTTGTGAAATTGATAAATTCGCCAGAACATCTTATAAAGCTATGTTTAACACAGAAGGGGAAATAGAATACCATGACATTAAAGAGGTCACAGACCATGACTTTAGACAATTTAGAGGGCAAGTGGACATCATCTGCGGGGGATTTCCTTGCCAAGCATTTTCACTCGCAGGCAGACGATTGGGATTTGAAGATACTCGAGGGACTCTCTTTTTTGAGATTGCTCGAGCGGCCAAACAAATCCAACCACGTTTTCTATTTTTGGAAAACGTCAAAGGCCTACTCAATCACGACGAGGGACGGACGTTCGCCACAATCCTCTCCACGTTGGATGAATTGGGGTATGATGTCGAATGGCAGGTGCTTAACAGTAAGGACTTCCAAGTCCCGCAAAACAGAGAGCGGGTCTTTATTATCGGACATTCTAGAAGATACCGTTCCAGATTCATATTTCCTCTCAGAAGAGAAAACAGCCCAGCTCATCTTGAAAGGCTAGGAAATATCAATCCCTCTAAACGTGGTTTGAATGGTGAAGTCTATCTGACGAATGGACTTGCTCCTACACTAACAAGAGGTAAAGGAGAGGGGGCAAAAATCGCCATTCCAGTTTTAACACCAGATAGACTAGAAAAACGCCAACATGGTCGTCGATTTAAGGACAATCAAGACCCTATGT
Source organism: Streptococcus suis (assembly GCF_902702775.1). NCBI lineage: Bacteria > Bacillati > Bacillota > Bacilli > Lactobacillales > Streptococcaceae > Streptococcus > Streptococcus suis. Next base: position 966,229 of record NZ_LR738724.1, read on the forward strand.
TTACTTTGACCAGTCAAGACAGACACGGAGTTGTTGTCGCAGGAAATCTGCCGACTAGCTTTGACCAAACTGGAAGAGTATTTGACATTGCTGGCTTGTCACCGACTTTGACCACCATGCAAGGTGGAGATAAGGTGCCAAAAATTTTGCTGAGGGAGGAGCTGCCATTTCTGAAAATCAAGGAAGCCACAAAAACAGGGTACGCAAAGGCAACTCTTGGAGACTCTGTCAATCTGGCTTATCCAGACTCAACCAAACGTAGGGGACGAGTGGGAAAGGGAATATCCAATACCTTGACAACTTCAGACAATATGGGAGTGGTGGTTGCTGCTCTGGAACTGGAATATCGACAGGATAAGTGGTATGAAGTTACAGGCATTGTCTTAGAGGGGAAACTTTTTCGCCTGAGAATAAGACGACTGACACCAAGAGAGTGTTTCAGACTTCAAGGCTTTCCTGAATGGGCTTATGAAAGAGCAGAAAGTGTTTCCAGTAAGAGCCAACTATACAAACAGGCAGGCAATAGCGTGACTGTCACAGTTATTGAAGCCATTGCCAGAGAATTTAGAAGAATAGAAGAGGAAGAAAAATATGAACCTACTACATAAGAAAAGTATCTTAGATTGTACTGAATTAGAAGAACGTATTCACCAAGTTGAAACCAATCAGTTATTACAAAAGATACTGTCGCTCCCCAATTTTGATTGTGACTTTGAGGTGACTTTTGAAGATGATTACCACAAGGAGATGAATGACCCCCTATTCTACGAATCCAATCTTCATCGGATTTCGGATTTTATGGAAACTAGGGATATTAAAAATGGTGTAGATACACTATTGACGAAAGACAATCACCTGGCCTTTCGTGCCTTTGGTGAAAATTATTCTGCTAGAGGAAAGGATGGCATTTTAACGACTTTAGTGACGGTCAAGTGCTTTGGTGAAGGACGGATGCCCATTGATATGAGTCGCTATTTCTCAACTCCTGAACCAACAGTTGAAAATAGCCTAACCCTATAAGGAGGTGCCTATGCTTGAGGTATATCTAGGAAATAATACCAATACAAATCAAGACTTACTAACCATTTTGACCAACTATGGGGTGACTTATCGTTGTACAAAAGCGTGTGATGTAAACCGTGAAATCTTACTGTCACTCTTTGCCAAAACCACGGATTGTTTTGAGTTGCTGTCGCCACGATTTCTTCGCTTTAAACGTCAATATTCGATAAGTTTGAATGAGATGATTCAGCTCATTCTCCAAAAGCCAGACCAAAACCTTCGTCTGCCCCTCATTGTCTGTCAGAATCATGTCTATCCAGCTATTGGGCTAGATGAAGTGCGAACCTTTCTTCCCAGACAGGTAAAAGAAGAGCTGTTTCAGGCCAGCCTGATGAAACAAGTGACAGGATAGGTGTGAAGATGAATGAACGATTTTGGGACAATTTAGAGATCATTCTGGCCGAAAAAGAACTCACTTGGGCAGAACTAGCACGCAAAGTATTCAACGGTCAATATGTTTATCCAAGTGAATTTAATCGTCTCTATCAAAAACTGCGACATTACAAATCCAATCGTCTGATGCCACAAACAAGATGGGTTGAGCGTATTGTTCTAGTCTTAGATATTGATTATGAAGATTTATTCAAGAGGTGACAATGATAAGGATAGTGTTGTTTTATCTAGCCATACAGCTTAACGGTCTTCTGGTGAGTTTATACCTGAAAGAGTATCTGACAATAGAGGGAATAGTCTTGCTACAATTGGTCCCATTAAGTGTGACTTGCTTAGAGATTGCCCGTCATAAAACTGTTCAAGCAAAAAATATAACCTTAAGAAATCGCCTAAGTTGGTTGCTTCTTGGTTTTGTGTCTATGGTTGCTTTTGCAGTCTTCATCAGCTTCCTATTTCCAGTTCAGACTAGGAATCAAGCGGTCTTGTTACAAGTAGGAAAACAGGTTCTTCCTATTATCTTTTTATTGTTTCTGGCCAATGCAAGCATACTTGAAGAGATTGTTTATAGGCAATTTCTGTGGGAAAAATTGATATTCCCTTTTGTACAAATAGGCGTGACCAGTTTTCTCTTTGTTCTATCCCATGGACCCAATCAGTTAGGGAGTTGGCTCATGTATAGCTGTCTTGGCTTGACCTTGGCTGTTGTTCGGTTGAAAACTGATTGTATGACGGCAATCGCCTTACATTTACTTTGGAATAGTTTGGCTTATGTCGTAACTTTCTTGTGATACCAAAATCAAGAGTGCTTACGTATTATGGAAGCACCTTATGTTTGATAGGGAATCGAAAAAAGAGGAGGTCACCATGTCATCTGAACAACAAGAACGTCAAGCGATGCAATACGTGGAAAGAAGTAGTTTATTGACAGTCAGAACCTTCTTAAAGCTCTTAGAATGGTCGGCTAGGCAAGCCTTAGCTCAAGATTCAGCTTATAAGATTGGGGTTCAAAAACTGGAAGAACTCCTTCAAAGCCCTTACGCAATTGAAGCGATAGATGTTAGTAAAGACATACTGGATAAGCCAATCGATGTGGAGAAATTTAAGGAGTTGATGGAGTCAGAAAAACTGCCAGTCGCAATTAGTTGGCAAAAAGACTATCTCTACTTTTATGCCAAGGATAAGACCTTGCTCGATCATCACTTGGATGAATTGTTGAAGAAACTGATGTCTAATCCAGAGAAGCTAGAAGGTTTAACCTTTGATAAAACCTTGGATCAAGAGATAGAACTGGCCAAAGAGAAAATTAGAGTGACAGAACCTTCGGCAGTCAAAACCAAGGAGGTGACCTTGTAATGTATTCAAGACGAAAAGCTTTAGTCTTTGGACTCATGGGGCTCGCCTTTGGTTATTTCTGCCATCGTCTAACCCTGCTCTATGATAGTTTAACCAATGCCCCACCTATGGAACGTTTTGCCTACCTCTTAGGAGAGGGGCTAAATCAAGTCTTCAATCCTTTATGGCTATTTTCCTTTACTCAAAAATCTCTTCTTGCCTTTATCCTTGGGGTTCTAACGATGACACTAGTCTATCTTTATGTATCGACAGGCCAGAAAATCTATCGAGAAGGGGAAGAATACGGTTCTGCACGATTTGGAACCAGTAAGGAAAAGCGGAACTTTTACAGTAAGAATCCTTTTAATGACACGATTTTGGCTCGTGATGTTCGTCTAACCTTGTTGGAAAAGAAGAAACCCCAGTTTGACCGAAATAAAAACTTGATTGTCATTGGGGGTTCTGGGGCAGGTAAGACCTTTCGCTTTGTGAAACCCAACCTTATCCAACTTAATTGTTCCAATATTGTCGTAGATCCGAAAGACCATTTGGCTGAGAAGACAGGTAAACTCTTTTTAGAAAACGGTTATCAGGTCAAGGTTTTAGACTTGGTTAATATGACCAATTCGGACGGTTTTAATCCCTTTCGTTATGTAGAAACAGAGAATGATTTGAACCGCATGTTAACGGTCTATTTTAACAATACCCGTGGATCTGGTTCTCGCAGTGATCCATTTTGGGACGAGGCTTCCATGACATTGGTGAGAGCTATTGCCTCTTATTTGGTAGATTTTTACAATCCACCAGGAAGTTCCAAGCAAGAGCAGGAAGCAAGACGTAAGCGTGGCCGTTATCCAGCCTTTTCTGAGATTGGGAAACTCATCAAACTCTTATCAAAGGGAGATAATCAGGACAAAAGTGTTCTTGAAGTCCTGTTTGAAGATTACGCTAAAAAATACGGTCACGAGAACTTTACCATGAGAAACTGGGCAGATTTTCAAAACTATAAAGATAAAACCTTGGATTCGGTGATTGCGGTCACAACAGCTAAATTTGCCCTCTTTAATATCCAATCGGTGATTGATTTGACGCAAAGAGACACTATGGATTTGAAAACGTGGGGCACTCAAAAGACCATGGTCTATCTTGTTATTCCAGACAATGATACGACCTTTCGTTTCGTATCTGCTTTATTTTTCTCTACGGTTTTCTCCACTTTGACCAGACAGGCTGATGTTGACTTTAAAGGGCAACTGCCTATTCATGTTAGAAGCTATCTGGATGAGTTTGCGAATGTCGGAGAAATCCCAGACTTTGCTGAACAAACCTCAACAGTTCGCTCTAGGAACATGAGTCTAGTTCCAATCTTGCAAAATATTGCTCAACTCCAAGGACTTTATAAGGAAAAAGAGGCTTGGAAAACTATACTGGGGAATTGTGACAGCCTCCTATATTTGGGTGGAAATGACGAGGAAACTTTCAAATTTATGAGTGGTCTATTAGGCAAACAAACCATTGATGTCAGAAGTACCAGTCGTTCTTTTGGGCAGACTGGCTCAAGTTCTACCTCTCACCAGAAAATTGCCCGTGACTTGATGACGGCTGATGAAGTAGGGAATATGAAACGAGATGAATGCCTCGTACGCATTGCAGGAGTTCCTGTTTTTCGAACCAAGAAATATTTTCCACTCAAACATAAGAATTGGAAATGGCTTGCGGATAAGGAATCTGATGAACGCTGGTGGCACTATCATATCAATCCCCTAACCGCTGAGGAAGAGCTAGATTTGTCAGGCCATAAAATAAGGGATTTAAGCACAGAAAAGACACTACATTAATAGAAATGAGGAATTATATGAATCAAAAACTAACAGGCTTTGTTTACGGAGTGGACGCCAGCTCTATGTTCTCTCAAGCCATGTCTCTATTACAAAAAGGCTTAATTGCAGTAGGAGCCTTTCTTGTTGTCATGGGCATTATCAACCTTTCAACCAACATTAAAGATGGTGGGCCAGGTGTCCGAAATGCCATTCTAGAAATTGTTGGTGGTGTCATGGTGGGAGCCGCAGGTGCTTTTGTGACACAGATTACCATTTAGAGGAGGTCAGAACATGACATGATGATGAATTTTACGTCACCTTTTGTATTTCTAGCCTCTGAAAAAGTGTCAAGCGATAGCCTTTTTGAAGGGTTTCAGGTCGATTTAGAATCAACTGCTAACTTGGTTAAGTCACTGGCGGACTTTAATCCGACGGTGTGGTCTTACATGACAGCCATTACCAAGGGGATTATGCAGCCCTTGGGAGTAGCTATTCTTGCGGTTGTTCTCGTACTCGAATTCTCAAAAATGGCCAAGAAAATCGCAAACTCAGGTGGTGCGATGACCTTTGAAGCCATGGCACCTATGATTGTCAGCTACATTATGGTCGCGGTCGTGATTACCAATACGACGGTTATTGTGGAAGCCATTATTGCCCTTGCCTCTTATATTATTGAACAAGTTGCAGGGCTTGTCACGAATGGTGGTGCTAATTACGATACCATCACAGGCATCAAGGGATCTGGAATTGTAGGAAAAATGATTATTGGCTTTTTTGCGATTCTCATTTGGTTGGTACGAATGGCCAGCATCATGGTTGTCAATATCTTGATTACCATTCGCTTTATCCAACTCTATCTGATGATTCCTTTTGCCCCTGTTACCATTCCGACCTTCCTTAGTGATGACTGGAGAAGTGTTGGGATTGGTTACCTTAAAAACATCATGGTCTATGCCGTTCAAGGTATTTTGATTTTTCTAATTGTATCTCTTGTTCCCTTGTTTGAATCGGCTGGAAAGATTGCCGTATCAAATGGAGCTGGAGTGATGGAATCACTCGCCATTATGTTTGGTGGCTTGGTACAGGCCATATTGTTAATCATTGCCTTGGTTGGCAGTCAACGGACCGCCCGAAGTATTTTGGGCATGTAGGAGGAAGGGAGTCACTATCTCGCCTCCTCTTTTTATAGCTTACTTAGATTGGAGAACATTTATGAACACTCGTGTCTTTAAGGACATATCAAAGGTTCAACACAGGGCATGGCTAGGATTTACAACTAGACAGGTTATTTTTGTATTTCCAGCCGTCGCCCTAACCATTTTGGTATTGGGTTTGAACCTATTTTACTGGCAATTTGGGGATTGGTTTGTCTATGGTTTTGTTTTTAGCTTTACCATTCCACTCATGTTATTTGGGGTCTATCGCCCCAATGACTTACCATTTGAAACCTATCTCAAGTACCGTTTTCATTATGAACTAACGGTGCCAGACCGCACATTTACTGGAAGAAAAGGAGACCAACGTGAAAAAATTAAAACACTCAATGAAATCAAAGACCTCTTCTAATGACAAAAAGCAAAAGACGAAAACACAGAAGCAGGAAATCAGACCTTCTACCGTAAATACGTTAGCCTATCAAGGGCTTTTTCAGAATGGCCTTATGCAGGTCAGTCCAAGTTATTTCTCACAAACCTATCTTTTAGGAGATATCAATTATCAAACAGTTGGCTTAGATGATAAGGGAGCTATTGTTGAGAAATATTCCGATTTAATCAATTCACTGGATGATCAGACCAATTTCCAACTGACCATTTTCAATCAAAAGGTCAATCTGGAAAAATTCCGTAAGAGTATTCTCTATCCCTTACAGGAAGATGGGTTTGATGCTTATCGTGATGAATTGAATCGCATGATGGATGCCAACTTAGAGGCGGGTGAGAACAACTTTTCAGCTGTCAAGTTTCTTTCATTTGGCAAGAGCGACCAAACACCAAAACTAGCTTTTCGTTCTCTGTCTCAAATTGGAGAATATTTCAAGAGTGGCTTTTCAGAGATTGATGTATCTCTTGGTTTGCTCGGTGGAGAGGAGCGAGTGAATGTCCTTGCGGATATGTTACGAGGCGAAAATCATTTACCGTTTTCTTACAAGGATTTGACTCTCTCAGGTCAATCCACAAAACACTTTATTGCCCCAACCTACCTTTCCTTTAAACACAAGAATCATATTGAATTGGACGAACGATTATTACAGATTGTTTATGTTCGTGACTATGGCATGGAGTTAGGGGATAAATTTATTCGAGACCTCATGCAGTCAGATTTGGAAGTGATGATTAGCCTACATGCCAAAGGCTCTACCAAGTCTGAAACCATGACCAAGCTACGAACCAAGAAGACCTTGATGGAATCACAAAAGATTGGGGAACAACAAAAAATGGCTCGGACTGGAATCTATTTGGAGAAGGTCGGTCATGTTCTTGAGAACAACATCGATGAAGCTGAAGCTCTTCTTCAAACCATGACCCAAACAGGAGATAAACTGTTTGACACCGTATTTCTGATTGGAGTGCTTGCGGATACTGAAGACCAACTCAAACAATCTCTTAATATTATCAAGCAAGTGGCGGGGTCAAATGACATGATTATTGACAACTTGACCTATATGCAAGAAGCAGCCTTTAACAGTCTCTTGCCATTTGGGAAGAACTATCTTGAAGGTGTTTCTCGGTCGCTCTTAACCTCGAATATTGCTGTGAATGCCCCTTGGACTTCCGTTGATATTCAGGACAAGGGTGGGAAATTTTATGGCATCAATCAAATCTCAAGTAATATCATCAGTATTGACCGTGGCAAGTTAAATACTCCGTCAGGTTTGATTTTAGGGACTTCTGGAGCGGGCAAAGGGATGGCGACAAAACATGAAATCATCTCTACAAAGCTCAAGGAAGCAGATAGTGATACTGAAATTATTATTGTTGACCCAGAAAATGAGTACAGTATTATCGGTCAAGCCTTTGGTGGGGAGAGTATTGATATTGCCCCAGACTCTACCACCTTCTTAAATGTCTTAGATCTATCTGATGAGAATATGGATGAGGACCCAGTTAAGGTCAAATCCGAATTTCTCTTGTCTTGGATAGGAAAGCTCTTAGACCGCAAAATGGATGGTCGTGAAAAATCCTTGATAGATCGTGTGACACGCTTGACCTATAAGCATTTTGACACACCGTCCTTGGTCGAATGGGTCTTTGTCTTATCCCAACAACCTGAACAGGAAGCTAAGGACTTGGCACTGGATATGGAACTCTATGTGGAAGGGTCGCTGGACATATTTTCACATCGGACCAATATTAAAACAGACAGTCATTTCCTGATTTACAATGTCAAAAAGTTAGGCGATGAATTAAAACAAATTGCCCTCATGGTTATCTTTGACCAGATTTGGAATCGGGTGGTGAAAAATCAAAAACTAGGGAAGAAGACCTGGATTTACTTTGATGAAATGCAGCTACTTCTATTGGACAAGTATGCCTCTGATTTCTTCTTCAAACTTTGGAGTCGTGTCCGTAAGTATGGGGCGATACCGACAGGCATTACTCAGAATGTAGAAACGCTTCTTTTGGATGCCAATGGTAGACGCATTATTGCCAATAGCGAGTTCATGATTCTTTTAAAACAGGCTAAGAGTGATCGTGAAGAGCTGGTGCATATGCTTGGACTTTCCAAGGAACTAGAGAAATACTTGGTCAATCCTGAAAAAGGGGCAGGCTTAATTAAGGCCGGTTCCACCGTTGTTCCATTCAAGAATAAGATTCCACAACACACCAAGCTCTTTGACATCATGAGTACGGACCCTGAAAAAATGAGGACATGAGATGAAAGAGGATAAAAAGCTAGTCAAACAGGCTAGGCAAAACTTTCGAAGCAACTTAAAATCAGCCCGTATGCATTATCGGAAAGAAGTTAGGACCTTAAGACAGACTGTTCCTAAAAAAGGAAGATTTCGAAAATCAGCCAAAAATTCTCTGTTTCAGGAAAAGAAAACAGAGTTAAAAGGAAATCTACTCAGTAGCCAAAAGGAAGCAGAAGAGAAGTTCATAAAGGAAATTACCTATGTTTCTCCTAGACTGTTGAAGGTAAAGGAAATCAAGAACTATCGACTTCCGCAAGCTCAAGAACGTTTGCGGACGGCAAGAAAACATCTGTCAGAAGTGAAACTAAGTGAGAAACAACAGGTAGTTAATCCCAAGTTTACTTTCCAAAAAGAAAATCCTTCCCTGAAGTCTCGCTTTCAGTTTCACCAAGAAAAATCATTTGATCGACTCAGTGCAGAAAAAGACGTAAGTTCTGCCAAGCGTGAGGTTAAACAACTCAAGAAAGTCCAAAAGACTAAGAAAAACTCTACCAAAGTCAAAGTTGGATTAGGCTTAGCTGCATCTGAATCGCTTGACCTGGTAGCACAGGAGGATGATTTAGATGGTCTAAGAACCATGAAGGATACTAGTTTGAAAGTCAGACGCTATGGCAGGTTTACCTATCAAGCAGGTAAGGTGGCAGTAAAAAGTGGACAGACTGGTGTGAGGTTTACCAAAACAAAATTTTCTCATGGAAAGGAACGATTCCAGAACTTCAAAAAGGGAAAAGGATTCACACGCCAGAAACCTCTTAAACCAAGAAGACGCTACCAAACCTTTTTAAAGCATGTGAGAAAACAAAGTGTCGCAGGTATCAAAGGAATCGTCCAAGCCATTAAGGGAAGTGTGACTTTCTTTTCTGTCCTTGCGGGAAATCCTTTGACTTGGATTGTCTCAGGCATTCTCTTGATACTCCTTTTGATGATGAGCTTTTTCATGAGTGTTTCAGGTAGTAGTGTCATTCAACAAGATGAGATGGAATTGACCAAGGCCTATACCCACATGACGTGGGAAGATGCGGAACATACGAGAACCAACGAAAAAGGGATTGCCTACTACACCAAGATTGATGAGATTATGGTTTACATGAATCATCAATACCAAGACTACAAGCTTGACGATTTCATGGAAACAGGTGGTGTGACCTACAAAGCGTTTCTCAGTCAAGTGTGGACAGACTTAAATGGTGGAGATTCTATTAAATCCATGTCTGACTTATATAAAGAACCTACTTACAAGCTGTCTGATGAGGACCAGGAAGAGTTAAAGGAGTTGACAGAAGGAGGCAACTATCTAGCCCTTCAAGAATTGGACAATCCCTTTCAGGGACAGACCGGTGAGGATAGCTTAAGCATGACCTACCGATATGGGTATGAGGTCATTGATGAGAAACCAACGCTTCATCACCATATCATCTTAGAAGCCAAAGGAGGTCAAGTCATTGTGTCTCCTATGGATGGTAAGGTATCTCTTGATGGAGAGAATATTATTTTGACATCTGGTAAGGGAGTGAACAAGACTAAACTAACCTTGTTTGGCATTCATTCAGGCCGAGTGAGTGAAAATCAACATGTCTTGGCAGGAGATATTATTGGTCAGACCAAAGACGGAACGGGTCTAAAAGTCACCTATCAAAAAGTTGATGATGACACGGATAAGTTGGTCTATGTCAATCCAGCTTTCTACTTTCCAAAAGTGATTCAGGTTCAGACCACCATTCTTCCAACTATCGGTCAGTTTGGCGGCGATGAGTTTGAGAGAGCCAAGGCAATTTATGACTATCTTAAAAGCAAAGGTGCGACCAATCAAGCTATCGCAGCTATTTTAGGAAATTGGTCGGTAGAATCTTCCATTAATCCAAAACGAGCTGAAGGCGACTATTTATCTCCGCCAGTTGGTGCGACTGATAGTTCGTGGGATGATGAGGGCTGGCTATCACTCAATGGTCCAACTATATATAATGGGCGTTACCCAAATATTCTCAAACGTGGTTTAGGCTTAGGACAATGGACAGATACCGCGGATGGGTCACGCAGACATACTTTACTGTTGGAATATGCCAAAGGAAAACATCAAAAATGGTATGACTTAGGGTTACAACTGGATTTCATGTTGCATGGGGATAGTCCTTATTACACCAACTGGTTAAAGGACTTCTTCAAAAATTCAGGCAGTCCAGCTAGTCTTGCCCAGCTCTTTCTCATTTACTGGGAAGGAAATAGTGGTGATAAGCTACTTGAACGTCAAACACGAGCCAGTGAGTGGTATTACCAAATTGAAAAAGGCTTTAGTCAACCTAACGGTGGGACAGCACAAAGTGATCCAAAAGCACTTGAAGCTGTACGAGGAGACCTTTTTGAAAACTCTGTTCCAGGAGGTGGTGACGGTATGGGGTATGCCTACGGCCAATGTACTTGGGGAGTCGCAGCCCGTATCAACCAACTGGGTCTAAAACTCAAAGGTAAAAACGGTGAGAAGATTCCAATTATCAGTACCATGGGCAATGGCCAAGATTGGGTGCGTACAGCCGCAAGTCTTGGTGGGGAGACAGGGACAAGTCCACAAGCAGGAGCTATTCTTTCCTTTGCGGGAGGAGGGCATGGCACACCAACAGAATACGGACATGTGGCTTTCGTCGGTGCGAGACGTTTCTAACTGAAAAGGTTAGACACGTTCTTGAAAAATCAATCTGTTTATCAGGTTAAATTTGAAGAGAATGGAGAACTCTTATCTTGAAAATTGGAATGAAGGGGTAACGCCCTGAAACGATTTCTCTAATACTCCGACATGCGTTTATCTGATGCAAAGGTAAAGGTATGAAGCTCGGTGAAGTCGGCTGAAAGATACCGTCATTCTTAAGGACTTAAGAATCGAAAGTGTTCCAGAGGTGGGATATGTATCTGATAGGTCGGGAGTCATTAAAAACTAAATAGGGTGAGAATGTGCATGAGCACTGACGAACCAGCGAATGTACGCTCCGAAGGCGAGTACGTAGAAATGCGTATAGCAACGTAAGTTGTTTCAACTTGAGGAAGAGTAAGAATCGACGATATGAAATTCCTTGTTATGTTACAGGCATATCAAAGTTGAAGGGGTATAGCTAGGCACCTAAGTTTAGTATTGATAAAGATAAGGGAACGTCGAAAGCTAGAGATGTGGAGGATGCACAACCAGCGAAGCAATGGAAAGGAAATCATAACTTTCCTTAATCTCTAGTGAGAGTGGTGGCACGACCTTTGAAAGTGTTGTAATGATACTGGAGGAACAGCCACTAGTCAATAGTGTATTGTTATGAACTTTATCATTTCATGGATTCTTGTAAGACATAAAAGGTCACGAATCCAAAGAGAGGAGTGATAGACCATGACGAAACCAAAAAATGATGACAAACTATTAAAACGTCAAAAACTAAGGTATGCGGAATACTATGGCATGACCGAAATATTTGATGATTTATATTCCAAAAGTCAAAATGGATTCAACTTTAAGAATTTGATGAACATTATCACATCTCCCGAAAATATACTACTCGCATATCGTACCATAAAGCGGAATGGTGGTAGTCAAACCGAGGGAGTAGATGGTGTTACCATTAAAGATTTAGAAAATTTGACCCAAGAAGACTTTATCTCTAAAGTTCAAAGAAGATTTCAATATTATAGACCCAGAAAGGTCAGAAGAGTAGAGATTCCTAAACCAAATGGAAAGAAACGACCACTAGGCATTCCCTCGATGTGGGACAGAGTAGCCCAACAGTGTATTTTACAAGTGTTGGAGCCAATCTGTGAAGCGAAATTTTATAAACACAGTTATGGATTTAGACCCTTAAGGTCGGCTGATAATGCTATTATGGACTGTATGTATCGTATGAATAAAAGTCATATGTCTTATGTCATTGACGTTGATATTAAAGGCTTTTTTGATGAAGTGAATCATACTAAGTTAATGCGTCAAATCTGGACCTTAGGTATCAGGGACAAACAACTTCTAGTGATTATTCGAAAAATGTTAAAAGCACCAATTGTTCTTCCGAATGGAAAAGTGAGCCATCCAACTAAGGGCACACCACAAGGAGGTATCTTATCTCCACTACTTGCCAATATCAATCTTAATGAATTTGATTGGTGGATAGGACGACAATGGGAAGAAAGAGATTGTAAGGAATTAGTTCCTCAATATAATTCCAAGGGAACAAGACACAAGTCACATGTTTATAGAAAGCTGCGAGCTTCAACGACACTAAAAGAGATGTATATTGTTCGATATGCGGATGATTTTAAAATCTTTTGTCGAAATAGGAATGAGGCAGAGCGAACGTTTAAGGCTGTAAAATTGTGGTTAAAAGAGCGACTTAACCTCCCTATTTCAGAGGAAAAATCTCAAATTACCAATCTGAGAAAGAAAAGCAGTGAATTCCTCGGGATTACTTTAAAGTTAGTTTCTAAGAATAATCGCTTTGTTTGCTTCTCTCATATTGCACCAAAAGCCAAGAAACGTATTAAACATCAACTGAAACAACAGATGAAATTGATACAAATTAAAGGTGTTAAAGAAACAATTATTCGTGAAATACAGAAGTATAATAGTATGGTTATCGGTATTCATAACTACTATAGTATGGCAACACATGTGAGTAAGGATTTAGAAGAAATTCATTATCAGCTTTACCTCTCTTTTAAAAATCGATTGCAGGCGAAAGGTCTGACAAAAATAGGAGAATACAAGGGAAAAGATAAAGGGGTTCTCCCTTACCTTCAATCTCAAAATATTCGGTACTTAATGGGTTATCCAATTCTTCCAATTAGCTATGTCAAGACGAGAACACTAAAAGGAAGAAATAAGAATCTGAATAGGTATACTCCTGAGGGGAGAAAATTGATTCATAAACAACAGGAATCTGTGGAAACCTGGAAATTAAAATGGCTGAGAGAACACCCAATTATAAATAAGCGTGCAACTGTTGAATACAATGATAATCGAATTTCTTTATTTGTAGCTCAAAAAGGGAAATGTGCTGTAACCGGTCAGGAATTGGATATGGATGATATTCATTGTCACCATAAGAGACCTTGGTCAGAAACAAAGGATGACTCTTATAGGAACCTTATCATTGTTGGACGAGATAGTCATCGCCTGATTCACGCAACAAATGAGAAGGCTATCAAAAATCTCTTTCAGCTTTTGAATTTGAGTAATACAGGACTGACCAAATTAAATCAGTTGCGTGAACTTGTAGGAAATCCACCATTATTGAAAGAAAATTTGAACTTAGAATAATCATGTTAATCATATTAATATAGAAAGATAAAGCAAAATCGTGATAATACACTATTGATGGAACGCCGTGTGCGGTAAAAGTCGCACGCACGGTGTGAAGCGGGGGAAAAGATGGAGATAGTATCAAAGTTTTACCTATCGCTATAAAAAGTTTACCCAGATGGCTCATTCCTTATCTCCGAAACCAATTACAATGGCAATCCCAACTACACCTTCCGTAAATTATCTGGAGTGGATAGTAGCTTAAGTTTTGCTTATACGACGAAATAAAAAAGGATATGCTAACAAAATGAATAAATGTTAGCATATCTTTTGTTTTTTTTGTCACGATTAATCAGAATTTATAGAAATGAGAACTGTTATGAGACGAATCATCTCATCAAGAACATCTGCAAGTGAAATCCCTTTTGTATAGCTATATTTTTTTGAATAATTTTGCCATTGTTTATTCTGAATAGGGTCAGATTTGAACCTCTCGAGTAGTTCAATAATCTTTACAAAATCGAGTTCTGTTTCGCGATATGAAAATGTTCTCTGACAGGCATTTCTCAACTGAATGAAGTCAATGTCTTCTTTCTTCAGTTTTGAAAGAATATAAACATCGTAAAAATCTTTGCTTCTACTGTTCAAGAAGTTACGTGAATAGATGGTTTGAAGTTTTTCAGCTAGAATTGTTTCAATTGTATAAGCAATGATTGGAAAATTGTCTTCATCAAAAATAGCTTTATAGTCGTATGTAATCGGCTGAGGAGTTACAACATCACCTGTCGCAATATCCAAATGGATAACTTGTTTAATATTCTCAAGCTGGCACGAAATTGTTGCTCGATAGCCACCATAGTCATCACTTTCTTTAATAGCTGTGATTGATTGAATCACAAAAGATATACCTTCTTCGGAATCTGCTAAAATTTCCTTGAGTTGCTGCTTCACAGTATCTTCTGAGAGTGTTATTTGATGGAACAAAAAATCAATATCAACCGTGCTACGTGATTCAACTCCGATAACATTTGACAGTAGGAATCCTCCTTTGAAGATATAGTGATTTGAATAGGTACTCTGACTTAATTTTTTCAAAATCACTTCAAGAAAGTAATAGGTCATCACGGAATTAAAGGTTAATCCAGTATTCTTTGATATTTTATGACAGAGTGCTGTTAGCTTAGCTTTATTCATACTAGGACCTCCAGAGTTTGTTTGACCTTGTCCAAGGTGTTCATTTTTGTCGCATATTCATAGAGTTTTGTAAGATTTTTTTTAGAATAGTTTCCGTAATGTTGAAGTGTTTTGACAAAAAGCTCAGTATCTATTTTTTCTCGATGAATCACAAAATCACAGATAATACGTTCTAAATCATACACTCTTACCTCGTTTCCCATAGGGGTTTTTACAAGTGTAATTCCTAGTTCGCTATATTCCTTAGAAACGGAATGAATGTTCAGATTTGCTGGAGGAGTATTAAAACGGTAGCCTCTAGGAATGGTTACGTCAAAATATTGAGGAATTTCATCTGTAAATTGTTGCAGGTAAAGCGCTGAGATATAAGAGAAAATAGCCTTGGGATAACGGTACTGAAAGAAGTAGTATTCGTCGTAGTCTCCATTCTGGGTTAGGAAAATTCCTTTTTCGACGCGGTATAGAATCCCTTCTTTTTCTAGTCTTGTCAAATATATTGTTGGAATCTTTAGAGCTTTACAATCTTTATAGGTGATAATGCCATTGTGGTTTTCTATAAATTCAAGTAGAATCTCTTTTTTTGACATACTTACTCCTTCCAATGTTGCTTTTGCACTACAATTTTACAATATTTGTAGTGCAAAAGCAACATTTTCTTTTACATTAATGTATTGTGATAACAAAATCAAGCCTTCTTTTTTATGATGGTATTGAACTTGGGCTACGAGCTGTACAAAAAAGAGAGTTTCTCCTAGAACGTAAATTTCTTCGTCAAAACTCCTATTTTTGTCGTGCTCGCTTAACGCCCTCGTATCCAATAAAGAGTGACAGTTTGTTGCTATAGAAAAAATAAAAGAAGGACTATTTATGACCAAAACATGTAATCATCACTTTCTTGTCAATCAGGAAAAAGGCGAGAAACACGTCTTTCGCAAGAGTAAAAAATATCGTACTTTATGTTCCGTTGCCCTTGGAACCATGGTGACGGCTGTTGTTGCTTGGGGAGGAACGGTTGCACATGCTGATGAAGTTACAACTTCAGTTGATACCACCATTCAACGAACGGAGAATCCAGCTACGAATTTACCAGAAGCACAGCCAAATCCTGTATCTGAACAAACTGAAAGTTTAGCGTTAACTGGACAATCTAATGGAGCGATTGCTGTCACCGTACCACATGATACGGTAACGCAAGTGGTTGAAGAGGCAAAGGCTGAAGGTGTTTCTACGGTTGAAGATAGTCCAATGGATTTAGGAAATACAACTTCTGCGGCAGAAACCAACCAACAAATTTCAAAAGCAGAAGAAGATGCCCAAAACCAAGTTGAGGCTATCAATGAAGTTACTGAAACCTACAAAGCTGACAAAGCGACATACGAATCGAATAAAGCCCGCATTGAACAGGAAAATAAGGAGCTGTCACAGGCCTACGAAGGGGCCAATCAAACTGGTAAAGAGACAAATACTTGGGTTGATACTAAAGTCAATGACCTAAAAACTCGGTATGCAGATGCTGATGTGACAGTAAATGAACAAATAGTTTCAGCAGGGAATGGGACATCTGTACTTGACTATACAAACTATGGCAAGACTGTTGAAACCATTCAATCAACTAACGAGCAAGCTGTAGCGGATTATCTAACAAAGAAAACTAAGGCAGATGATATTGTTGCGAAAAACCAAGCCATTCAAAAAGAAAATGAAGCTGGACTTGCTAAGGCAAAGGCAGATAACGAAGCCATTGAGAAGCGGAATCAGGCAGGTCAAGCAGCTGTTGATGCTGAAAACCGTGCAGGTCAAGCCGCAGTAGATAAAGCTAATAAGGAGAAACAACAATTAGTTTCAGATCGAGCAGCCGAGATTGAAGCTATTACAAAACGCAATCAAGAAAAAGAAGCTGCAGCCAGAAAAGAAAATGAAGCGATTGATGCCTACAATGCCAAAGAAATGGAACGCTATCGACGTGACTTAGCCGAGATTTCAAAAGGTGAAGAAGGTTATATTTCTGAAGCCCTTGCTCAAGCCCTCAATCTCAATAACGGTGAGCCACAAGCACAACATGGAGCCATTACCCGAAATCCTAATCAAATCATTTCAACTGGTGATGCTATGCTGGGTGGCTACTCAAGAATTTTGGATTCAACTGGATTCTTTGTCTATGATAGCTTCAAAACAGGTGAGACCCTTAGTTTTAACTATCAAAATCTTCAAAATGCACGATTTAATGGTAAAAAGATTAGTCGAGTGACTTACGATATTACCAACCTTGTATCGCCAGCTGGAACCGATGCTGTGAAACTAGTTGTGCCAAATGATCCTACCGAGGGCTTCATTGCCTATCGAAATGATGGAAATGGTGACTGGCGAACAGACAAGATGGAGTTTCGTGTAGTTGCTAAGTATTTCTTGGAAGACGGTTCACAAGTTACCTTCTCCAAAGAAAAGCCAGGAGTCTTCACACACTCTTCCCTCAATCATAATGACATTGGTTTAGAATATGTTAAAGATTCATCTGGGAAATTTATTCCGATTAATGGTTCAACCGTTCAAGTGACTAATGAAGGTCTAGCACGTTCTTTGGGTTCCAACCGTGCAAGTGATTTGAATTTACCTGAGGAATGGGATACCACATCAAGCCGTTATGCTTATAAAGGAGCTATTGTCTCAACAGTTACATCAGGCAATACCTACACAGTAACCTTTGGGCAAGGCGATATGCCACAGAATGTTGGCTTGTCATACTGGTTCGCTTTAAATACCCTACCAGTTGCACGTACAGTAACACCGTATAGTCCCAAACCTCATGTAACGGTGGAACTTGAACCCATTCCAGAACCTATTACGGTAACACCAGATGTCTTTACTCCTAAAACATTTACACCAGAAAAGCCTGTGACCTTCACGCCAAAGCCTTTGGAAGAAGTAGTGCAGCCTAGTCTGTCCTTGACCAAAGTAACCTTACCTGTCAAACCTATTCCAAAAGAACTTCCAACGCCACCTCAAGTACCGACAGTCCATTATCATGCATACCGTTTGACGACAACTCCAGAGATTATGAAAGAAGTGGTCAATAGTGACCAAGCTAATCTTCATGAGAAAACTGTCGCAAAAGATTCAACGGTGATTTATCCCTTAACAATCGATGCCTTATCGCCCAATCGTGCCCAAACGACTAGTCTCATTTTTGAGGACTACTTGCCTGCTGGTTACCTATTTGATAAGGAAACAACACAAAAAGAGAATGGAAACTATGTCCTTAGCTTTGATGAGACTAAGAATTTTGTGACCTTGACCGCAAAGGAAAACTTGTTGCAGGAGGTAAATAAAGATTTAACCAAGGTTTATCAACTGAACGCTCCAAAACTCTATGGTTCTGTTCAAAATGATGGGGCAACCTATTCCAATAGTTATAAACTCCTTTTGAACAAGGGTACAACCAATGCTTACACAGTCACTTCAAATGTTGTAACGGTTCGTACACCAGGTGATGGGGAGACAACCACACTCATTACACCAGATAAAAACAATGAAAATGCGGATGGTGTCCTCATTAATGACACGGTCGTAGCCTTTGGCACAACCAACCACTACCGATTGATTTGGGATTTGGACCAGTATAAGGGAGATCGTTCTGCAAAAGAGACAATTGCACGAGGCTTCTTCTTTGTGGACGATTACCCAGAGGAAGTGCTCGATGTGGTGGAAAATGGCACGGCTATCACAACCCTTGACGGTCAGAAGGTATCCGGAATAACGGTTAAAATCTATGCTTCACTAAATGAAGCTCCTAAAGACCTTCAAGATAAATTAGCTCGTGCTAAGATTTCACCGACAGGTGCCTTTCAAGTCTTTTTGCCGGATGACAACCAAGCCTTTTATGACCAGTATGTTCAAACAGGAACTTCTTTAGCTCTTTTGACCAAAATGACGGTGAAAGATAGTCTCTATGGTCAAACTAAGACCTATACAAACAAGGCTTACCAAGTTGATTTTGGAAATGGCTATGAAACCAAGGAAGTGACTAACACGCTTGTTTCTCCAGAACCCAAGAAACAAAATCTAAACAAGGATAAAGTGGATATCAATGGGAAGCCCGTGCTAGTGGGAAGTCAAAATCACTATACTCTTTCATGGGACTTGGACCAATACCGAGGGATTAAAGCAGACAACTCTCAGATTGCACAAGGTTTTTACTTTGTGGATGATTATCCAGAAGAAGCTTTATTGCCGGATGAAGCAGCTATTCAGTTTGTCACTTCTGGTGGCAAAACAGTTTCAGGAATCACGGTGAAGTCTTATTCTCAATTATCAGAAGCTCCTAAAACGCTACAAGCAGCCCTTTCGAAACAAAAAATTCAGCCTAAAGGAGCTTTTCAAGTTTTTATGCCTGAGGACCCACAAGCCTTTTTTGAATCTTATGTGACCAAGGGGGAGAATATTACCATTGTCACTCCGATGACGGTTTTGGAAACCATGCTTAATTCAGGGAAGTCTTATGAAAACGTGGCTTATCAGGTGGACTTTGGGCAAGCCTATGAAACCAACACGGTGACCAATTTTGTCCCTAAAGTAACTCCACACAAGGCTAACACCAATCAAGAAGGCATTTCAATTGATGGAAAGACTATTCTTCCGAATACGGTCAATTATTACAAAATTGTCTTGGATTACAGTCAATACAAGGACATGGTCGTGACGGATGATGTTCTTGCCAAGGGATTTTACATGGTAGACGATTACCCAGAAGAAGCTCTTACCCTAAATCCTGATGGCATTCAAGTTTTGGATAAGGATGGCAATCGTGTATCTGGTATCTCTGTCAGCACCTACGCGAGTTTGTCAGAAGCTCCGAAAGTCGTCCAAGATGCCATGGCTAAACGTCAGTTTACACCTAAAGGAGCCATTCAGGTCCTTAGTAGCGATGATCCCAAAAACTTTTATGAGACTTATGTGAAAACTGGTCAAACCTTAGTTGTCACGCTTCCGATGACTGTTAAAAATGAGTTGACCAAAACAGGTGGTCAGTATGAAAATACAGCCTATCAGATTGATTTTGGCTTGGCCTATGTCACGGAAACAGTGGTCAATAATGTTCCCAAACTAGACCCACAAAAAGATGTGGTAATTGACTTGTCTCATAAAGATGAGAGCCTTGATGGGAAAGAAGTGGCCTTGCAACAAACCTTTAACTATCGTTTGGTTGGAGCTTTGATTCCAAGCAATCGTGCAACAGATTTATTTGAATATGGTTTTGAAGATAACTATGATGAAAAGCATGATGAGTATAATGGTGTTTATCGCAGCTATCTGATGACGGATGTCATCCTCAAAGACGGTTCTGTCTTAAAAGAGGGGACAGAAGTCACGAAATATACCTTGCAACAAGTGGATACAGAAAATGGCCTAGTGTCAATTTCATTTGATAAATCCTTCTTAGAGACTATCTCCGATGATTCAGCCTTTCAGGCAGATGTTTACCTTCAAATGAAACGGATTGCGGCTGGTCAGGTGGAGAATACCTATCTCCATACAGTGAATGGCTATGTCATCAGTTCAAATACAGTTGTAACACATACACCTCAACCTGAAGAACCAAGTCCAAATCAACCCACTCCACCTCAACCACCGATTGAGTCTCTTGAACCACCTGTTCCAGCAAGCGTTTTGCCAAATACAGGGGAACAGGAATCCCTTTTGGGCTTGATTGGAGCTGGTATTCTACTTGGTACGGCTTATGGACTGAAGAGAAAGGAGGAGAAGTAGATGAATCCAAAAAGCATTTATGAAAAGGATTCAGACCAGGATGGTCTGACAGATGCTCAGGAACTAGCTTTGGGAACCAATCCGCAGTCTGTTGACACAGATGGTGATGGTCAAGCTGATTTAGAGGAGCTACAATCTGGACATTCACCATTAGTCCCACAAAAGGAGTTGTACGATGACTTGGAACTTTGACACCATGAAAGAGGCTTTGTCTGAAATGGAGAAGGTCGATTACCAAGAGTTTATCAAAGCCTTTCTCTCTTTGGAATTAAGTATTTCTAATAGAACAATCCTCAATCAGGTTTATCAAGATTATATGGATGAGGATGACCTATCCTTGATTAGTGATGAGCTACGAGTTAAAGTGGATAGTTATCAGGATGAAGTACAGGCAGATATGACTGACATTCTGGAAAAGTTGTACCGAACAGGGGAAGGCTCTAGTTTTATTATGGATTTAATGTCCTCAAATAGTCTCTCAGACACCTTGGAACAGTATGAGGTTTTGGATAGTGACGATTATTCACCACTTAGCCTTGAAACCTTACAGGTCATGATTCAACAGGACTTGGCTATTTCCAGTCTGGATTATTTTGGAGATTTGGTTCACCTTGCCTTGCAAAAAGATTTACTAGACCAGAAAAGTCATTTCTTACAACACTATGTGGCAACTGTAATGGAAGGTATTCCACAAGAAAGAGACCAACGAGCCTTGGTCCTAGATTAACGCAAAGGGCTGAGAAACACTCTCAGCCCTTTTAAAATGGGAGGGAAAATGAATCAAGAAGTCTTACTACAAATGATGAGAGCCACCATTCCTCGTGATAGAGCCCTGCTTGAGGCATTTTTATATTACCAAGCAGAGCATTTTGATGAGGAGTGGGATAGTCTTATTCGTCAGTTTATGACCAATAGGCAGGGAATCAAAAGATCTGTTCAGGTACTTCACTTTGAGACAGATGTTTCAGCTTTTGTCCAGGCTAGTCCTTATGATACTGCTCATGATCTATTGACCTATACACAAGTTTTCGGGCAAAGTGGTCTCCAAAAACTCGACAAACTATCGCCGTCTGAAAAAGACTTGGTGATTGAAGTGGCCTTGTTCAATCTGGCCACTCGTTTTCAACTATTAGACTCAAATGGACACTACCAAACTATTTCACCAGATTCTCTATTACAAAAGAGTAGGGGAGCTAATTTGGTCAATGTTTATCGTGTGGCTAATAATTTAGCGGATCGGATCAGCCGAGATATTGAACAGTTTCTCTTAACTTACGAGCCTGAGCTTGAAACAAGAGCTGATGAAACTGTTCTAGAAAATGAAGAAACTGTTGATGAGCACAAAACAAGTGTTCATCAAGTAATATCATTTAGAGAAGAGGGATCGCTAATTATTGCTAGTTTGGATGTAGATTTGTCTCATTTGGATATCCGAACTGGAAAAACCAGTCATCTGCCTGCCTATGAAGAGTTGTCATTACGACGTAAATTTGAGATTCTAACATATTTTGACCAAATTCGAAATGAACGTTCAAAAGTCCCAAGTTTTAGACGAGGTGATTTTGACACTGAGATGGAAATGACACCAATCTTTGATGGCGAGGAGTTACTTACCTATCTAGAGGCTGATGGTAGTCCCTATGAGCTGAAACGAACGCTGACTACAGTCGAAGAAAAGGAATTAGAAAAAATTGGACAAGCTATTAGGATAGAAAATCAAGAAAAATTGACTCAGCTAGGGATTGATTTATCTCAGTTTGACCCAGACCGAGTCGGTATTTTATTGGATGCAGCAGGTCGTTTTCGTTTGAAAAATGCGGACCTAGCTTTACTAGGTGGCTATCCCAAAGCCTCGGTAACTCAACTAGCCCTTGCGACAGAACTACTCCAAATGGGACTAAGTCATGAAAAGGTTGAATTTTTCTTTGGTAGCCAGCTTTCCCTTGAAGAGCTGCGACAAATTGCCTACGCCTTTTTACACCAAGAACTCAGTAGAGAAGATGCGGAACAATTTGAAAAGGATAAGGGCAATCAGCCAGATTTAACCCTCAGAGATTGGAAGAACAAGCTAGAGAAAGTTGAGGGAAAAGAAGTAGCTGATGAAGAATTCGCGGAAAATCCACTAGTCCAGAGAGTATTGGACACTTATCCTCTGGGGTCATTGGTTTCCTATAAGGGACAGGACTTTGAGGTCGTGTCGGTCAGCGATGCTCGATTGAATGATTTGATTCGGATTGAGTTAGTCAATGATTTTTCGGATATCATTGAACAAAATCCAGTTCTTTATTTGAGGACATGGGAAGAAGTCAGTCAGGCACTTCATCAGCCAAAGGCAGAACCACAAACAGAGTTAGAAGAAGCGGACCAAGAATTAAACCTATTCTCATTTCTGGAAGAGGAGCCAGTTCAGAGTATTGGACTATTGGAACCAGATGATTCAGAAAATGGTCATAACGATACTGATCTTGAAGAAACAGATAATCAAATTCCTGAAGAGGAAGTCGTCGAAACAATTCCAGAGATTCCAGTAACGGACTTTTATTTTCCAGAAGATATGACGGACTTTTATCCTAAGACTGCTAGAGATAAGGTTGAGACAAACATTGCGGCCATTCGTTTGGTTAAAACACTTGAAACGGGACGCCGTCAGGCAAGTACAAGTGAACAAGAACTCCTTGCCAAGTATGTGGGCTGGGGTGGACTAGCCAATGATTTCTTTGATGACTATAATCCAAAATTTTCTAAGGAACGAGAAGAACTGAAAAGCATAGTCACAGATAAAGAGTATTCGGATATGAAACAGTCCTCTCTGACAGCCTATTACACAGACCCAGCCCTGATCCGTCAGATGTGGGATAAGTTGGAAAGAGATGGCTTTACAGGTGGCAAAATCCTAGATCCTTCCATGGGAACAGGGAATTTTTTTGCAGCAATGCCCAAACACTTAAGAGAAAAGAGTGAGTTATATGGTGTAGAGTTAGACACCATCACAGGAGCTATAGCCAAACACCTTCATCCCAATAGTCACATTGAAATTAAGGGCTTTGAGACGGTAGCTTTTAACGACAATAGTTTTGATTTGGTGATTTCAAATGTGCCGTTTGCCAATATACGAATTGCGGATAACAGGTACGATAAGCCTTACATGATTCATGACTACTTTGTCAAAAAGTCACTTGATTTGGTCCATGATGGTGGACAAGTAGCGATTATCTCTTCCACAGGAACTATGGATAAGCGAACAGAAAATATTTTACAAGATATTCGTGAGACAACTGAATTTCTTGGTGGGGTTCGACTGCCTGATTCTGCCTTTAAGGCCATTGCGGGAACGAGTGTCACAACGGATATGTTATTCTTCCAGAAACACCTGAACAAGGAATATGTGGCAGACGACTCAGCCTTTTCAGGTTCCATTCGCTATGACAAGGATAGTCGCATTTGGCTCAATCTTTACTTTGATGGAGAATACAATAGCCAAGTGCTAGGAACCTACGAGGTCAGGAATTTTAACGGAGGAACACTTTCTGTTAAGGGGACTAGTGATGACTTGATTGCAAGTGTTGAAGCAGCTCTACATCAAGTAAAAGCCCCAAGAGAGATTGATAGAAATGAGGTCATCATTAATCCAGATGTGTTGATCAAACAAGTCATTGATACCTCCATTCCAGCTGAAATGAGGGAGAATCTGGGTCAGTACAGTTTTGGTTACCAGGGTTCTACAGTTTACTATCGAGATAATAAAGGCATTCGAGTCGGAACCAAGACGGAAGAAATCAGTTACTATGTCGATGAAGAGGGCAACTTCAAAGCATGGGACACCAAACATTCTCAAAAGCAGATTGATCGCTTTAATGCCTTAGAAGTGACTGATAACACTGCTCTGGATGTCTATGTGACAGATGATGCAGCCAAACGTGGTCAGTTTAAGGGATATTATAAAAAGACAGTTTTCTATGAAGCTCCTTTGTCTGATAAAGAAGTGGCACGAATCAAAGGAATGGTCGATATTCGCAATGCTTACCAAGAAGTCATTGCCATTCAACGCTATTATGACTATGATAAGAAGACCTTTAACCACTTGTTAGGTAAACTCAATCGTAGCTATGATAGCTTTGTCAAACGCTATGGGTATTTGAATAGTGCTGTGAACCGCAATCTTTTTGATAGTGATGACAAGTATTCGCTTCTTGCTAGTTTGGAAGATGAAAGTCCGGTTCCAAGTGGAAACTCCGTTATCTACACCAAGTCCCTTGCTTTTGAAAAGGCTCTGGTGCGTCCTAAAAAAGAGGTTAAAAAGGTACATACTGCCCTTGATGCCTTAAATTCGAGCTTGGCTGATGGTCGAGGTGTTGATTTCGATTATATGATGTCTATCTATCAGGTTGAATCGAAGATGAACTTGATTGAGGAGTTAGGTGACCTCATTATGCCTGATCCTGAGAAGTATTTGAATGGGGAGCTGACCTATGTTTCTCGCCTAGACTTTCTGTCAGGTGATGTCGTTACCAAGTTAGAAGTGGTGGACCTATTCGTCAAACAAGACAATCAGGACTTTAACTGGTCACATTATGCGGGACTTCTAGAAGCTATCAAACCAGCCCGTATTACTTTGGCAGACATTGATTATCGAATCGGTTCACGCTGGATTCCTTTGTCTGTTTATGGAAAATTTGCCCAAGAAACCTTTATGGGGAATGCCTATGAATTATCGGACCAAGAAGTAGCGACAGTCCTAGAAGTCAGTCCCATTGACGGGGTTATCACTTACCAATCTAAGTTTGCCTACACCTATTCCAACGCAATGGATAGGAGTTTAGGTGTCCCTGCTTCACGCTATGATAGTGGTCGAAAAATCTTCGAAAATCTCCTGAATTCCAATCAACCAACGATCACAAAACAAATTGTTGAAGGGGATAAGAAAAAGAATGTGACGGATGTAGAGAAAACAACGGTCCTGCGTGCCAAGGAAACACACCTACAGGAATTCTTTCAAGATTTTGTAGCAAGGTATCCAGAAGTCCAACAGATGATTGAAGACACCTATAACAGTCTCTATAATCGTACAGTATCAAAGACCTATGATGGTAGTCATTTAACCATTGATGGACTTGCCCAGAATATCTCCTTACGTCCTCACCAAAAGAATGCCATTCAACGAATTGTGGAGGAAAAACGTGCCCTACTAGCCCACGAGGTAGGGTCAGGAAAAACCTTGACCATGCTTGGAGCTGGTTTCAAGTTGAAAGAATTAGGGATGGTGCATAAACCTCTCTATGTGGTTCCTTCTAGTTTGACTGCCCAGTTTGGTCAAGAAATCATGAAATTTTTCCCTACCAAGAAAGTCTATGTGACTACTAAGAAAGACTTTGCCAAAGCCAAACGTAAGCAGTTTGTGTCTCGGATTATTACAGGGGACTATGATGCCATTGTCATTGGGGATTCCCAGTTTGAGAAAATACCGATGAGTCGTGAAAAACAGGTCACCTATATCAATGACAAACTTGAGCAACTCAGAGAAATTAAACTAGGAAGTGACTCTGATTACACGGTGAAAGAAGCGGAACGTTCGATTAAGGGATTGGAACACCAGTTGGAAGAACTCCAAAAACTAGAGCGAGATACCTTTATTGAATTTGAAAATCTTGGAATTGATTTTCTTTTTGTGTATGAGGCTCATCACTTCAAGAATATCCGTCCAATCACTGGACTTGGGAATGTCGCGGGAATCACCAATACTACTTCAAAAAAGAACGTAGACATGGAGATGAAGGTGAGACAGGTTCAGGCAGAACATGGAGATAGAAATGTCGTTTTTGCGACAGGAACGCCAGTTTCTAACTCTATTAGTGAACTTTTCACCATGATGAATTACATTCAACCTGATGTTTTAGAGCGATACCAGGTATCCAATTTTGATTCATGGGTTGGGGCTTTTGGGAATATTGAAAACTCCATGGAACTAGCCCCGACAGGTGATAAATACCAACCTAAGAAACGGTTTAAGAAATTTGTCAACTTGCCTGAACTCATGCGAATCTATAAGGAAACTGCCGATATTCAGACCTCAGATATGCTCGACTTACCTGTACCTGAAGCTAAGATTATTGCGGTGGAAAGCGAGTTAACGCAAGCTCAGAAATACTATTTAGAAGAGCTGGTAGAGCGTTCAGACGCTATCAAGTCAGGTAGTGTTGCTCCAAGTAGAGATAACATGCTTAAGATAGTGCGCTGTTAAGCGTAAAAATGTATCTCCCTCACAGAGGGATATTATTGAAAGTAAATAATAGGAACAACTAACTAACCTAGCGGGGAAACCCAAAGGGGACAATAGCATGTTAGTAAAGCGGATAAGGAGCGAGTTACAACGCTTTGATGTGCCGCAAGTTCCGTAACCTATGGTTAAGGCTAAACTGCTTGAACCTCAATTCTGACTAGGTGCAAAGCATCGCCCATCGGAAAGTAACTGAGACCGATGTTACTGTATATTCGTTGTTGTGATTTTGGACGAATAACTTTCTACAGTAAAAGAGCATACGATAAGTATGAATAAAGGAATGAGTGAGGAACCTAAGGGTTACTAGAACGTACATTTTTAACGAATAGCAGGATTGCCTAAGAGGGGAGACCCTTATGGTAACGGAGTCACCGTAGTAGTCCGAGCAAGGGAAATCCTTGTACATGGCGAAGGGTGACAGGTAATTTCGATTAGTTAGAAAGGATTAGGTGCGTGGGATGCGTACAGCCAAAACTATCTTAACGGTCATTCATGAACGTGGAAAACAAGATAAACCACTCGAAAGGGTTTATAAGTTACTATTTAATCGTGAACTCTATCTGATAGCCTATGCAAAGTTATACCCGAATAATGGAGCAATGACAAAGGGTGTTACAGAGGAAACGATTGATGGAATGTCTATTCAAAAAATAGATATGATTATTGAACAATTAAGACAAGAAACCTATTACTGGAGACCAGCTAGGAGAGAGTACATTCCTAAAAAGAATGGAAAACACCGTCCTTTGGGAATACCAGTATGGAGTGATAAACTTCTTCAGGAAGTGATTCGCATGATATTAGAAGCCTATTATGAGCCACAATTTAGTGAACATTCTCATGGTTTTAGACCAAAAAGAGGGTGTCATACAGCTTTACAAGAAATTCAGACCTGGAAAGGGACACGTTGGTTCATAGAAGGAGATATCTCTAGTTATTTTGACACGATTGACCACGATGTATTAATCACTATGTTGTCTAGACAAATTCAGGATGGTCGGTTTATTAGGCTTATCAAAAATATGCTTGAGGCAGGATGTCTTGATGATTGGAAGTTTCACAAGACTATTAGTGGAACACCGCAAGGTGGAGTTATTAGTCCTTTATTAGCTAATATCTATTTACATCAATTTGATAAGTGGGTCGGTGAAGAACTGATACCTCAATATACAAGAGGTAAAAAGCAGAAAGCAAACTCAGCCTATAATCGTTTGAGTAGAAGAATTAAATGCTATCAGGATAAAGGAGATTATAAAAAAGCTCATCAGTTAATTGTTGAGAGAAGAAATCTCCCTTCAGTCGATACTTATGATACCAGCTATCGGAGATTAAGATATGTTCGGTATGCGGATGACTTTATTCTAGGCTTTACAGGTTCAAAAGCTGAGGCAAAGGCTATAAAGAAGCAAATTGGAGACTTTTTAAATACTAAGTTATCTTTGGAACTTTCTCAAGAAAAGACTTTGATTACCCATGCGACTGGAGAATCAGCTAAATTTCTGGGATATGAGATAAAAGCACAACGTGTCAATGATTATATTGATAACAAAGGGAGACGGAGTGCCAATGGTGTTATCGCATTATTTGTACCTGCATCGGTTATTGAAAGCAAATGCCGCCAATACATGAAAAATGGTAAAGCTATTCATCGTAATAACTTATTACATGATGATGACTTTAGTATCGTTCAAACTTACCAACAAGAATATAGAGGGCTGGTTCAATATTATATATTGGCACAAAATTTGTCATGGTTCTCAAAAGTCTATTGGTATATGGAAACATCACTCCTTAAAACATTAGCATTTAAACATAAGTCATCCATTAATAAAATGTTAGCTAAATATAAGACTACCACAACTAGCACGAATGGCCGAACTGTGCCGTGTTTACAGGTAGTTGTGCCTCGAGAAGATAAACCTCCTCTAGTTGCAACGTGGGGTGGCATTTCACTTTCTTATAAAAAGAAAGCTGTAATAGAAGATGCTCCGTATCAAGTTTATGGTGGTCGAACAGAGCTTATCAAGCGATTACTCGCAAATAAGTGTGAGCTATGTGGAAGTGAGGAGAACATAGAGGTACATCATATCAGAAAATTAGCAGACTTGAACAAACACAATGGGAAATTAGTTCCAAAGTGGAAAGAAATCATGTCAGCAAGATGTCGAAAAACGCTAGTGACTTGTCGGGATTGTCACCATGCAATACATAATGGTTCAATAAATACACGTTTATGAAATGAAATTACTGGAGAGCCGGATGATGCGAAAGTATCATGTCCGGTTCGGTGGGGGGATGATGGAAAAGGGGTCGCAATGACTACCTCGCTAGTATCCTACCCTACACAGGTGAAGCCAGAAAACTAGCCATTGACATGCGTCTCATTGATCCTGTTTACACCTTGTCTGACAATCAGAAGATTCTTCAAGTAGTGGACAATGTGGAACGCATTTACCGTGAGGGAGAAAATGAGAAAGCTACCCAGATGATTTTCTCAGATATTGGAACGCCTAAGAGTAAGGAAGAAGGCTTTGATGTTTACAATGAATTGAAAGACCTTTTAGTGGATAGAGGGATTCCCAAAGAAGCAATAGCCTTTGTCCATGACGCTAATACGGATGACAAGAAAAACTCTCTGTCACGCAAGGTCAATAGTGGAGAAGTACGGATTCTCATGGCTTCGACAGAAAAAGGGGGAACAGGATTAAACGTCCAGTCTCGCATGAAAGCTGTCCACCATTTAGACGTTCCCTGGAGGCCCTCAGATGTAGGACGGATTTTGCGGACATTCAAAATAAAAAAGAATGTGGAGGTAACAGACAATGGCAAAGACAATTTTTGAGGAAATGGGCGGCAAATACGAAAGGCAAGGCGATTATTTAATACCGTGCTTAACTGTACCCGCCGAAGAAGAACAGCCGATAGGCATCTGGGGACAGCGGCATTTGGATTATCTGAAGCATCACTGCAAAGTTACATACACCAATCTTCTTACAAGCGGCAGACTTAACGCTTACCTTGCCGACATTGACAGACAGGCACAGGAACGCTTTGAAAGGCTCATAGAGGGTATGAAACAGGCACAGGGCATAACGGAACAGCTAAAGGCAGAAAACGCCTTAGAATGGACAGGATGCCTCAATAACATAAGGGCTTGTGCGAGGGAGATTGTGGAAAAGGAAATTATTTTTGCATAAACAGATGATTAGTGGCAGGGGGAAATCCTGCCGCTTTTTCTGCTTTAGTTTGTCAGCTTGACAAATAAAGGGTTAAGGAATATAATTAGATTCAGTATTATACAAGGAGTTAATAAATATGCGGCAAGGTATTCTTAAATAAACTGTCAATTTGATAGTGGGAACAAAAAGTAGCAGTCCCGTTTCACTTTTAATATGGGGCTTAGTTTTTTGTACCCAGTTTAAGAATACTTTTATCATGTAATTTTATATGCCCGAAAACATATAAGTGTTTTGGGGCTATTGGAGTTATTTACCCAGTGATAGGAGTATTTATCACTGGGTATTTTTATGCCCTTTTTTGGGTGTTGATAGGAGGAAAATCACATGAAAATAATTAACTTAGGCATTCTGGCTCACGTTGACGCAGGAAAGACAACATTAACGGAGAGTTTATTGTATACCAGTGGTGCAATTGCAGAACCAGGGAGCGTAGATAAAGGCACAACAAGGACAGATACAATGAATTTGGAGCGTCAAAGGGGAATCACTATCCAGACAGCAGTGACATCTTTTCAGTGGGAGGATGTAAAAGTCAACATTATAGATACGCCAGGCCATATGGATTTTTTGGCGGAAGTATACCGTTCTTTATCCGTATTAGACGGAGCAGTATTATTAGTTTCTGCAAAGGATGGCATACAGGCACAGACCCGTATACTGTTTCATGCACTACAGACAATGAAGATTCCGACAATTTTTTTCATCAATAAAATTGACCAAGAGGGGATTGATTTGCCAATGGTATATCAAGAAATGAAAGCAAAGCTTTCTTCGGAAATTATAGTGAAGCAAAAGGTTGGGCAGCATCCCCATATAAATGTAACGGACAATGACGATATGGAACAGTGGGATGCGGTAATTATGGGAAACGATGAACTATTAGAGAAATATATGTCAGGGAAACCGTTTAAAATGTCAGAACTGGAACAGGAAGAAAACAGGAGATTCCAAAACGGAACGTTATTTCCCGTTTATCACGGAAGTGCTAAAAACAATCTGGGGATTCGGCAGCTTATAGAAGTGATTGCCAGTAAGTTTTATTCATCAACGCCTGAAGGTCAATCTGAACTATGCGGGCAGGTTTTTAAGATTGAATATTCAGAGAAAAGGCGGCGTTTTGTTTATGTGCGTATATATAGCGGAACATTGCATTTGAGGGATGTTATTAAAATATCTGAAAAAGAGAAAATAAAAATCACAGAGATGTGTGTTCCGACAAACGGTGAATTATATTCATCCGATACAGCCTGCTCTGGTGATATTGTAATTTTACCAAATGA
Organism: Streptococcus suis; assembly: GCF_902702775.1. Taxonomy (NCBI): domain Bacteria; kingdom Bacillati; phylum Bacillota; class Bacilli; order Lactobacillales; family Streptococcaceae; genus Streptococcus; species Streptococcus suis. The sequence continues at coordinate 997,762 of NZ_LR738724.1, forward strand.
TGTTTTGCAGCTAAACAGTATTTTGGGGAACGAAATGCTGTTGCCGCAGAGAAAATTTATTGAAAATCCTCTCCCTATGCTCCAAACAACGATTGCAGTAAAGAAATCTGAACAGCGGGAAATATTGCTTGGGGCACTTACAGAAATTTCAGATGGCGACCCTCTTTTAAAATATTATGTGGATACTACAACGCATGAGATTATACTTTCTTTTTTGGGGAATGTGCAGATGGAAGTCATTTGTGCCATCCTTGAGGAAAAATACCATGTGGAGGCAGAAATAAAAGAGCCTACTGTTATATATATGGAAAGACCGCTTAGAAAAGCAGAATATACCATCCACATAGAAGTCCCGCCAAATCCTTTCTGGGCTTCTGTCGGGTTGTCCATAGAGCCGCTCCCTATTGGAAGCGGAGTGCAGTATGAAAGCAGAGTTTCACTTGGATATTTAAACCAATCGTTCCAAAATGCGGTTATGGAGGGGGTTCTTTATGGCTGCGAGCAGGGGCTGTATGGATGGAAAGTGACAGACTGTAAAATCTGTTTTGAATATGGATTGTATTATAGTCCTGTAAGTACCCCCGCAGACTTTCGGCTGCTTTCCCCTATCGTATTGGAGCAGGCTTTAAAAAAAGCAGGGACAGAACTATTAGAGCCATATCTCCACTTTGAAATTTATGCACCGCAGGAATATCTCTCACGGGCGTATCATGATGCCCCAAGGTATTGTGCAGATATTGTAAGTACTCAGGTAAAGAATGACGAGGTCATTCTGAAAGGAGAAATCCCTGCCAGATGTATTCAAGAATACAGGAACGATTTAACTTATTTCACAAATGGGCAGGGAGTCTGCTTGACAGAGTTAAAAGGATACCAGCCAGCTATTGGTAAATTTATTTGCCAACCCCGCCGCCCGAATAGCCGTATAGATAAGGTTCGGCATATGTTCCACAAGTTAGCTTAACAGCTTGCAAAAGTCATATAAAATGAGATTTGAAAGGATTAGAGACTAATTATGATGAAATGCGAATGGATATTGTGTCCTGTTTGTGGGAGCAAAACCCGTAATAAAATTAGGAAGGACACTGTTTTGGAGAATTATCCCCTTTATTGTCCAAAATGCAGACAAGAAAGCTTGATTAAAGTTGACAACTTGAAGATAACTGTCATCAAAGAGCCAGACGCTTAAGACGCAGAGCCGATGAAATTGTGGAACAATTCACGAATCATCGGCTCTTTTTGTTTCGTATTTGAAAGAACAAACTCACCAAATAAAAAAAACGATATTCGGGTGGGTTATTTTGTTATACTTATTTGTCCTATAAACTATTTAGCAGCATAATAGATTTATTGAATAGGTCATTTAAGTTGAGCATATTAGAGGAGGAAAATCTTGGAGAAATATTTGAAGAACCCGATTACATGGATTGGATTAGTTCTTGTGGTTACGTGGTTTTTAACTAAAAGTAGTGAATTTTTGATTTTTGGTGTGTGTGTCTTGTTGTTAGTATTTGCTAGTCAAAGTGATTAAATAGAATTCATATCCAATTTATTTTTTTCTTAACAAGGGAGGTGTTTTTTAACATGACTAAAGTAGGGTATGCACGTGTCAGTAGCAAAGAACAGAACTTAGATAGACAACTGAAAGCGTTAGAGGGCGTTTCTAAGGTCTTTTCAGACAAAGCAAGCGGTCAATCGGTCGAACGCCCACAATTACAAGCTATGCTTAACTATATTCGTGAAGGGGATATAGTTGTTGTTACTGAATTAGATCGATTAGGACGAAATAATAAAGAATTAACAGAATTGATGAATCAAATTCAAATTAAGGGGGCAACCCTGGAAGTCTTAAATTTACCCTCAATGAATGGTATTGAAGATGAAAATTTAAGACGGCTGATTAATAATTTAGTGATTGAATTGTATAAGTACCAAGCGGAATCTGAACGCAAACGAATTAAAGAACGCCAAGCCCAAGGAATTGAAATTGCTAAGAAAAAAGGAAAATTCAAAGGGCGACAACTGAAATTCAAAGAAAATGATCCACGTTTACAACACGCTTTCGATTTGTTTTTGAACGGTTTATCCGATAAAGAAGTTGAAGAACAAACTGGAATTAATCGCCGAACGTTTAGAAGGTATCGATCAAGATACAACGTGACAGTCGATCAAAGAAAAAACAATGAAAAGAGGGATAGTTAATGAGTACGGTTATTTTAGCTGAAAAACCAAGCCAGGCATTAGCCTATGCAAGTGCTTTAAAACAAAGCACCAAAAAAGACGGTTATTTTGAGATCAAAGACCCAATCTTTGCAGATGAAACGTTTATCACGTTTGGTTTTGGGCATTTAGTCGAGTTAGCAGAACCAGGTCATTATGACGAAAAGTGGCAAAATTGGAAACTTGAATCATTGCCGATTTTTCCTGATCGATACGATTTTGAAGTGGCAACAGATAAAAAAAAGCAGTTTAAAATTGTTGCTGAACTTTTAAAACAAGCAAATACAATCATTGTCGCAACAGATAGCGACAGAGAAGGCGAAAACATTGCCTGGTCGATCATTCATAAAGCAAATGCCTTTTCTAAAGATAAAACGTATAAAAGACTATGGATCAATAGTTTAGAAAAAGATGTGATCCGTAGCGGTTTTCAAAATTTGCAACCAGGAATGAATTACTATCCCTTTTATCAAGAAGCGCAAACACGCCAAATTGCCGATTGGTTGATCGGCATGAATGCAAGCCCTTTGTATACGTTAAATTTACAGCAGAAGGGCGTACAAGGTACATTTTCACTAGGACGTGTTCAAACGCCCACCTTATATCTTATTTTTCAGCGCCAGGAAGCCATAGAAAACTTTAGAAAAGAACCTTTTTTCGAGGTGGAAGCTAGTATAAAAGTAAACCAAGGGTCATTTAAGGGCGTTATAAGCCCCACACAGCGCTTTAAAACCCAAGAGGAGCTTTTAGCTTTTGTTTCTTCTGAACAAGCTAAAATAGGCAATCAAGAGGGGATAATTGCTGATGTTCAAACCAAAGAGAAGAAAACGAATAGTCCGAGTTTGTTTTCTTTAAGTAGTTTGCAATCAAAAGTTAATCAGCTTTATAAAGCGACAGCGAGCCAAACTTTAAAAGCTATGCAAGGACTGTATGAAGCAAAATTATTGAGTTATCCAAGAACAGATACACCATTTATTACAGAGAACGAATTTGCTTATTTAAAAGCGAATTTTGGCAAATATAGCGGTTTTTTAGGACTTGATCTTGAAATGGTTCAAACAGAGCCTAGAAAGCGTTATGTGGACGGTAGTAAGGTACAGGAACACCACGCCATTATCCCAACAAAACAAGTACCTACCGAATCTGCATTAGCGAAAATGGACGATTTACAACGAAAAATATATGCTTTAGTCGTTAAAACGACCGTTGCCATGTTTTTACCTGATTACTTGTATGAAGAAACCAAGATACAAACGAAAGTAGCTGATTTGCTGTTTCAATCGATCGGAAAGACACCAAAGCAAGAAGGGTGGAAAATTCTTTTCAAACAACAAACCAAAGAAGAAAAAGAGGACGTTCAAACGTTACCACTCGTTATCATTGGCGAACGTGCCGAAGTTGGTGTTAAGAGTGTTGAAAAAGAAACGCAACCGCCAAAAGCTTTTACAGAGGGTACATTATTAACTGCTATGAAAACGGCGAATAAAACGGTTGATGATGAAGAAGCAATCAAGATTTTACAAGAAGTTGAGGGGATTGGAACAGAAGCGACAAGAGCAAGTATTATTGAAGCGTTAAAACAAAAAGAATATATCCAAGTGATTAAGAATAAGCTTGTTGTAACTGAAAAAGGAAAATTATTGTGCCAGGCAGTTGAAAGTCAGCACCTTTTAACGAGTGCTGAAATGACGGCTAAATGGGAAACGTATTTAAAAAAAATCGGTAAAAGAGAAGGCAATCAAGAGAACTTTATTACGAATATCAAAAAATTCATTGTTCATTTACTGGAAGCTGTACCTAACGATATAGAAAAACTAAATTTTTCTGATTACCAGGAACAGAAAGAAAAAGAAGCAGAAAAAAGTATTGTAGGAAAATGTCCTAAGTGTGGCAACAATATTGTATTAAAAAAATCGTTTTATGGTTGTTCAAATTATCCTGAATGTAAGTTTACTTTAGCTGAACATTTTAGAAAGAAAAAACTAACCAAAACGAATGTAAAAGAATTACTGGAGGGAAAAGAAACCCTGGTAAAAGGAATCAAAAACAAAGAGAAAAAGCCCTACAATGCCGTTGTAAAAATTGGGGAAAAGGGATATATTGATTTTATATCTTTCTCAAAATAAACATAAAAGCCCTTTAAAGAGGGCTTTTATATATTAATCACAAATCACTTATCACAAATCACTTATCACAAATCACAAGTGATTTGTGATTGTTGATGATAAAATAAGAATAAGAAGAAATAGAAAGAAGTGAGTGATTGTGGGAAATTTAGGCGCACAAAAAGAAAAACGAAATGATACACCAATCAGTGCAAAAAAAGATATAATGGGAGATAAGACGGTTCGTGTTCGTGCTGACTTGCACCATATCATAAAAATCGAAACAGCAAAGAATGGCGGAAACGTAAAAGAAGTTATGGAAATAAGACTTAGAAGCAAACTTAAGAGTGTGTTGATAGTGCATTATCTTAAAATTTTGTATAATAGGAATTGAAGTTAAATTAGATGCTAAAAATTTGTAATTAAGAAGGAGGGATTCGTCATGTTGGTATTCCAAATGCTAATGTAGATAAAACATCTACTGTTTTGAAACAGACTAAAAACAGTGATTACGCAGATAAATAAATACGTTAGATTAATTCCTACCAGTGACTAATCTTATGACTTTTTAAACAGATAACTAAAATTACAAACAAATCGTTTAACTTCTGTATTTGTTTATAGATGTAATCACTTCAGGAGAGATTACATGAACAAAAATATAAAATATTCTCAAAACTTTTTAACGAGTGAAAAAGTACTCAACCAAATAATAAAACAATTGAATTTAAAAGAAACCGATACCGTTTACGAAATTGGAACAGGTAAAGGGCATTTAACGACGAAACTGGCTAAAATAAGTAAACAGGTAACGTCTATTGAATTAGACAGTCATCTATTCAACTTATCGTCAGAAAAATTAAAACTGAATACTCGTGTCACTTTAATTCACCAAGATATTCTACAGTTTCAATTCCCTAACAAACAGAGGTATAAAATTGTTGGGAATATTCCTTACCATTTAAGCACACAAATTATTAAAAAAGTGGTTTTTGAAAGCCGTGCGTCTGACATCTATCTGATTGTTGAAGAAGGATTCTACAAGCGTACCTTGGATATTCACCGAACACTAGGGTTGCTCTTGCACACTCAAGTCTCGATTCAGCAATTGCTTAAGCTGCCAGCGGAATGCTTTCATCCTAAACCAAAAGTAAACAGTGTCTTAATAAAACTTACCCGCCATACCACAGATGTTCCAGATAAATATTGGAAGCTATATACGTACTTTGTTTCAAAATGGGTCAATCGAGAATATCGTCAACTGTTTACTAAAAATCAGTTTCATCAAGCAATGAAACACGCCAAAGTAAACAATTTAAGTACCGTTACTTATGAGCAAGTATTGTCTATTTTTAATAGTTATCTATTATTTAACGGGAGGAAATAATTCTATGAGTCGCTTTTGTAAATTTGGAAAGTTACACGTTACTAAAGGGAATGTAGATAAATTATTAGGTATACTACTGACAGCTTCCAAGAAGCTAAAGAGGTCCCTAGCGCCTACGGGGAATTTGTATCGATAAGGGGTACAAATTCCCACTAAGCGCTCGGGACCCCTTGTAGGAAAATGTCCTAAGTGTGGCAACAATATTGTATTAAAAAAATCGTTTTATGGTTGTTCAAATTATCCTGAATGTACCTTCACTTTAGCTGAACATTTTAGAAAGAAAAAACTCACCAAAACAAATGTAAAAGAATTACTAGAGGGAAAAGAAACCCTGGTAAAAGGAATCAAAACGAAAGATAGAAAGTCCTACAATGCCGTTGTAAAAATCGGAGAAAAGGGATATATTGATTTTATCTCTTTTTCAAAATAAGCATAAAAGCCCTTTAAAGAGGGCTTTTATATATTAATCACAAATCACTTATCACAAATCACAAGTGATTCCTAATGATACAATATTACTATACAAAAAAAGAATGGGGCGTAGTTATGGAGAAGGAAGAACTCAAAATACTTGAAGAATTAAGACGTATTTTAAACAGTAAAAATGAAGCGATTGTTATCTTAAACAATTATTTTAAAGGTGGTGTTGGAAAGTCAAAATTATCGACTATGTTTGCTTACTTGACAGACAAATTTAATTTAAAAGTTTTAATGATCGATAAGGACTTACAAGCAACATTGACAAAAGACTTAGCAAAAACATTTAAGGTAGAATTGCCACGTGTTAATTTTTATGAAGGACTGAAAAATGGAAACTTGGCTTCTTCTATTGTTCATTTGACTGATAATTTAGACTTGATCCCTGGCACGTTTGATTTGATGTTACTGCCAAAATTAACTCGCTCATGGACTTTTGAAAATGAAAGTAGATTGCTTGCTACTCTTTTAGCACCTTTAAAAAGTGACTATGATCTCATTATTATTGATACTGTACCAACGCCAAGCGTTTATACAAATAATGCAATCGTGGCAAGTGATTACGTCATGATCCCTTTACAAGCAGAAGAAGAAAGTACAAACAACATTCAAAACTATATTTCCTATTTGATTGATTTACAAGAACAGTTTAACCCTGGACTAGATATGATCGGTTTTGTTCCTTATTTAGTTGATACGGACAGCACAACGATAAAATCAAACCTGGAAGAACTGTACAAGCAACATAAAGAAGATAACTTGGTTTTCCAAAATATTATCAAGCGAAGTAATAAAGTAAGTACCTGGTCTAAAAACGGCATTACAGAACACAAAGGCTATGACAAAAAAGTTTTATCTATGTATGAGAACGTATTTTTTGAAATGCTTGAGCGAATCATTCAATTAGAAAACGAAAAAGAATAGAATCACAAATCACAAGTGATTAATCACAAATCACTTGTGATTTGTGATTGTTGATGATAAAATAAGAGTAAGAAGAAATAGAAAGAAGTGAGTGGTTGTGGGAAATTTAGGCGCACAAAAAGCAAAACGAAATGATACACCAATCAGTGCAAAAAAAGATATTATGGGGGATAAGACGGTTCGTATTCGTGCTGACTTGCACCATATTATAAAAATCGAAACAGCAAAGAATGGCGGAAACGTAAAAGAAGTTATGGATAAAGCCTTAAGCTACAAGTAGCCAAAGTTGAAGTTGAGAAAATCTTTCCCAAGGAAGAGGAATATCAGCTTGTAAAGGCTAAGTATGATGTCTTGGCTCCCTTGGTTGAAAAAGAAGCAGAGATTGAAGAGATAGATGCAGCTTTGGCCAAGTTTAGTGAAGATACAACAGCCCAAAAGAAGCAACAACTAGCACTCGAGATATAAGAAAAAAGGCTGACAAATATTTTTGAACGCGGTAAAATGAAGTCAAGAAATCACAAAAGGAGAACAGACCATGACCAAAACAGTAGAAGAAATGCGTTATCAACTTGAAGAATGGTTGTCACAAGGCTTTACGAGTTCAGAAGATAGGGCAAACTACCAAACTTTAAAGGAACAGTATGAAGATGAGACCTTTGATTACAGTTTTTCAAGGCGTGAAATTACTGGACAGCTGGAAATCATCATCACAAATCGTGAGAATGATTTTCCAAGCTTAGATAAGGTGACGAAGGCAGAATACCTTGATTTGGTTGCCCAACTTGATGATTTAGACAAGAGACAGGCTGACTACTATCGCAAGCAATTAGCCTAGAAAGAGGTGTAAGATGTTGGAGAAAATTCTACAAAGCCTTTTGATTATCGCAGCAATAGGACTGATGTTGTTTGTCCTTTATCGGATTGTGAAAGTTTCAGGTGCTTTATTTCTTATCGGACTCATCAGTGGATTAGTCTTTATTGAAATCTATGGAGTTTACCTCTTCTTTACTGAGAGATACCTCTATTCAGAAGATTTAGCAACTAATGGAGTTTGGAGTTTTACAGGATTTTTTATTGCTTTGAATCTATTTCTCGTTTTAAGCTTTATTATAAAGTGGTGGAGAAATAGAATAGTTTAACACGGAGGATTACCGATTGGTAGTCCTTTTTCTTGTGATAAATTTTCCAAGATAATCTTGTTATGATTTGGCTATCACTAATAAAGGAGTAAGCCATGTTAAATAAAGTGAAAGCTCGATTTCTGATTGGAGTAGGAGGTTTAATCGCAGTCAGTTTTATGGTCATGATTGGCTATACGATTGGCTCACAATCCGTTTCAAAACAAACTGAGCACCAAATACGAGCAGAAGCCAATAAACTTGTGACAAAGGAAAAGCAAGAGGAAAGAGCGACAGTCCTATCAGATGAGCTTGTCAAAGAATTTCTCACACAATATTTCACCAAGGTCCAACTAGGAGAAAATAACACTCGTATCAAGCCCTACATGACGGACTCGGCATTTTCAGAAGAGGAAGCAAATCAGAATAAAGCGATCAATCAAGTTTATAAAGACTATATGCTTGACTATCGATTTGAATCAGCCAGTATCTATGTCAATACAGAAAGCAATGTTGCACTTGCGGAAGTTTCCTATCAAGTGACTTATGTTTCTGATTTGAGTGAGCAACAACAGCGAACAACTCAGACAGAAACCAAGACAGTTATATTATCCTACTCCAAAGTTTCCGACAAGCTCCTGGTTAATCAGTTGACTATTTGGAATGGGAAACTGGAGGACATGAAAGAAGCCACAAATGGTGCTAATTCCAGCATACCAACGATCCAAGGAACTACAACAAGTGAGAACAACTAGCAGGAGACAGTCTTCTGCTTTTTTTGATAGGGAGACAAGATGACACGAATTAAAGCAGTAAAACAAAAGGCCATTTTAGATGTGGCTGAAAGTCTGGGTTATTCCTTCAGACGTTTATCAGGACACATTTATGAACACCCAGACCATGATTCCTTTCGGATTTTTGCGGATACCAATACTTTCAAATGGTTTTCAAGAGATATACAAGGGGATGTGATAGACTTTGTTCAATTAGTGGCAGGCGTTACTTTCAAAGAGGCTGTATCCTATCTTGAAACTGGGGATTTTGAACAAGCTAAGTTGATAGAAGAAACTTATCAACCGTTTCAATATTATTTGCATGAAGAACCCTTTCAGCAAGCACGTATTTACTTAAAAGACATCCGTGGCCTAAGTGATCAGACTATCAATACCTTTGGTAGACAAGGATTGCTTGCTCAAGCTACTTATCAATCGGAGCCCGTATTAGTGTTAAAAAGCTATGACCACAACGGGACCTTACAGGCCGCAAGCCTTCAAGGTCTCGTCAAAAATGAAGAAAAACACGATCGAGGTTATCTCAAAAAAATCATGAAAGGATCTCATGGCTATGTCGGTATTAGTTTCGATATTGGGAATCCTAAGCGACTCATTTTTTGTGAATCAGTTATCGATATGATGAGTTATTATCAGCTTTACCAAAAGCAATTATCCGATGTTCGCCTGATTTCAATGGAAGGTTTAAAACTTTCTGTGATTGCTTATCAGACCTTGCGTCTAGCAGCAGAGGAACAGGGGAAATTGGCATTTCTAGATACAGTAAATCCAAGCAGACTTAGTCATTATCTTCAGGCAATACAAGAGACGACAACCTTCTACCAAACTCATTCAAATGCATTAACATTGGCTGTTGATAACGATGAGGCAGGAAGAGAATTTTGTCAGAAACTGTCAGATAAAGGACTTCCGCTTTCTCAAGATTTACCACCATTGCAAGGACTTGAAACAAAGTCAGATTGGAATGATATTGTGAAACAGCAGAGTGAACTATCCTTAAGTGATTGTATCCAAACAGCCCAAGCACAAGTTAATAAGAATCATCCTCCACCTAAACGAGAGCGTGCTATGGAATTGTGATAACAAAATCAAGTCCACTATCATAATCTAGAAAGTGACAAGGAGGACACCCTATGAGTGTGATTGAACGTCTGGCTGAAAAAGTAGCTAGACAAGAAGAAAAAGTCTCACGTGAGACTGAGAAATTGGAACACTATCGAGACCAACTACAAACAGCTATGTACAGTACCTTTATCAAACGGCAACAATCTAGTCAGTTGTCATTTCATGAAGCACTAGAGCAAGCCTTTGGTAAAGAAACCACACTACACTCAGATTACAGAAATGAGGATATAAAATGAGTAAAACTTGGAATTTTGATCAGCCACTAGATGATGTGAAACCAACATCTTCCCATGAAGAACGAGCAAAAATTGCAGCACTTTTCCATAAACAGGATGAAAAACCAATTGAAGAAGTAGATTATGTGGCTGCTTTTGAACAGCAACAAAAGGAGTCAGAATCTAAAGATGTACAAACGCTCGCATCAACCGTTAAACAAAGTCAGCCGAAGAAGGTAAATATCACAAGTGACTATAAACAACACTTGGCTGATACCATTGCACAAAACAACAAGGATATTTCCGCCTGTCAGAAGCAAATTGAAGAACTTCATCAATTGATTGATGAAAAGAAAATCCAAAATAAAAAGTTGCAGGCTATTTCAGTAGCCATTGATGATTTATAAGTCAGGTAGTCCTATGAAGGCTACCTTTTTACAATTGAAGGAGAAGATAATGAAATTTTTTCAAAAGAAAAAACAGAACCAGGATCAATTTAAACGACTGATTCATCGACTATCTGAGATGTCAGATACTGAACTAACCAAAGTAGAACAACTCCTAGATGTGGTTTTTGATACAAATTTTAAGCCTGATAAGAACGTTGAATTATCTCAAAGCGTTATAACCGATGAGGAACAAAGTCGTGATAAGTCGATCCAAGAAGCGAAAAATAAACTTAAGACGGAACAACTGGAGAAACGAATCGAACAGTTTAAGCAGGCGAAGAAACCTAAAAACGGATAACGCACCATATTTGGTGCGTTATCCGTTTTTTATGGTATAATGAAAGCAAATATGAGGAGGTCTTTATCTATGATTGGAGACAATATCAAGTCGCTACGCCGAACACATGATTTAACACAACCAGAATTTGCGAAAATGGTTGGTATTTCACGCAATAGCTTAAGTCGTTATGAAAATGGGACTAGTACAGTTTCAACTGAACTCATCGACCGTATTTGTCAGAAATTTAACGTTTCTTATGTCGATATTGTAGGGGAGGATAAGATGTTAACACCTGTTGAAGATTACCAACTGACTTTAAAAGTAGAAGTGATAAAAGAACGTGGAGCTGCCATTTTATCACAGCTTTATAGATACCAGGATAGTCAAGATATTGCTTTTGATGATGAATCCAACCCTTGGATTTTGATGAGTGATGACTTGGCCGAATTGATTAACACAAAAATTTACCTTGTCGAGACTTTCGATGAAATTGAGCGTTACAATGGCTATTTAGACGGTATTGAGCGGATGTTAGATATGGTACATCATCGGGTGGTGGCTTAATGAGGTTGGAAGAATTTAGTGAGGCTGACTTTCAGAAGGCCTTGCAGCGAACCATTCGGGCTTTAACCCGAGGAAAGACGATTCCAGATCAACCGAAAGCTATCTTACTTGGTGGACAAAGCGGAGCAGGTAAGACGACTATTCATCGTATCAAGCAAAAAGAATTTCAAGGTAATATCATTATCATCGATGGTGACAGCTACCGTTCTCAGCATCCCAATTACTTAGCCCTGCAAGAAAAGTATGGCAAAGACAGCGTGGACTATACCAAGGGATTTGCAGGAAAAATGGTAGAGCATCTGGTTGATGAACTTAGCACACAAGGTTATCATTTGCTGATTGAAGGGACTTTGCGTACCACTCAAGTTCCTCGTCAGACTGCTCAATTCTTAGCTTCGAAAGGATACCAAGTTTCTTTAGCTGTCATTGGTACTAAACCAGAGCTTTCTTATCTCAGCACCTTGATTCGTTACGAAGAGCTTTATGCCATTGATCCCAATCAGGCCAGAGCAACACCAAAAGAACACCATGATGGGATTGTTGAGAACTTGGTTGATAACCTAAGGGAGTTAGAAAGAGAGCAACTCTTTGACCAGATTCAGATTTATCAAAGAGACAGGACTTGCATTTATGATTCTGCAATTGATGAAGGCTCCGCAGCAGAAGTGTTACAAGAGTGTCTCTTTGGAAAATGGAGCAAGGTAGAGGAGGAGATGGTGAAGGAGAGTGAACTCCTACTTAATGAATTACTTGAGAAAAATAAATAATTGATTTTAAAGATAATATTTTTTGGGGGTTAGAATTGCGAGGATTTAATAATAAGATAAAATCTGTTTATCGAGAATTAACAAATACCAAAGAGAAATTCGGTAGTTTTCATAAGACCTTGATTCATTTACATACACCTGTTTCTTATGATTATAAGCTATTTTCGAGCTGGACTTCAACGAAATATAGAAAAAGTACAGAAGATGAATTATTTGATATATTTTTCAAAAATAAGAAAATCAAAGTTGATAAAACAAAATTTTTTAGTAGCTTTGATAAAGTTGTCTTTTCTAGCCCAAAAGAGTACATTAGTTTTCTTTTGTTAGCAGAAGCTATCTTAAAAAATGAAATAGAAATAGTTGTAGTAACTGATCATAATACTACCAAAGGTATTAAAAAACTTCAAACAGCAGTTTCAATTATAACGAGAACCTATCCGACTTATAATATACATCCTCATATTTTACATGGAGTAGAAATTAGTGCAGCAGATAAGTTACATATTGTTTGTATATACGATCATGAAAAAGAATCTTGGGTTAATCAATGGTTATGTGAAAATATTATAAGTGAAAAAGATGGAAGTTATCAGCATTCGTTGACTATCATGAAAGATTTTAATAATCAAAACATAATTAACTACATTGCTCATTTCAATAGTTATAATATTTTGAAAAAAGGTTCTCACTTGTCGGGTGCATATAAGAGACAAGTTTTTACAAAAGAAAATACACGATTTATTGGTGTAAAAAATATAAATTCTGTTGAAGGATCGAAAAATCGTTTATTGACAGATTTTAATTGTGAACCAAATTTTTTATTAGATAATGATTCACATGATATTGATTCAGTCGGAAAGAATAATATGTGGATAAAAGGTGGAAAGATTTCTTTTAAAATGTTCCAAGAAGCTTTGCTTGATTACACTGTATCAGTAAGTTTATTTGAACCAAATTTTGAACAAAAGTCTTACATAAAAGGTTTATACATTCAAAGTCGTGGAGGCGATAGAAGTTTTCTTACAGGTGATAAGTTAGAAAAAGATAGAGACTTCTTTTTAACATTCTCACCATCTATGAACTGTTTAATTGGAGGGAGAGGTACAGGGAAAAGTACACTAATAGATATGTTACAATTTGTACTTTCTCAGGATTGCGACAAGCAGAGTAAATTAGAATTCCTATGTAACCATGCAAATGCTTTTGTACTCTATGTTTTAGAGGATGCTGAATATATCATTGAGGTTAGTTTGCCAGATGTCTTGCAGGAAAATAAGGACAATATCTTACAATATTATGGGCAAAATCGTGAGAATAGGTATGGATATCCTTATAACTACAATTCTGACTCTATCAAAGAGTGGACACGCTCTCAATATACGAAAGTATACAAAGTTGAGGGAAAATTTTTCAAATTAGTTGATAAAACTAGAATATTAGAAAAAATGTTTGATAGGAGATATTCTGTTAATGAGTTGGTTAGAACAGCGGATGGAGAAAAAATTACAGAATTTATTTCCGACTTAATGCTAAAAAATAAAAATTTACCGAGACCAAACTATGGTTTAAGAACTCAGACTCTAGAATCATTCGAAGCTAAACTACAGGAACTTGATAAATATAGGAGAGTTCGTAAGGATTCAATACTCAAAATAATTGATGATTTCAATCAAACTCAAGTTGGTAAGTTAAGAATCTGTTATGAGCAAATTGATAGATGGGAAGTACCAGATTTTGAAAGCACTCTTTTCAAAAGTAATTCAACTCTCAATTTCTCATTTGAAAATTATAGAATTAGTAAGCGGGATGTTGCAGATATTCTATACCTTGTTTATCAGGAGTTAGGAATAAAAGGATTTGTTAACGTTATTTTGAAACAAAATATTCCTAATAGGTATTTTATATTATTAAAAAATATTTCTGAGGAGAATTTTGCAAAACATGAGAATAAGTGGAGAAATAATTCCGAGATTAATGATTCTAACATACCCTATTTAAAAACTAGTATTTATTCTTTAATCGCAAATAGTAGTTTACTAGATGAGTTAAAGAGAGTGCTAAAAGAACATGTAGCCAATGAAAGACTTTTTTTGGAGTTTAACATTAACTCAAAAGAAACATCTCAACATCTTGACATTCTTTATAAAGAAGTTAGTGTATTAAGTTTGGGTCAAAAAGTTGTAGCGATGTTAGATTTTTTACTAGCATATAGTGATTATTCAAAGGATTTCAGACCATTAATTATTGATCAACCTGAAGATAATTTGGATAACCGCTATATATACAGACATTTAGTTCAACAGTTTAGAGACGTGAAAGCTCAACGACAAATTATTTTAGCAACCCATAATGCGACAATTGTAACAAATTCCATGACCGATCAAGTGGTAATTATGGAATCAGATGGGGCTCATGCTTGGATTGAATCACAGGGATATGTTAGTGAAAAATTTATAAAAAACCATATTATCAATCAATTGGAAGGTGGAAGAGACTCATTTAAACATAAGATGTCCATATATGAGACAGCTCTTTCTGAATAATATAAGGAAATGAAAAGTAGGTTAGAAATATCCTACTTTTTGTTTTGTGATACTTTTTCCAAATCACCTCTATTATCCTAATATCATTCCTAAGAAAATCAAGTGTTGATTTTCTACTGGGGGTTTGGGGGCGAAGCCACCAAGTTATCTTATCGTCAGCTATCAAAACTCAAAGGTTTTGGTCAGCTGGCGATATGATTTTGGGGATATTGTGGACACAATATCTGAGCTCGCAAAGACCGAACAAGGAGAGAGTGAAGTCTTTAGGAAGCGTACTGACAATGTGAGGCAGCCTTACATTGTCAGACAAATATCATGTTGAAAGGATAGTAGGATGGGACAAGAAATTAAGTTAATCCGTAAGCAATTTAGAATCACGAGACAAGAAGAAAAACAGATAAAAGAAATGATGAGGGAACAAAAAGTGGGTAGTTTCTCAGAATTTCTTCGTCAAAATTTGTTGAAAAAGAATTATCAGGATAGAATTTTTGAAAGTTGGTTTTCCCTTTGGCAGTCTCAAAAGTTTGAACAAATTAGTCGAGATGTGCATGAAGTTCTAGTTGTCGCAAGAGAAAATCACCAAGTGACGCAAGAACACGTTTCAATCTTATTGACCTGCGTTCAAGAATTGATTGCGGAAGTCAATCAAGTACAGCCACTCAGTCGTGAGTTTCGTGAAAAATATATGAGATAGGGGGCTACTATGGTTTATCGTTATCGTACCAATCTCAAAAAAGTATTTCTAACAGATTCAGAATTACATCAATTGAATGAACGGATTGCTAAGAGTCATTGTCAAAATTTCTCAGTATATGCTAGAAAAGTGTTGCTGAATCCCAATATGTCATTTGTCACCATTAACACGGATACCTATGACCAGTTAGTATTTGAATTGAGACGGATTGGAAATAACATTAATCAAATTGCGCGTGCGATTAATCAAAGTCATCTGATTTCTCAAGAACAGTTACAAGAATTAAGTAAAGGAGTTAGTGAGTTGATTACTGGAGTGGAGAAAGAATTTCAAGTGGAAGTGAAGAGACTGAGGGAGTTTCATGGTAGTCACTAAACACTTTGCAACGCACGGGAAAAAATACCGTAGGCGTCTGATTAAGTATATCCTCAATCCCGGTAAAACAGACAATTTGAAATTGGTATCTGATTTTGGCATGAGCAATTACTTAGACTTTCCTAGCTATGAAGAAATGGTAGAAATGTACAATGTCAACTTTACCAATAACGACAAGTTGTACGAATCTAGAAATGACCGACAAGAAAAACACCAACAAAATATTCATGCCCATCACCTCATACAATCATTTTCTCCCGAGGATAATCTGACACCTGAAGAAATTAACCGCATTGGTTATGAGACCATGATGGAATTAACAGGAGGTCGTTTTCGTTTCATCGTAGCGACTCATACAGACAAAGATCATGTTCATAATCACATCCTAATCAATGCTATTGACCGCAATTCAGATAAAAAGTTGATATGGAATTATGCCTTGGAACGAAACCTTCGCATGATTTCAGATCGCATTTCTAAAATGGCTGGAGCGAAAATTATTGAGAAGCGTTTCTCTTACCGTGACTACCAAAAATATAGGAAGATTAGTCATAAATTTGAATTGAAGCAGCGCCTTTATTTTTTGATGCAACAGTCAAAGTCCTTTGATGATTTTTTAGAAAAAGCAGAGCAGCTACATGTTCATATTGATTTTAGTCAGAAGCATAGTCGATTCATGATGACAGATAGATCCATGACAAAGCCAATTCGAGGACGCCAACTCAGTAAACGAGAGCTATATGATGAAGACTTTTTCCGTACATATTTTGCCAAGCTAGAGATTGAAAATCGATTAGAATTTTTGTTGAACCGTGTTAATTCTTTGGAAAAGTTACTGACAAAAGCGAAAGAATTGAATCTAACCATTGACTTAAAACAAAAGAATGTAACCTTCATACTTGAAAAAAATGGAAAGCAGATATGTCTGAATCATAAAAAAATAAGTGACAAGAAATTATATGATGTCAATTTTTTTCAAGATTACTTTAAAAATAAGGAAGTAGGTGATTCAGGAGGATTAGAGAATTTAAAGGAGCAGTACCATGCTTTTCAAGAAGAACGAGATAAGGATAAGGTATCCACTAAAGAGATTGAGGAAGCCTTTGAGACATTTAAGGAAACACGAGATGCCGTTCACGAATTTGAAGTGGAACTTGCAGGACACCAAATAGAGAAGTTAGTTGATGAGGGCGTTTATATCAAGGTGTCTTTTGGTGTAAAGCAGAGCGGTTTTATTTTCATTCCTAACTATCAATTAGATATTCTTGAAGAAGAGAATCAGACAAAATATAAAGTCTATATCCGTGAGACAACCTCATACTTTATCTATAACAAAGAACATTCGGATAAGAATCAGTATATAAAAGGACGAACCTTGATTAGACAGCTAACCAACGATAGTCGAGCAATACCATACAGACGACCGACTGTTGAAAGACTTCAAGAAAAGATTACTGAGATTAACCTCTTGATTGAGTTAACAGAGACAGACAAAAGATACCAAGACGTTAAAGACGAACTGGTCGCAGAAATAGCAGAGCTAGATGTCAAACTAAATCAAACCAATGAAAAAATCGCCACCTTGAATAAGATGGCGGAAGTGCTTATCAACCTAAAGAGTGATGATCCGAATAGTCGAAAACTAGCAAGGTATGACTTTTCAAAACTAAATTTGACAGAATCAATTACACTAGAACAAGTGACTGAAGAAATTAAGCTATTACAAGAAAAATTTAGCTTATATCTGGATGAGTATGAAGGGCTGGTAAGTAGAATAGAAAGGTTTGTAAAAATTCTTAATACAGATATAGACTTGAAATTCCAAGAGAATGTCTCACTAGAATAAACTATTACCTATAGGTTTAATTAATAAAAATCAAGGAGAGTTTTTGCTATAAAAAATAAGGAAGAAATCTATCGAAAGAATTGATAATTGGGCGATTGATAAAGGTATCCTCAAAAATATCTTCAACCAATACTATCTAAAGTAATAGTAGTTTGGAAGTATTCTCCCTGTTGACTAGATATAAACATATCACCACCATGCAAATCAACAATTTGCTTAGTAATTTTTAAGCCTATACCACTCCTACGAACTCCAGAAATATCAAAATTAAATTCTTCAATTTTATTGATATTGTTAAGTCTATCCACAGATGTTCCCACTCCATTATCTAGTATAGTAATTGAAAATCTGTCATTGGTCAGAGATTTAAGAATAATCTGAATATCACATCCAGAGGGGTTATGTAAAACAGAATTGTAAATCAAATTATGGATTATCCTAGAAACAAGAGATTTTTCGACATACATTTTTTTGTTATATAAATTTTCATCGGCAGTAAATTCAAAATTGAAATCGTGCCAAATTTCTTGATTAATAATTTGAATGATTATATCTTTAAAAAATGGAATAATATAAATAATTTCTTGTTTCAATATCAGATTTCCGTTTGTTAATCTAGCAAATATATTTAGGTCATTGAGAAGGTTCTGGATATAATGACTTTCAACTAAAGTAGGAGTTAAATATTTGAGTAGAGTGTCGTTATCAGTTTTCTCAATGGCTAAAGATATGTTGGATACAATAACTGAAAGAGGAGTTTTTATGTCGTGTGCAATTCCAGAAATCCAATCTTCTTTAAACTCTTCATTTTCACGAAGTTTCTGATTGGCAGAATTAATGGCGAATGTTAATTTATCTAGTTCTTTTACTGATTTAACTTGTGTATTTACACCGTTCGGTAATTTTACAATTGCAGAAATAATTGGCTTGATATTTCTATCTAGAAAAGTAATACTATAAATGTATAAAATTAAGCAAAATAATATGTTAGCAAAAATAATTGATAGGATAATGATGGGAAAAATTTGAATCCTGCTCAAATCAAAATAATTATTACTATAGCGAATAATACTATCTTTCGGGAATGCAATAATATATATATCCTGATCATTTTCTTTTATTTGAGTAAATACAGGATAGTCTTTTAAATAAAATCTGGAGAAACGAATAACATCTGCAAAATCAAATTGATTAGCTATATCTTTAGGTTTATCAATATTAAATTTTTCTTTTCCACTATTTTTGTCAATAATCATAATCCATAAGTTATTATTATCGATTAATTCTTTGGCTTTTTGACTGACAGTATAATTACCATCAGATAAAACAATTTCTGATGATACTGTTTCTATAATGTTGGAGGCAGACTGTTGGCTACGTATATAGTTTGCTGCTACAGTTAGAAGTACTATATCAACCATTATGATGAAAATAAACGATAAAATAAATTTTAATATATTCTTTTTGAAAATATTCATAAGATCTCTTATTGTTTAAATAGCAAGTTTATATCCAAGCCCTTTAACGGTAATTAGATGCTTTGGCTTGGAAGGTATAATTTCGATTTTTTCTCGAATATTGCGTATATGGACCATTAAGGATTTTTCATATCCAAAGCTATCTAATCCCCAAATAGTATCACATATTGTCTCTGTGGAAACGATGTAATTTTTGTTGGTAAATAGCTTTCTAAGAATTTGAATTTCAGTAGGGGTCAGTGAAAAATTTTGATTACTTTTTTTTACGCTTGCATTATTCAAGTCAATTGTGCAATCTGTTAATTCAATGAGTTCAGATTCATCTCGGTAAGCTCTTCTCAACAATGCCATTATACGGTAAGTTAAAGATTTAGGTAAAAATGGCTTTGTAACATAGTCATCTCCTCCTGAGTCAAGCCCATTTATTTCATCATCAGGATTATTTTTAGCAGTTAAGAATAGAATTGGGACATCAGATGTCTTTCTTACATATTTGGAAAGTAAATAGCCTTCACCATCTGGTAACATGACATCTAGAATAATTAAATCAATTTGAGATACTGAAAAAATATCAATACCTTCGCTAATACTATAAGCAAAACTAATATTTTTGAAGCCACGACTCATGAGCACTTCTTTGATTGATTCGCTTAATGCGATGTCATCATCCACAATTAGTATATGTTTATTCAACAATTGTATTTCAAAACCCATACTTTTACCTCCAATGTTTATATAAATTATATCATACAATAAAGTTATCGGGTTTATTTAGCCTTACTCAGAATGAAAATATAATAAGCATACAAATATTTTATGACTTGACAATCATATAATAAAGATTGAAATAATATTTAATGTTGTAATTCGAAAAATAAAACAAGTTATAGATAAAAATATATTATTTCAAGGGCCTCACTAACTAAATTAAAATATTTGGAGATTAAAAATCTTAAAGTTAAATTTATGTTTTCTTTATACAGACTTTAAGATACTCCTGTAAGATGAACTTGTAACAAAGAAGATATCGATATTGTCGGTAATAAAAAATAGAAAGAGGAAAATGTTATGAAAGATAACTATGAATTAATGAATACGATTCAAGAAGTAAGTCTTGAAGAGTTGGATCAGATTATTGGTGCTGGAAAAAATGGAGTTTTTAAAACTATCTCACATGAATGTCACATGAATTCATGGCAGTTTTTATTCACATGTTGCTCGTAAAAAAATTTTTCAAAGAGAGGCGACTAAAATGAAAAAAGATATTGAATTAATGAGTACGATTCAAGAAGTAAGTCTTGAAGAGTTGGATCAAATTATTGGTGCTGGAAAAAATGGGGTTTTTAAAACTATTTCGCATGAATGTCATATGAATTCATGGCAATTCCTATTTACGTGTTGTTCATAAATATATACATTTAGATATCTTTGAAGTTACGTAATGGAGGATTTCCTCTGACAATTTACAGACAGACTCAAAATTATTTTGGTCTGTCTTTTTTTGATAACGCTGGGCATGGCTACATTTAAGATGAAAGTACTCTGGGGACACCTGCTAGCGAGTAACCCAATAGGACTCAAAATGCTGACTATTATGAGGTGGCAAGGATAGGGAGGAATAGTGAAATGGTGGTTCTCTGAACAGAAATGTTATGTAAGGTATATATGGAGGATGAGAAGACCAAAAATTCTAAATACCTAGAAACCTACCTAGCAATGTGAGAGTTAGGGAGCTCATATCTTGTGTAAACGAGGAAAGATGCAGGACTTATCCCTAGAGGTCTCATGTGAAGTTGATCGTTGCCATAGAAGTGACGAATATTTTGTAATGTATAAATTTATTTAAAATTTATTATTTCTTAAACTTATCTTTAAGTAAGAGTACTAAAATTATCATATAGAGAAGTGCACTGACTAAACTAATATTAAAAAGAAGGTAAAAAATTATGAATGCGAAAACTAATAAAGAAATAAATTATGAAGCAGTTGCTACACTACAAGAAGTAAAAATCGATGATCTGGATATTCTTTTAGGAGGAGCAGGTCATGGTGTTAATACTATTTCTGCGGAATGTCGTTGGAATAGTTTACAGGCAATCTTCACATGTTGTTAGTTTTTGGAGGGGAACAGTATGGTGGGTAGCGAAATTTTGTACAACCAATTTAATACTTTTCAAAAAGTAGTTCTTGAAAGATACTTTCCAGAACTATTACTGGAGGATGGTGATATCATTGATGAGATTGGGAAAAAGATTTTAGATTATTATCGTCCGACGCTAATTTATTTAATAAATGAGAAGCGGATTGAAGGAAGTCTAGTAGGGTCTACACCAGAGATTCGTTATGACTTTTTTAATAATGTCTTATGTAGGAAAGGTATAATATTGGATGAGATTGAGCAACGTTTCCCAGAAATAAATCATCGCGTTGTACTCAGTATTCAAAAATATTTAAGTTTGGTTGAATTTGTAAAAAATACATTTATTTCTGACTTTTCAGAATTAGTAGCAAAAAAGTACATTAATAGTACGTGCGTGACTCCTAACATAAGTGATATCAAACTTAATGTTACTGGAGATATTCACAATGGTGACGGAGTATGTATTGTATCTTACCGAGGACAAAAGGTTGTATTAAAAAAGAAATCAGCTAAACCAAACATACTTTTGGCTCGATTAGATTCTAGAGTCAGTGCTTATCTAGATAAAGAAATTCATTTTATTCCTAGTTTTTTGAATAAAGGAAATTATTTTTGGGAAAAATTCGTAATTAGTAAGCCTATTAATTCAAAAAATGAAGCTGAGGAATTTTATCGTAGAATCGGTTATTTATTAGGATATTCCTACATTTTAAATATTTCAGACTTACATTTTGAAAATTTAATCTCTTCAAATCTTACACCTATTTTGGTTGATGTCGAAACAATTTTTTCTATCTCACCATTTGATACGTTGGTTGGTAATAAAGCAACATTTCATATTATAGAAAAAAGTAGAGACTCCGTACTTTCCACTGGTCTTCTTCCAATTGCTGACTCAGATGATGTTTTTGGCGGGGATACTAGTGGAGTTCTTGGGGGAACATTCTTTGGGGAAGTAAAAGTTGTTGTTAATCATAATCGGGATGACATCCGTATCGAAAAGAAAAAATATCAGATAAAAAATCAAGAACATTTACCCTATTTTCTTAATTCAGGAGGAGAGAAGCATTATCTTAATGCGGTAGAATATATTGAATTCATTAAAGAGGGATTCCGAGAATTGGGGAATTTTTTTGTCAAGGAAAAACAATACCTTAAAAATCTTTATTTAAATCATAGCGATATTCAGACTAGAATTTTATTTCGAAACACTAAGGATTATAGTTTAATACGACAATTACTAATATCTCCCGTATACTGCGATAAGTCGAAAGTGCTATTTGAAAAAATGTCAAATAAACTAAATGAATATGACTGTGATATGTTAATCCAGTCAGAAAAAAATCAGCTATTAAACATGGATATTCCATATTTTAGCACAAGCATTAATAGCTGTGATATTACAGATGGAGAGAGAAAAATTTGGAAATTAAAAATCTCAGCGTTAAATACGGCTCTTAAAAAGTTAGAGAGGCTTAGTGATGAATTAATTGAGGAACAGATTGATTTGATAGAATTTTCACTAAAAACTACACAAGCTTTGTATAGTACAGAGCTTCAAGAAGAATATAGAAAATATGACTGTACTAGTGTTGATGACGGTATATTAAATGAAGGTATTAATGCGTTAGTAGATATCATCTTGGATGATGAGAAATATTCATTGGAAGATGATAGTACAAATTGGTTAACTTTAAAAGTTAATGATCACGACGCTTTTGAATTAGTTCCAATGGATAATTCAGTATACGAAGGAATCGCTGGCATGGCTATTGCTTTATCTGAAGCTTATGATTTAGTTGATCCTTCTAGACAAGAGAGAATTATGGATTGTTTGAAGCGAATACTATCAACTTTATTAAATTTATATACTAAAATAGAAAATCCAACATACTTCGTTGGAAAATTAGGAGTTTTTTCTGCTATTTCTAGAATTAGCTTGATTACAGGTCAGAGACTTCCAGATGATATATTTAAAATTAGAGATCAATATTGTTTAAATTTAAATACATCGCAAGCTGATTTTTTATCAAGTTTTCCGAATGAAATTGTTGCATTCAGGAATACAGACACAAATATAGAGAATCTAGCTCAATCACTAGTTAAACTTAAAGAATTAGGTGTCAATAACAATGATTATATATGTTGGAATCGATTAGAAGCAAATAATGTCAGCCTTGCCCATGGGAATTTAGGAGTAGAAGTAGCCTTGTTGTTTTTAGCATATAAATCTAATCGTTCAGAGGCCTTAGATCTATTTAATAAGGCTAGAACTTTTGAAAATCAACAAAAACTAGGTGAAGGCTGGATTGATAAAAGGAATGGTGAAACAAGTGCGAATTGGTGCCACGGTTCTACAGGGGTATTAGTTGCAAGGTTGGCACAGCTGCAATTAAATGATAAATATAATATTTTATCTGATTCTGAGGTAGAAGAATTGAGAAGAGATGTAGAGCATGCTGTAAAACAAATTATTGAAATTGGTTTTGATATGACTAATTTTTCGCTGTGCCATGGTACCAGTGGAAATTTATTAGCTCTCAGTTATTATTTAAATTATATGGAGAATTGCCAGTCCAAAAAACTCAAAGGTATTGTAGATCGAGAATACAAAAAGTTACATTCATTTGGTTTAGAAAAAGGCTGGATGTGCAGCTTTAATACAAAATATAATGTTTATGGCTTAATGACTGGGATTCCAGGAATTTTGTTTTCTACAGCTAAATATCTAAAAGAAGATAAATCGCTTGATATTCTTATTCCTAGCGTATGAGTTACAGAAAGGAAGAAAGACGATGAAGATTATTTTGCAAAACAATGAAGAAGATTGTCTTCTAGCTTGTTATACTATGATGTTGAATGACCTTGGACACCGAATCCCTTTACATGAAGTCTGTAATAAAGATTCATTACCAGCAGATGGTCTAAGTTTATCTTATCTACTAACTTTAAATGATAGATTTGGAGTGACTATAAATGCTTATCGAACTTCATTTGATGATTTATTGAAAATTTACGAAGAAACCAAAAGAAGAATGATTATTCACTGGAATAACGATCATTTTGTAGTTCTAGAAAAAATTAAAACTGACCGAGTCCTAATTGTAGATCCTGCAATTGGCCGAATTAGATACCATAAAAGTGAGTTTATGGAACATTATTCTGGAACGATGATTATGGTAAATAAAGGTAACGAGTTTAAGCCAGAAAGATATAACCCCATTTTTTGGAGTTATTTTAAGAAGACACTTCAGGTCAAACCCATTTCCTTATTTATTTTATCTTTGTTATTTATTCAAGCAAGTGTACTATTGTTTTCAATAAATTTAAGACAAATGCTAACAGATGAGTTCAAATTCAGTGCAAATTTATTTTTACTAAGTTTTGTTCTTGTTTTTCAACTGCTTGGATATTTTGTAAAAAATAAGGCGCTGAATAAGTATAATAGGGATTTTGACAAATATTATAGTAAAGAGTTATTTATAAGGCTTTTAAAGAAGCCTTTGTTATATTTTCGCAATCATTTAAGTGGTGGGGTTTCTGAAAAGATTAATCTAAAATCAATATTAAGAGATAATGTTACATTAAAAATTATACCGTCGTTTATAAGTTTAATTTCAGCCTTGGTAATTTTTATCTATTTAATGACAATCTCTGTAAAATTAACAGTGATTTTAGTTGTGATGATCTCTGTCTATAGTATATTTTCGATACTGTTATATTATAAACAAAGCGAATACAATCAAACGTATTTGCAATATCTTATCGATTTTAATTCGGAATTACAAACCGATTTGGACGATATTGACTATATAAAGATAATGAGAAAAGAAGATAAAATTTTCAATTCTTGGGTGACAGTCAATAATAAAGTCACAACAAAATACTCTCAAATTTTGAGAATTGAAAATCTATCTCAATTGATTGGAACTATATTTAACTACATCAGTTTATCTTCTATTATAGTTATATCAGTTTATTACAATAACTATATAGAAGTATCACTTTCGGACTTACTTGTATATCAAACTAGCATTTCATTATTGATTTCGGCAATTGAACAGGTGAAAGGAGCAATTTTCGAAATACTTCGATTGGAGATTTACGCTGAAAAGCAAAGTGATTTGTTGAAAGACTCAGCACCAATTACTGTACCGAGTTCAGAATCAAACGATTATTTAATACAGACTGATAACTTAAACTTTTCTTATGGTAATAAACCAATCTATAAAAATATTAATCTTACAGTCAAAAAAGGAGAAAAAATTGCTATTGTAGGAAAATCGGGGAGTGGTAAATCTACATTACTGTTACTTCTAGCAGGCATGCTTCGTTATAATGGCTCTATTAGATATGGAATCGTAGGATTTGAGGATTATATAAGTGTGGTTTTACAGAATATGACGCTTAGAAAAGGAAGTATTTTAGAAAATCTTGAATGGACTTCTAATGATTTATCTCCTCTTTATCAAATATTGAAAGATACGGCAGCGGATGAAGTAATCTCTCAGCTACCTAACAAAATATATTCTAAATTGTTAAAACAGGGGAAAAATTTATCAGGTGGACAAATTCAGAAATTACTTATAGCAAAATCATTGATAAAAGATAACGGCATTGTTTTTTGGGATGAGGCGTTTAGTAATTTGGATGAACACAGTAAAAATAGAATTTATGAAAATGTATTACAGTCTTCTAGGTATTCGGATAAAACAATGCTGATTGTAAGTCACCATTTAGATATTGTGAATTTTGTTGACAATGTTATATTCATTGATGAGGAGTCTGGTGAAGTGATTAAAGATAGTCATAAGAATCTCATGGAAACAAATGTAAATTATGGAAAATTTATTTGTTCTAGTTTTTAAGTAAACCCCAGTTCTCTTAATGTTATCTTTAACTTGTGACAGTACAATAGTAGTGAAATAAAAAAGAGAGGAAGAGCCCTAAGAGTAGGCTTATATTAGGTATGTAGAGATGAAAAATGTAATTGAATTGCGTAGACTATCAAAAGTGTATAAAGATATTACCACGGTAGACTTAGAAAAGATTACCGTCCGAGAGGGTGAAATTTACGGTTTTCTTGGACCAAATGGGGCAGGTAAAACAACAACTATGAAAATGATATTGTCTCTGATTAGTCCTACTTCGGGAGAAATCATAGTAACTGGCTCTAATATACAAAATGGCAAAGGCTATCTAAAACAAATTGGGTCAATGATTGAGGAACCTTCTTATTATCCTAATCTTACAGGTTATGAAAATTTAATGGTCTTTCAGAAGATGGTAGGATTCGCAAAAGAAAATATTTGGCCAACATTAGAGTTAGTGGGATTGTCAGAAGAAAAAAATCGGAAAAAACTTGTGAGGGATTATTCACTTGGTATGAAACAAAGACTAGCACTTGCTTTTGCGTTGGTTAAGAAACCCAAAATTCTTTTACTTGATGAGCCGACCAATGGTCTTGATCCAGCCGGCATTCATGAAATTCGAGAATTAATTGTTAAATTAGCTAAAGAAGAGGGATTGACAGTATTTATTTCTAGTCATATTCTTACAGAGATTGAGTATATTGCAGACAGAGTTGGAATTATCAATCACGGACGTTTGGTTTATGAAGGAGAAATCGAAGCTATTAAAGCTAATAGGTGGGTGGAGATTGGTGGAGATTTTTCTCAGAATAATATAGTTCAGAGTTTGGTTGAGTTCGGTTCAGTAGAAGTATTAGGTGCAACTGCAAGTTATGTCAAAATAAGCGATATTGATAATGATAAATTAGCAGATGTAGTAAGTTATTTAACCAAGAGTGGTTATCGCATTTTTAGAGTGGCCAGAGAGAGTGAAACACTAGAAGATATTTTTCTAGAGTTAACCAAGGAGGTGTAGCATGAGAGGTATATACATTGAATGGTTAAAAAGTAAACGAACAAAATCTTTTTCAATAGTAACTATTTTGATTATTGTTGCGACACTATGGAATATCGTTACGTTTAATTCTGCATTCTCTTCCCATCCAGAATTAAAAGGGGTAGAAATTTTATTTAGCAATCAAAATGTCAACCTCCTCATGCTTCCTATAGCAGTTTGTGTATTTGCTGCTCGCATTGTATGGAATGAGCGTGAGGGTCAGACTTTTAAGTTGCAATTTTCAAATGGTCATAATCTTCTAACTATTTTTGCCAATAAATTCTTATTTATGGTTATTATCTTTAGCTTCATGTCAATTCTAGAAGTCATTGCTATTTGTATTTTTGGTCAACAAGTAGGCATCAGAATCCCGTTCTCAGTTATTTTATTTCAACTTTTTGCCCAATTTCTTTCAGTATATTCTTTGATTTGTATCTATTTATTCTTAGCTATAGTAGTAGAAAAACAGGGTCTATTATTGGCATTAGGTTTGTTAGGTGGTTTTTTAGGCATTGTTTTGACTCCAAGAAGTTATGGCTTCAGTAGTTTGATTAATCCTATAACAGGATTTGGTAGCTTAGCACCCTATAAATATCAGTCTCTTGGTGGCGGGGAGTTTGCATACATTTTTGATAGTCAATTATTTTGGAAGTTGATAATTTATTCTGTTTATTGTTTATTGTTGTATGCTATAGCCAATCTCGTTTTGAGAAAGAGAGGGAATAAAGATGGGAAGTTATTTTAAGGCAGAATGGAAAAAAGCTAGAAAAATCCAACTTTTGTTGATTGGAATGGCTTTTCTGACTTTTTCTAGTTTTATTGGGTTAGGAATATATTTTTCTAATAGGGATGTTTTAGTTGAAGGAACACAATCACTGGTTTTATGGGGACAATTAACATTTTATAATAGCACCTTGCTCTATCCTCCGATGCTTGCTATTATTGCTGGTTTACTGATTATACCTGAATTTGAACGAAAAAACCTTGAAATGTTGAAAGCAAACCAAGTCTCAATGTGGAAATTGTATTTTGGTAAATTATTGTGTAGTTTTTTCATTATTCTTCCAGTTCAACTAGTATTATTAATTATTTTTATTATAGCAATTCATGCTGATGGAATTATTCTGGATTTGAGTTTACAGACGTATATTAAATGGCTATTATTGTCACTTTTAGCATCTGTTCCAATAATTATTCTTCAATCGTATATAACAGTGAAAACAAGAAATTTCAGTAAAAGTATTGGAATTGCGACAGTTGGAAGTGTATTGAATTTTGTACTTATCTTTATCAATGAAGATTTAACAAAATTTTTCCCTTATTCTCAGCCAATGGTTGCACTCCGAAGTAGAGCATTAACAGATATGTCTTTTGGTAATTTATCTATTTTTCTGGTAGTAAATAGTATATTTTCTATCCTTTTTTATAAATTAACAGTAGATGTTTTGGAAAAAAATAATTAGTTTTAAATAAATCGCTTCTATATAACATACAAGTCACTAGGCTTTTATAGGAGTTAAAAAAGAGGAGAGGTACTCCTCTTTTTTAATAATCTGTTTGGTCCAAGCTGGACCATTTTCCGTCTTTTTATAATTTGTACAGTATACTTTTTCTTAGGAGAAAGCTTAATGTATCGGCGAATAAGAGATATACGAGAGGATCATGACTTAACTCAGCAGAATGTATCCGATTATCTTAGTATTACACGTTCAGCATACGCAAAGATTGAGCGAGGTGAACATACATTATCGGCTGAAGTGCTAATACAACTCTCGAATCTTTACAACGTCAGTACAGATTATTTGTTGGGGCAAACTGACTTTCCCCACCGAATAAAGAATAATTTAAAATAGTCCCTCCTGATTTGTTCATTGACAATTGAATAATTCTAGGTGGGACTTTATTTATTTGTTGAGCAATAGAATGTAATGCGCCAGGAAATGAGCGAAAATCATTTATTCAAAAATAGGATGGTAACCTATCTGCCATGACACAAATAATGATAATGATACTTCTGACCGTTCAGGCTGCCATCGTAAAAGGACAGCGGGTGAAATTCCCATGATTGAACTAACCATTCAAATCTCATCTAGCGTGTAAAAAAACTTAGTGATTTGAGGAGAAAAGTGTATGAGAACTGCTACATATAAAGATTTAATGAATTTAGGATTTCCTGAACATACCTCTAGAGACATTATTCGAGAAGCTAAAAGAATTGCTGTAAAAAAGTTTGAAGAAGCTCGCAAAGTTGACCATAATGCGGTACAATTAAGTAAATCGCCCTTTGACAATCGAAGACTAGGTATCGCACCAGCAGAAATTGTGGAACAATTAATAGGGATTCCACTATCTAAATAACATTTAGAAAGTGAGAATCCAAATGGTAACAAAAAGTAGTAAAAAATACAAAGGTGTTTATTGTGATAATAAGGGAAAGATATTTTATCAGATTGATCTTGGAATCGACCCAGTAACTGGCAAAAGGGTACAAAAGAAAGCTAGAAAAAATCAATATGGTAAAACCTTTGAAACAATGAAAGAAGCATATGACGAATTAGTTCGTATAAAATATGAATTTGCCAACAAAGTCAGTTTAGAAAATTACAATATGACTTTTGAAAACTATATGAACAAAATTTATTTAAGAGCGTATAAGCAAAAAGTTCAGTCTGTGACATATAAGACGGCTCTTCCTCATCATAAACTTTTTATTCAATATTTTGGTTCAAAGCCATTAAAAGCAATAACTCCTAGAGATTGCGAGGCTTTTAGATTGCATATCATAGAAAATTATTCTGAAAACTATGCGAAAAATTTATGGTCAAGGTTTAAAGCTTGTATGGGTTATGCAGAAAGACTTGGCTATATTTCAGATATGCCTTGTAAAGCATTAGATAATCCTAGAGGTAAGCATCCAGAAACTCCATTTTGGACCTATGCGGAGTTTCAGACATTTATCAAATCATTTGACTTACATGATTATGAAGAATTACAACGATTTACTGCCATCTGGTTATATTATATGACAGGTGTACGAGTGAGTGAAGGTTTATCTTTATGTTGGGAGGATATTGATTTTGATAAAAAATTTCTAAAGGTGCATACAACCTTGGAGAAAGATGAAAATGGAAATTGGTATCGTAAAGACCAAACAAAGACTCCAGCAGGTGAACGACTTATTGAATTGGATGATATAACTATTGAAGTACTTCAAGTTTGGCGAAAAAATCAGTTTGCAAATCAAGATACAGATTTTATCATTTCAAGATTTGGAGATCCTTTTTGTAAATCAACCATTTGTCGCATCATCAAACGTAAGGCACAACAAGTAGGAGTTCCTGTTATTACAGGTAAAGGTCTTAGACATAGTCATGCTTCTTATCTAATAAATGTTCTGAAAAAAGATATTTTATATGTGGCAAGACGAATGGGACATGCTGATAAATCAACAACTTTGAACACATATAGTCATTGGTTTAATGCTTTAGATAAAACAGTTTCTGAAGAAATCACACAAAATATTAAAAGTGCAGGACTGGATTCAATTTTATGCCAAAATTCCTGCCAAACTTCAAATTTATGAACTCAAACCCCTTGATACTGCACATTTAACAGGTTGTGCAATTGTTACTCTTAAATAATAGAGTTTCCAATCAAAATAAAAACCTATCACTTAATGTGGTAGGTTTTTTCGTTCTATTGTTGCAAACGTTTTCGTTGTGGGGTATAATATAAAAAATGCTGTCTAAAGATTAGGAGAAAGACATGAAAAGTTACAAAAACTATATCTTCGATTTTTATGGTACATTGGTTGATATTCGTACAGATGAAAATAAACTAGAGGTCTGGAATCAGCTAACACAGATTTACAATGCTTTTGGTTGTTCCTATCGGCCGCGCCAGTTGAAAAATGCCTATCATCGTTTTGTAGAAGAGGCGGAGAGATCTCTCGCGGAAACAGTGAGTTATCAGTATGTCGAAATTGATTTAGAAACAATCTTCATTCGTCTATTAACGGATGTACCAAATGAAAACCAAAGTACCAATAAACCGACTGATTTAGAGACTTTTGGACAAGTAGTAGCCGCGATTTTCCGCGTACTTTCACGTGAAAAGTTAGAGGCTTATGAAAATACTCTAACTAGTCTACAGACATTAAAGGATAGAGAAGCGCGATTATTTATTCTCTCCAATGCTCAACGAATTTTTACTCAGGCAGAAATTGAACAGACAGGTTGTGCTGATTTGATGGAAAAAATTTATATCTCTTCCGACTTTAAGATGAAGAAGCCTGAACCAGCATTTCTTCAACTGGTTTTAGAGGAAAATAATCTTGATGTTGAGGAAACGGTTATGATTGGTAATGATTTGACATCCGATATAGCTATTGCTCATGAATTGGGAATGGATTCCATTTTGCTGAATACTTTCCCGTATAGTCAGGAAGAAATCGACTCTTATAGGAGACTTGGTTGGAACTTTGAGGTTGTTGGAGATATAGCGGAGCTATTGTAAATAAGCTATAGAATAGCAAATGAT
The DNA here is from genome assembly GCF_902702775.1 of Streptococcus suis. NCBI lineage: Bacteria > Bacillati > Bacillota > Bacilli > Lactobacillales > Streptococcaceae > Streptococcus > Streptococcus suis. The sequence continues at coordinate 1,029,706 of NZ_LR738724.1, forward strand.
ATACATAAAATATATTATGTAAAAAATCGGAGCTACTTTCATTTCAATGAAGGTAGTTTTGTCTTTTCTAGCCATTTTCTGGTATACTAGATAGGTATAAAATTTAGAAAGGTTCTGTTTTGGGGTATTCCCAAACAGTAGTCAGATCTTCTGGCTAGAGGTATTAGTTTCATGTCTCAAACCCACATTAATGTTATCGGAGCTGGCTTGGCTGGCTCAGAAGCTGCTTATCAGATTGCCAAACGTGGCATTCCTGTCAAACTTTACGAGATGCGAGGTGTCAAACCGACCCCTCAGCACAAGACGGACAAGTTTGCTGAGTTGGTTTGTTCCAACTCATTCCGCGGCGATAGTTTGACCAACGCTGTTGGTCTGCTCAAGGAAGAAATGCGTCGTTTGGATTCCATTATAATGCGAGCTGGTGAGGCTCACCGTGTGCCTGCTGGCGGTGCTATGGCCATGGACCGTGAAAATTTCTCTCAAGCAGTCACAGATGAGATTCACAACCACCCGCTAATTGAGGTCATTCGTGGCGAGATTACAGAGATTCCTGAAGATGCTATTACAGTTATCGCGACGGGGCCTTTGACGTCTGACGCCTTGGCGGAGAAGATTCACGCCCTCAACGGTGGCGACGGTTTTTACTTCTACGATGCGGCAGCACCGATTGTGGACAGCTCGACCATTAACATGGACTTGGTTTATCTCAAGTCCCGTTACGACAAGGGAGAGGCTGCCTATCTCAATGCACCGATGAACAAGGAGCAGTTCACCGCTTTCTATGAGGCCTTGATTTCAGCCGAAGAAGCACCGCTTAACTCCTTTGAAAAAGAAAAATACTTTGAAGGCTGTATGCCCATTGAGGTCATGGCCAAACGTGGCATCAAAACCATGCTCTATGGCCCAATGAAGCCAGTTGGTCTGGAATACCCAGAAGACTACAAGGGACCTCGTGACGGCGAATACAAGACACCGTACGCAGTTGTCCAGCTCCGTCAGGATAACGCAGCAGGTAGCCTTTACAATATTGTTGGCTTCCAGACCCATCTCAAGTGGGGGGAGCAGAAGCGGGTCTTCCAGATGATTCCAGGACTTGAAAATGCTGAGTTTGTCCGCTACGGCGTTATGCACCGCAATTCCTACATGGATTCGCCAAACTTATTGGAACAGACCTTTGCGACCAAGAAAAATCCTAATCTTTTCTTTGCAGGTCAAATGACAGGAGTAGAAGGCTATGTCGAGTCTGCTGCCTCTGGCTTGGTGGCTGGAATCAACGCTGTTCGCCGTTTCCGTGGCGAAGAGCCAGTCATCTTCCCACAGACCACAGCCATCGGAGCTCTGCCATTCTACATCACCCACACCGAAAGCAAGCACTTCCAGCCTATGAATGTCAACTTTGGTATCATCAAGGAGCTGGACGGACCGCGTATCCGCGACAAGAAGGAGCGTTATGAGGCAATAGCAGAGCGTTCCCTCAAGGACTTGGAAGAGTTTTTGGGTTACTAAGATATTTAGACTATCATCAGACACCTTCGGGTGTCTTTTGTGTTATACTGGGATTAGAAAAGCGGAGGAGAAATACGATGCACCACGATACTTGGAAGGGAATTATTCTGCAGAAACAAGGTCTGTTGGAACCCCAGTCTGTTCAGCAAATCTGCCAAAATCTCAATGGTTTGCAGGCTCAGTTTCAGCCCTATGTTCATGTCGGATTTCGTAACCGTATGACAGCGGAGGATTTTCATGAGGGTAGCTGGCAGGAGGAGCTGACTCGTCAGTGGTCCATTCGGCGAACGGTTCATGCCTATCTCAAGTCGGAAATTCCTCTCTATATCCACGAGGGGCGGCTGGCCAGCACCGAATACTTAAAGACAGAAGGATGGGACGGGTTTAGCCCTCAGACCAAGCAGAAGTACCACCAGCTGATTTTAGAAGCCCTTGAACAAGGTCCTATGACTCGTGAGGCTCTCAAGGTCCTTTGCCGTGGGGAAAAGATGACACAAGAAGAGGAGAAGCTGGTCTTTAACGCCTGGGGCGGCCTCTTTCGCTACATGGTCGAGCGTGGAGAAGTCTATCAAGAGTACGGTGCTAAGCGTTTTCATCGTCTGACAGACTTTCAGCCACTTTCTCGGGAAAAAGCAGAGCTGGAAATCGCTCGAAGGTATTTTTCAGGTTTTGGACCTGTCAGCCTAGCTGATGCCCGTTACTATTTCAAGGAAAATAAATCTACGGTCCTAAAATGGATGAAGCAATTAGACCTGAAAACTCTTGAAGTAGCAGGAGAAGAACGCTTTTATCTTGGAGAATTAGAAGAAGCAGAACTGCCTGACTGCCTTTTCGTTGCAGGATTTGACCAACTTTTACTAGGTTATGAAAAGAAAGCTAATCCCTTTTTTAATCCTAAATACATCCGTAATATCTATACTTTGACGGGTATTGTCAAACCTGTTGTATTTTATAAAGGACGATTTGTGGCAACCTGGAAACGAGATAAAGGTACCATTTTGCTAGATATTTTTGAAGACATCACACAACAAGAAGAAAAAGAATTGGATCATTACCGCCAAATGTATGAGAAAATTCTGTGACATTAACTAACTATGTTCGGAAAATCCGAAAATTGCAAATAAATAACTAAATTTTCTGAATATTCCAGAAAAACTATGATATAATACTTAAAATACGTAAGGAAGAGATAGATATGAATAAGTCTTACTTTTATTTGGACATGAGAACTCATGAATTAGATGTACCATTTACAGGAAGAAAACGTCGAGTCCGTGTTTTATTGCCGAAAGGATATGCTGAAAATACAGAAGAGACCTATCCCGTTGTCTATTTCCACGATGGGCAGAATGTACTCTACAGTAAGGAAGCTTTTTCAGGTCATTCATGGAAAGTCATCCCAACTATTAAGCGTAATCCAGACATTGCAAAAATGATCGTAGTGGCTATTGATAATGATGGTGCTGATCGCATGCATGAATACGCTGCTTGGAAGTTTAGTGAGATGGGGATTCCTGGCGTGCAGTTCGGTGGTAAGGGAACCTTGTATGCCGAATTTGTGATGGATGTCGTCAAACCATTTATTGATCAAGAATACCGGACAAAATCTGATAAAGTTCACACTGCAATGATTGGCTCATCGTTGGGAGGCAATATCACCCAGTTTATGGGATTGGCTTATCAGAACCAGATTGGCTGTCTGGGTGTCTTTTCATCTGCCAACTGGCTTCATCAAGATGCTTTCGACCGTTATATTGAACGTCAACAATTAGATTCAGATCAACGTGTCTACATCTATGTTGGGACAGAAGAAGCAGATGATACAGATAAAACGCTGATGGCTGGCAATATCAAACAAGCCTATATTAATTCGTCTTTAAGCTATTATCGACAGTTGATTGCTGGTGGTGTTAAATTGGACAACATAACCTTAGAAGTCGTTTCGGGAGCTGTTCACAATGAGGAGGCTTGGGCGCTCTATTTGCCAGCTTGCCTACGATTCCTAAGCGAACATTGGTCATAAAACAAAAATATTTAAATAGGAGGCTTTACTATGCACGTCGAATTTTTAAGTCATTGGTCTGGAAATCTTGGCCGAGAAATGAATCTAAATCGTTATGGTCACGCAGGGATTCCTGTTGTTGTCTTTGCCTCATCTGGCGGTTCTTATAATGAATATGCTGATTTTGGTATGATTGAAGCTTGTCGTGGCTCTATTGAAGCTGGTCATGTTCAATTTTTCACCTTAACGAGTTACGATAGTGAAAGCTGGTTGGCGGACTGGAAGTCTATTCATGACAAAGCAGAAGCACACCGCGCCTACGAACGCTATGTGATTGAAGAAGCGATTCCATTTATCAAACATAAAACAGGCTGGTTCGATGGGATGATGACGACTGGTTGCTCTATGGGAGCCTACCATGCCTTAAACTTCTTCCTGCAACATCCGGATGTTTTCACAAAAGTCATCGCCCTTTCAGGCGTCTATGATGCTCGTTTCTTCAACAACAATCAAGACTATGGCAATGACGATGCTGTTTATCAAAACTCACCATCAGATTACATTTGGAACCAAAACGACGGCTGGTTTATTGATAAATACCGCCAGGCTGATATTATCGTCTGCACAGGTTTGGGCGATTGGGAACAAGACGGTCTGGACTCATTCTACAACCTAAAACGTGCCTTTGAAGAGAAGAATATCCCAGCTTGGTTTGATACTTGGGGTACAGATGTGGCCCACGACTGGGTTTGGTGGAGAAAGCAAATGCCATTCTTCCTTCATTCTATCGGACTTTAAGCTAGAAAGGACTACCTATGAATTATCTCGTTATTTCACCTTTTTATCCAGAAAATTTTCAACCATTCACCATTGAATTGGCTAAAAAAGAAGGCGTTACGGTTCTAGGTATCGGACAAGAACCGTACGATCAATTGCCTGAAGAACTTCGTAATGCTCTTACAGAATACTTCCGTGTGGAAGATTTGGAAAATATTGATGAAGTCAAGCGTGCAGCAGCCTTTCTTATTTACAAGCATGGTCCAATCGACCGAGTGGAATCACACAACGAGCACTGGTTGGAAAATGACGCCGCACTCCGTGAACAATTTAATATTTTTGGAGCTAAGCCAAGTTATCTTAAAAAGACAAAATTCAAGTCTGAAATGAAGAAATATTTCTCCAAAGCAGGGGTTCCTGTGGTTCCAGGTATGGTTGTCAAATCGGAGAAGGACATTGAAAAGGCCGTGAAAACAATTGGTTTCCCAATGATTGCCAAGCCTGACAACGGTGTTGGGGCATCCGGTACCTTTAAATTAACTAAAAAAGCTGACCTAGAAACCTTCAAAGAAGCCTGGGATGGACAATCTGCTTATTTCTTTGAGAAATTTGTCAATTCAAGCATTATTACAACCTATGATGGATTGGTTGATAGCCAGGGTAATGTGGTCTTTGAAACAGGCCTGACCTATGTTCATACTCCTCTGGAACTGATGTTGTCTAGAAAAGACAATGCCTACTTCATCGAGAAAGAACTAGATCCAAAATTAGTAAAATATGGTCGCGCAATTATCAAAGCCTTCGGTATGAAGGAGCGTTTCTTTCATATTGAATTTTTCAAGAATGGCAAAGACTACATCGCCATTGAGTACAATAACCGTATGGCAGGTGGCTTCACTGTAGAAGCCTACAATTACGCGCATTCGATTGACCTTTTCCGTGATTATGCCAATGTAGTGACAGGTGGAACAGTTGAAGAGCGTAGATTTGAACATCAATACTGCTTGGTAGCAACTCGCCGAGATACGACCGAATATGTTCACTCAGCAGATGATATTCATCAACGATTTGCCGGCAAGATTAAGACCGTCAAACGGATGCCAGATGCCTTTGCAGAACTGCAAGGGAATGACGCCTATCTCCTTGTGACGGAAAGCAAGGAGGAATTAGACGACATGATTGCCTTTATCGGGGAGACAAAATAGCCTAGATTGAAAGATGCCAGAAATGGTGTCTTTTTTTGCTTTCCTTACAAAGCTGTAAGTTTTTTAATCAGAACTGTAAGAGAGTGCAGGTGGAATATTTCCTATAATAGACTCATAAGAAATAGAAAGAAGGAAATCATATGTCATTCAAATTTTTACAAGCAAAGAGAATCGAAGAAAAGGCATTCTCAGAAAAAGAGAAAGCTGAACTCTTGGAACAAGCCGTATTCTTAGAAGAGCTCGCCCATGATTTGCAAAGTATAAGATTTATGGCATACTAGAGGGAGGAAACTATGAAAAAGAAAGTATTTGGTATGCTGGCTTTGGGCAGTATAATGCTAACCGCTTGTTCCTCTTCTTCAGCAAGCCTTAGCTTTGATGAGGGCTATCAAACTTTCCGTTACAAGGGAAAAGACTATGCCATTAGCAAACAGGAAGTTGCCGAGGATAGTATTCAAGGAACAGAAGTTCAGTTTATGGAATGGCCTGTTGTCAAAGAAGAAGGGGCAGTGAAAAAGACAGTATCCTTGAATAATCTCTATATAACCACTAGCAATGACTGGGCCATCGGTGTCCAGGATGGTTATTATAAGGTGGTTTTAGAAGATAATATTGCTGAATCAGACCGAATCGACTATCAAGCATTACTTGATGCAGTTGATTTATCCAAAGAAAACAATAAGGAGTAAATATGTTATTAGAAATCAATCATTTAGAAAAAGTTTACCGCACGCGCTTTTCAAAAGAGGAAACTCGTGCCTTGCAAGATGTGGATTTTAAGGTAGAGGAGGGCGAGTTTATCGCTATCATGGGTGAAAGTGGTTCTGGTAAGACGACTTTGCTCAACATTCTAGCAACCCTGGATAAGCCGACAAGGGGCTCTGTTATCTTAAACAATCAGGATATTACGAAAATCAAGGAAAGCAAGCTGGCAGATTTCCGTTTGCGTAACCTAGGCTTTGTCTTCCAAGATTTTAATCTCTTGGACACCCTGTCCATCCAAGACAATATCTTTTTACCTCTGGTATTGGCACGTACCAGTCATGAGGAAATGGAAAAACGGTTGAAGGTTTTGGCGCCAAAACTGCGGATTCAAGATTTGCTGAAAAAACGTCCTTTTGAACTATCTGGTGGACAAAAGCAGCGCGTGGCCATTGCCCGTAGTTTGATTACACAGCCACAGATTGTCCTAGCGGACGAACCGACGGCTGCCCTAGATTACCGCAATTCGGAAGACTTGCTGAATTTGTTTGAAGACATCAACCTAGATGGACAAACCATTCTCATGGTAACTCACTCAGCCAATGCAGCCAGCCATGCCAAACGGGTTCTCTTTATCAAGGATGGTCGGATTTTCCACCAATTGTACAAGGCAGGCAAGAGCAATCAAGACTTTGCCAAGGAAATTTCGCTCAATATGTCTGCACTTTTAGGGGGTGAGTAGATGTTTTACCTCAAACTTGCTGGGCAAAATATCCGAAAATCTATGGGTGTCTTTGCTCCTTTTGTTTTAGCCAGTCTGGTCCTCTTTACCTTGATTTGTTCCATGTTCTTGCTCATGCTCAGTCCAGTTATGCAAACCATGGGAACTGGGGCGGTCTCTATTGGGCTGGGTGTCGTTGTATTGACCATTTTCTCGCTGATTATGGAAATATACAGCTTTAATTTCCTCATGCAACAACGGACTAGAGAGTTCGGGCTTTACAATATGCTAGGGATGAACAAGAAGAAGGTGGCCTTGGTTGCCAGCATTGAGTTGTTTTTCATCTTCCTCTTGGTTATTGTGCTAGGTTCTGCATTAGCAGGTGTATTTTCAAATGTTCTCTACTTGATTTTTGTGAATTTGACCAATTATAGTGACTTACACTTTAGTATTTCACCTCTGGCATTTGCCATGACCGCCTTTCTCTTTGCAGGCATCTTCTTCATCTTGGAATTACTGGCCATTCGGACTATTGGCAAGACCAGTCCGCTGATTTTGTTCCGAGCTAGTGAAAAGGGTGAGAAGGAGCCACGTGGGAATCTCCTCTTGGCTGCTCTCGGTGTCCTTAGCCTAGGTGTTGGATACTACCTGTCACTTTCGTCTCAATCGGCAGGTCTGGCTGTTATCTATCGTTTCTTTATCGCTGTGCTCTTTGTCATTGCGGGGACCTACTTGTTCTATATCAGTTTTATGACTTGGTATTTAAAGGCTCGGCGGAAAAACAAAGGCTATTTTTACACGCCAGAACATTTCATTACTACATCGCAGATGATTTTTCGGATGAAGCAACACGCAACAGGTTTGGCCAATATCACATTGCTTGCGGTCATGGCCTTTGTGACCATTGCGACAACGACATCCCTCTATACAGGTATGGCAAATATGACCAGTGGACTTTATCCAAAGGAAACATCTATTACCTATCCTGTTGCGGATAGAAGTCAAGGTGAAGCAGCCTATCAGCAATCGGTGCTCAGCCATTTTCCAGAAAAAGCGGAAGATAGCCTGACCTATCTGACCTACCAAGCTGGTCTGGTCTATGATGGTGGGAAAGAGATTGTCGTTAGTCCAGAGATTATTGCCAATCCAGACTTTAGCAAGATGGCCTTTACCTACTTCATCACCCAAGATGATTTCAGGAAGTTGGGCAATGACTTGCCAGAGCTGGCTGCCAATCAAGTTGCCTTTATGCGTCCGAGTGAAAAGCCTTCGCTAGAGAAAGTCACTTTGGGTGATAGTAGCTTTGAGAATGTAGCCAATCTTGATACAGCTATTTTCCCAGACATCACCAATACGCTCAATGCTGCTGTCATGGTGGTTAGTGATGATAGTGTTTTACAAACCATTCGTAGCTTCTATGAATCCAACAATCCGAAAGGGTATCAGGTTAGTCTGGACTACCGTGTCTTTACCGACATGACCAAGGAGGAAGTGGCCACTCTTGGTGAGCAGGCAGGCGATGCCTATAATATCAGTGATGCTAATGGAGAATCTTTAGGATACGTCATGCAGAAAACAGACTTTACCAATATGATCATGGGCTTCACAGGTGGTTTCCTCTTTACAGGCTTCTTGTTGGGCATTAGTTTCTTGCTGGGTGCAGCCTTGATTATCTACTACAAACAGTATTCAGAAGGGCATGAGGACAAGAAATCCTACAAGATTTTACAGGAAGTTGGGATGAGCCAGCAGGCTGTCAAGAAAACCATCAACTCTCAAACGCTTTTGGTCTTCTTTATGCCACTGGCTATGGCGACCCTTCACTTTGTCGTCGCCCTTGTTATGCTCAAACAAATGCTGATGATGTTTGGTGTGGTTTCTTCCAGCATGATTTACACGGTTAGTGGTATTACATTGCTTGCAGTTGCCCTGATTTACTTTGTCATTTACAAATGGACCAGCCGAACCTATTATCGCATTATTGAACGATAACAGAAGTCTCGCTTATGCGGGATTTCTTGCTTTTCTTAGGAAATGGTGTTACAATGGTAATACCAATGGAATACTAGAAGAGGTGAGAAAATGGCAGCTATTACATTGAAAGTTTCTGAGCAGGACAAGCTTTTTATGCAGGCTATGGCAAAGTTTGAAGGCGTGAGTTTGTCAGAACTCATTCGGACTAAAACCCTTGAAGCCCTTGAAGATGAGTATGATGCGCGTGTGGCAGATATAGCCTGGGCAGAATACCAAGAAGACTTGGCGAATGGAATTGAGCCGATAACATTAGAACAAATGGCTGAGGAGTTGGGCATTGAGTTATAAGGTTATTTTGTCTGTTAAGGCTCAAAAACAAATTCGAAAGATGGATAAAACTGCTGCAAGTTTGATTTTGCGGTATCTTTACAAGCATATTGATGGGTGCGACAACCCCAGACAATACGGACAAGCCTTAACTGCCAATCGTTCTGGCCAATGGCGGTACCGTATCGGCAATTATAGGGTCATCGTCAGCATTGAAGATGATAAATTGATTATAACTGCCCTTGAAGTCGGGCATCGAAAAGAAGTATATAAATAAAAAGCCAAGACCTGTGTCCTGGCTTTTGCAGAATGAAGAAGATGAAAAAAGAGAAGATTTATATTGTTGAAGATGATGAGATGATTGTCCAGCTCTTGAAGCAACACTTGGGAAAATCTTATCAAGTGGAAAGTGTGCAGAATTTCAGGGCTGTCAGTCAGGAAGTTGCTGAAATCAAACCAGACTTGGTGCTGATGGACATTAGCCTGCCTTATTACAACGGCTTTTATTGGACGACAGAAATCCGTAAAACCATGACCATGCCCATTATCTTTATCTCTTCTAGCGATGATGAGATGAATGCGGTCATGGCCATGAACATGGGTGGTGATGATTTTGTTTCCAAGCCTTTTTCACTGGGAATTTTGGATGCCAAAATCGGAGCCTTCCTGCGTCGGGTTAATCAATTCAGCAAATCAACTGATTTGTCAATTGACCAGTTCCAACTTAGTTTAGACGGGCGATTTTCAAACGAATTGGAACAGGTTCAATTGTCTCCTACGGAAACCAAGATTTTGTCCGCCTTACTAGAAAGACAAGGGCAGATTGTCAGCAAGGATGAACTCTTGGAAAAACTCTGGGAAAATGAAGAATTTATCGACCAGAATACCCTCAATGTCAACATGACTAGATTGCGTAAGAAGGTGAGCGAAGTGGGATTTGACCGTATCCATACTGTTCGTGGCGTGGGGTACCTGGTCAAATGATGGCAAAATTTATCCGAGAATACCGTAGTTTTTATTTCGCCTATCTGGTCTTGTCTGGCAGTTTTATCTTGCTATTCTATCTTTACCAACTACCCACCGAATTCCTGCAAAACGCTCTGCTATTGTCCCTAACCCTCTTAATCCTTCTGACTGTGGGACTTTACTGGAAGTTTCGCAACCGCATGAGAGCCTTGGAAGACTATGTTCATGAAGAAGCTCTGCCCCTGCTTAATAAGCCTGTGGACCTTGCCTATCTCAACTTGATTGAAGCGGAGAAGGAGGCGACGCGGGAGCAGCTCTTGGATTATAAGTCGCGGGAAGAGGACCTGCAAGCCATGGTAAAAATGTGGTCCCACCAGATGAAAGTGCCTCTGGCTGCCCTGTCTTTGATGAGCCAGACCGATAATCTCAACCAGCAGGATGTCAATCACCAGCTCTTACGCTTGGACAATTATATGGCAAATCTCCTCAATTACCTCAAACTGACCAACCATGCCAGCGATTTTCGCTTTGAACAGGTGGAAGTAAGAGAAGTAGTGGTAGATTTGGTCAAAAAATACCGCAATCAGTTCTTGCAAAAAGACATTTCAGTGACCATCGATGGAAATTGGTTACTGAAGACCGACAGAAAGTGGCTCAGTTTTGCCCTGTCACAGATCATCGACAACGCCCTCAAGTACAATAAGACTGGTGGTAGGGTGGCCATTGAATTGAATGAGGGAATTTCCATTTCCGATACGGGAATTGGGATTCTGGCAGAAGACATTCCACGCCTGTTTGACGAAGGTTTTACAGGTTTTAATGGCCGTGAACACCAAAAAGCGACAGGTTTTGGCTTGTATCTGACCAAGCGGGTCTTGAATCAGTTGGAACTAGCTATTTCCGTGGAAAGTCAACTGGAAGTTGGTACAACTGTAAGCATCACTAAAGTACAGTAAAAGCTGTGCTTTTTCATTTTGAAACCGCTTTGAAAATATGATATACTAAATTTAGTTTGAATTAGGAGGTTACTATGTCCCACCATCACGTACTACAAAACGGATCGGATATCCGCGGGATTGCTATCGCTACAGACGAATATGCTGTCAATCTCACACCACAAGCCACCAAGGAAGTGGTTCGCGGACTGATTCATTGGCTAACTCAGAAGCCAGAACTGGCGCAGGCCTATCAAAAAGGGCAGTTGACCATCGGTATCGGTCGAGATAGCCGCCTCAGCGGTCCAGATTTGGTTTCAGCCTTTACAGAAGAAGCCGTTCGTCTGGGGGTTCAGCTGATTGACTTTGGCATGGCCACCACGCCAGCCCTCTTCATGAGCACCCAGTATCCGCAGTTCAAGTGCCACGCTGGTGTCATGATTACCGCCAGCCACCTGCCTTATTACTTCAACGGCATTAAGATTTTTTCGGAAAATGGCGGAGCGGAGCACGAAGATATTGACTTCATCCTCTCGCATAGTGAAGACTTGCCAGCTTCTTCCCTTGGAAGTGTTACCAGTGCAGACCTGATTACGCCTTATGCCCAAGACTTGGTTGGTAAAATTCGTACCGCCTGTGGTGGGCAAGAAAAACCACTGATAGGTCTTAATATTATCGTCGATGCTGGAAATGGTGCAGGCGGATTTTTTGCTGAGAAAGTTTTAGCAGAATTGGGAGCAGATACCACAGGCTCACAATTCCTAGATCCCGACGGAAACTTTCCAAACCATGTTCCAAACCCAGATAACAAGGAAGCGATGGAAAGCATTCGCCAGGCCGTCTTGAAGCAAGGGGCAGATCTAGGCATTATCTTTGATACCGACGTTGACCGTGCCGCCCTGGTCACCAAGTCAGGAGAAATTCTCAATCGCAACAACCTGATTGCCGTTCTCAGCCAGATTGTCCTAGCTGAACATCCAGGAACCAGCATTGTGACCAATTCCCCAACAACTGAACACCTTAAAGTCTTTATAGAAAGCCTGGGCGGCAAACAAATTCGCTATATTTCAGGCTATCGCAACGTGATTAACCGTGCTATTTTAGCAAACCAAGAGGGAGTTGATTGCCAGTTGGCTATCGAAACCTCTGGACACGCTGCCTTTAAGGAAAATTACTTTCTGGATGACGGAACCTATGTGGCGGCTAAGATTCTCATGCTCTTACCAAAACTGCAAGCGGAAGGCAAGTCCTTGGACGACTTGATTGCCCAGCTTAAACAACCGCTTGAAACCCAAGAAGTGCGTTTCAAACTAGAAGCGGCAGACTATCGAGCACTGGGTGAACAGGTCATTGCTGACCTCCGCCAAACCAGTCTCGAAGGCTTTGCTTTTAACCCAGAGAACGAAGAAGGAGTGCGGTTTGACCTGACCGGGCCTTATGGTGATGGCTGGCTCTTGCTCCGAATGAGCCTCCACGAGCCACTCTTGGTCTTGCAGGTGGAGAATGACCAGATAGGCTATATTCCTGCCGTTTTACGCACCCTCTCAGCCTTTTTGGACCAGTACCCAGCAGTCAATCAGAAAAAATTGAAAGAATTGATTTAATGGAAAAAGGAGTAAGTTTGAGCTTACTCCTTTGTTGGTTTACATAATTAAATTTACGCAACATCACAACTGATCAAGAGCATTTTTCTGCTCATCGTTGACGATATGAGTGTAGAGGTCGGTGACCTGGGTATTGGCGTGTCCTAGCTGATGACTGACCAGAACTTGCGACTTGGTGGCGTCGTAGAGCCGTGTTGCCAGCGTGTGACGGAGTTTGTGGGGTGTCACACGTATCTTGAAGTCCGCAGAATATTTGGCAACCATTTTTTCGATAGAAGAAGCGTCGATACGATTGGGCAGACCACGGTATTCAGATAGGAAGAAGGCTGTATCCGTTTTTTCCGCCTTGTAGCGTTGCTGACGGATGCTCATATAGGCTTCCAGATAGGGCTTAGCAAAACCAGCCACATTGACCGAGTCCCGTTTACCACCCTTACGCGTCACCTCGATGATCATCATATTGAGGTTTACATCTCGAAGGTCCAAATTCACCGCCTCTGACAGACGGACGCCAGAAGCCAAGAGAAGTGCCAGAATCGCCAAATCCCGCTCCTTATTTTTCTGGAAGGATGAGAGGGCACGTTTGGATAACTTTCCCTGGTATTCTTTATCAACATAGTCCAAGAACTCCATCGTTTCATCGCCCAAAAAGAGCTTTTGCTTGATGTTCTCCGCCCGAGCCGCCAAGGTTTCCTTCTTCTTCTTGGTGGACACCTTCTTCATGACATTGCGGTAGAAGTAGGGCTCGCCCTGCTCATTTTCCACTTCTTCGGTTAAATACTTGAAGAGACTAGAAAGGGCCGAGAGAGTACGGTTAATGGTGGTCTGCGACACACCATTCTGCGTGGTATTGGCGTTCAGCAAGGGACGCTCCCGCAGATATAGAATAAAGGCCTCCATATCTTTCTTGGTCAGATGTTCCAGAACATCCAGCGGAATGTCAGCAATCCGTTCAACAGCGACTAAATCTGAATCCTGTAACCACTCAAAAAAACGACGGTATTCTTTCAAGTATTCATATAAGGTAGTAAAACTGTAAGGCACAGACAACTTGGACTGATAATATTCCAAGACATACCAAGGCATGATTTCTTTCAGCTGATCAATTTTTTCCAATAATAACTCGCGTCTCATCATTTTCTCCTGATTTTATCTATATGAGTAGTATAGCATAAACTTGTATAAGTTTCAAGAAAATTATAGTTTTTCGGAAAGATGTACATAGGGATATTGTAGCTATAACCAAAAAATTTCTAGAATAACTGGAAATCAGCAAAAAACGTGCTTTATGTTTCTATCTCGGTATTATCATGGGGTTAGACTATGTTAAGTCGATTGTTCATAAATTTTTAGTTTTTTCTTTTCACGTTTTATTTGTATAATTCTACCGTATACATCCATAGTATATCGATGCTCTGGATTCGTTTGACATACCCACCAAGTTTTTTTAGTATTTTAATGATTTTATATAGTTATAGATTATTTAAATAAGCCCATTCTGTTCGTAATTCATCCTAGATATTTTAGTTGACTATACTCCTCAATCTCTTTGTTTTCAGCTGTCAACAGCCCAGTTTGAATATCTTGGGAACGATTTCGAAGAATGAAACTCTCAGCGTTAAGAGTTTTGTTGGTTATGATTGCGATGACTTGAAAATTCTCATCCTTATAATATAATTGTGCAATGTTATTTGTGCTTTTTATAAATGTTTTTATTTCTCATTTTTCGGATAAGATTCTCCAAATAATGAATTACAATACAAAAAACATTAGTAACGGAAGTGTGTCATTACTAATGTTTTTTGTATTGTAGTAAAGGCTATTCTGCATACCAGCCTATTCCTTCATAATTCCATCCAATACTATCCAAATAGTCAGCTTCCCCTTTTGAAGTCGTATAATGATGACTTCCTGCTCCAAGTGCATTAGGATTATAGAGGCGATAAACTGGAATTGTACCGCCAGACTGCCAGCCAATATTTTCTGAACGCCACCCAAGCGTTACTAGAATATCATGTTCCCCTTTTGAAGTCGTATAATGATGATCTCCGTTATTTGGATTATAAAGACGATATACCGGCTCACCAACTACAGGGGCATTCCATCCAATTCCTTCAAAATGCCATCCAACTGCTGATAGATAATTCTTCTCTCCGAGAGCAGCGGTATAAAAATGTTCGCCAGAATTAGGATTATAAAGACGATACATAGCATTCGTAGTGTTAGATACTGTTACTGTAACGGGTTCCATATAAATCTCTTGAATTCTCCAATTGGTACTTAGTCCTAATTGTTTCAATTCATTACTAAATTTAGGATTCTTGCTAGGATCAGAAACGCCAAATTTTATTATAGCTTTTCCTGACTTAAGCGCTATCCATTCGCCATTCTCATTAAAATTCAATACACTCGGATCGGAACTCTCTAATGTAAAAGAGTACTGTGTTTTTGCTAAATAATGCTCCATTGGACGTTTTACCTGTCCAACTTGACCTACAGTCAACTCTAGAGGTAATCCTACATATTCATATCCCGTAAAAGTTGCGACAAATTCTAATGCACTATCAAGATTGATTTACCGCATAAACACTACTAACCGTCTCTTCAGCACTAATAGAAACCGAACGGATCGCCAATAAACATAAAGCTGCTGTTACCAAACCTAAAAAAATTTTTTTCATAATACTTCCTCCAACCTATTTAGTTTTAAATGCAACACCTTCATACCCCCAACCAACAGCAATAAGGTGATTTCTTTCTAAATAATTGACTGTATAAAAGTGTTCACCTGTATTTGGATTATAGAGTCGAAAAACTTCTAGGTTATCACCTGAGTAGAAAGCAATGTTCTCGTATTTCCACCCTATCGCCACAAGAGAATCTTTTTCAGCGGTGTTTGTCGTGTAAAAATGATGACCATTATTTGGATTATAGAGACGGTGAACAGGAACATTATTCCCTGCTTCCCAAGCAATTCCTTCATCTTTCCATCCCAAACTTACTAAATGATTTTTCTCACCAAGACTACTTGTATAATGATGCCATCCAGAATCAGGGTTGTATACCCGATAGACCGCGCCTGAAGTTGAATTGACTGTTTCTATAAGTTGTTGAACATCTGGTGTAATAAGTCTTGCTATATTATGCTGTTCAGTCTGGTTCCCTGCATAATGTATTGCAATAATTTGATTAGCTTCGTTTAGAATTGGACTACCACTCTGTCCACCAGATGTGTCTAAATTATAAGTGATAGTTGAACCAGATGAACTTATGATTTTTCCTTCAGATAAATACATTCCCATTCTATCACCTGGATAACCAATGGTCTTAATATACTGTCCAACATTAGCTTGCTGAACTGCTAATCCTAGATATCCTGTCTGATTACCAAGCGATGATTGAAGTTTAATAACAGCAATATCTTGTGTACTATCTCCAGTTAAATAGCCACTCAATACTTCCGTAATAATAAGCTCAACCAACCTATTACAGTATTTTTAAACTCTAACATCTTTAATTAAAGTAATCGCTTTCAAGTTTAGTCTATCAATTAAAAAGGTCGTTGTCAAGCAAGCTATAAAAATCATGGGACGAACACACAAAGAAAATGCTTGTAACTAGTTTATTGTATAAAAATCCATAAAAATTCTCTCTTTCCAATAAGACTACATTTGCTGAAATTACAAAATAAAAATATTATTCAAAATAATATCATAGCCACTTTAAATGTATTATCATGTCGATATTCAATTTTGTAGAGCCTCAAAAATAAAAAATATTGGCTAATAAGAATTCTAAAAATATCCCATAAAATCTTTACAATAGAATGTACTGAAAAACGTACTTTTGAAAACTCATTATTCACTTGATTTGATTACTAGAAATGCATATTTGAATCGTGATTTATTGAAGTAATTATATGGGAGCTGAACCATAAACCCATGTATTGAAAAGAATAAAATAAAGTCTATTTTTACAAAAAAAGTTTACACAAAATAAATTATGTAAACTTGTTCCTTTTATAAAATCAATAAAACATATAATACTAGGACGCTAATGATACTAAATAGCGAACCAATTAAATAGTATTCAGCAAAGGCTTGGCTTTTGGATATTTTATCATAGCGTGCGATGGACTTTGCTGTAAATACCAGTCCGATAGCTGTGTATTGCCCTAGAAGCAGAAAAATTCCCATTATGAGGCGCTCCAATTGACCAATCAAGGCTCCTGCACCTGTCACAGTCTGCTCTTCTTCTCCTTCCGCTACCTGATATTTGCTAAAGTAGAGTTTGAAAAGAATATTGACGGGCTTGCTGATCAGAAGGATAAAAAGGATTTGCAGGAGGAGATAATTTGGTTCAATCCAGAGTGAGTGTGAAGCGACATTAACACCGATAGTGTGATAAAGAATGATGATTGAGATGATATGTAGCAATTGATCAGTTAAGAATGCTCCAGCTTCCCAGGAGTCCTTTATCCAATGGTGTTTGTTGAGAAAATATTTGACATAGTCAATCGCAAGATGGCTCAGCCAAACTTGAAAAAATAAATCTCCGTTTTGAACGGGGGTGAGTAAGGCTAGAATAAGAAGGGGGATAGCAACAATGAAAAGGTGCATGAAAAGAGCTTTCAAATGAAGCTTTTTAGCATCTGCCAGTGCTTGACTTTGGAAGGTGAAATCACTTAAAAAGTGGGCAATTAGCAAGGCGGTTAAAACTGGATGTTGAATAAGATGGCTAGAAATAACTGAAAATGACATGGCTTTATCCTTCTTTCTGACTGAGCTGGAGAATCAAATTCATGGCAGTTTGGCGATTACGCAGGTAGAGTTTGATTCCACTGGATTTCAAACGTTTGGTAAAGGCGCTTTGACTGAGTTTCATTTTCTCAGCAATTGGCTTTTGTGTGAAATCTTCTTGATAGATTTTTTGGGAGATTAAGGTTTCAAACAGATCCGTTTGCGAACGATTCCAGGCAGCTTTGATGAAATCGCTAGAAGTTAGCAAGGGGTTGATCACACGATCGATTTGCTTGTATTCAGATGAAAAGGCAATTTTGCTGGTACCATAGTCATGGTTGTCGTGGATGAAGTCAATAGCCTTGCGTGCTTCCCAATAAGCTGGACCATCTGCTCCAATACTTAGCTTGGGATCGATAGCTGTTAGAATCTCACCCAAACCAATTCCAAATCGAATCTCCACCTCATCACGAAAGGCTAGTTGGATTTGGTCAATCATCAAAAAAATATAAGGGTTAGGCTTGCATAAGGCTTGAAATTCATCTCCCTTTGTAATGGTAAATGGCGATGCGAAGTCCTGAGTGAAGGAATGATTGATTCTATTCAGCTGTTGTTTTAGCCGCTCTTGGATACTAGAGCGGTTGGAAGTCTGTTTTGAATTGACAATATCTCCTATTATTGCGATATAATTCATAACTTGTCCTCTGTTTTTATTATATTTCCATTATAACGGACAATATAAAGATTGTCCACTAAAAAGGACATTTTCGATTATTTCCATTATAACGGAAATCGTTTGGGTTCAAAAATCATTTTTTCTGCTTTGCTACTTCTATTTTATATTGCTGTATCTTACTTCTTCGAATAAAAAGTAAAAAAGAAGAGATTATTTTCTCTTCTTTTTAGCTTTTTTTATCTTATTGGCTTGGCGTTTCATGGCTTGTTTCATAGCAAACTCGCCGATTCTACCTTTCAAACCGCCTCCAAACATTTGGGACATGTCTGGCATACCAGCCCCTCCCATCAGTTGGCTCATATCAGGCATGCCTGCACCGCCCATCATATCTTCAAGAGCAGACATATCCATGCCGTTCATGTTTGGCATGTTTTTAGGTAGATTATTTGGGTTGATTCCCATTTGTTTCATCATTTTGTTCATGTCGCCTGACATAACACCCTGCATCATGGTTTTCGCTTGGTTGAAATCCTTGATAAATTTATTGACTTCGACAAAGCTATTTCCAGAACCGTTAGCAATACGACGACGACGGCTAGGTGTCAACAATTCAGGATTTTCACGTTCGGCTGGTGTCATAGAAGATACGATAGCTCGTTTTCGTGCAATTTCACGCTCGTCAACTTTTAAGTTGGCAAGAGCCGGGTTACCAGCCATACCTGGAATCATCTTCAGCAGGTCTTCCATTGGTCCCATATTCTGAACTTGGTCCAATTGATCGATGAAATCGTTGAAATCAAAGGTATTCTCACGCATTTTTTCAGCGAGTTCTAATGATTTCTTCTCATCATATTCTTTGCTGGCTTTTTCAATCAAGGTCAGCATGTCACCCATGCCCAGAATACGTGAGGACATACGGTCTGGGTGGAAGGTTTCGATGTCGGTGATTTTTTCACCAGTACCGGTGAATTTGATTGGCTGTCCCGTGATGTGACGGACAGACAAGGCTGCACCACCACGTGTATCGCCGTCAATCTTGGTCAAAATCACACCAGTAATAGCCAATTGATCATTGAACTCACGCGCAACGTTGGCAGCTTCCTGACCAATCATGGCATCAACAACCAAGAGAATTTCATTTGGCTGAGCAAACTCTTTGATTTCTCTCAATTCGGCCATAAGGGCTTGGTCAATCTGCAAACGACCGGCCGTATCAATCAAGACATAGTCATTGTGATTGGCTTTAGCTTGCTCCAAACCTTGACGAACGATTTCAAGTGCTGGAACCTGGTTGCCCAATTCAAAAACAGGGACATCAATCTGTTGACCAAGTGTCTTCAACTGGTCAATAGCAGCTGGACGGTAAATATCCGCAGCAATCAAGAGTGGACGGGCATTCTCTTCCTGCTTGAGTTTGTTGGCCAACTTACCAGTGAAGGTCGTTTTACCAGCACCCTGCAAACCAGCCATCATAATGATAGTTGGAATTTTTGGTGATTTGATAATTTCTGAAGTTTCAGAACCCAATACAGCCGTCAATTCTTCATCAACGATTTTGATGATTTGTTGAGCAGGGTTCAGAGTGTCAATAACTTCATGACCGATAGCACGTTCACGTACTTTCTTGATAAAGTCTTTGACAACTGGAAGGGCTACGTCAGCCTCTAGCAAGGCCAGACGAATTTCCTTGGTTGCTTCCTGAATATCACTCTCAGAAATTTTTCCCTTACGACGCAGATTTTTAAAAACATTCTGCAAACGTTCTGTTAAGCTTTCAAAAGCCATATACTTCTCCTCTTATTCTCTATTATCAATACTGGTTAGAATAGCGATTTTTTCCTTCAAATAAGCATCTTCTGGATACTTATTCAGTATTTCATCGAAAATCTGGCTACGCACCACATAGTCGGAATACATATGTAGCTTCATCTCGTAGTCTTCCAGTAATTTTTCTGTTCGTTTAATGTTATCATAGACCGCCTGACGGCTGACTTGAAATTCTTCAGCAATCTCAGCCAAACTGTAATCATCGGCATAATAGAGCTCAATGTAGTTCATTTGCTTGTCTGTTAGCAAGGCTGCGTAGAATTCAAATAAGGCATTCATTCGGTTGGTTTTTTCAATTTCCATAAACTTTATTATATCAAAAATTCCATATTTTATAAATAAGAAAATCCGTCATCACTAGAAAGATTACGGATTTCAAAATGTTTTACATAATTATTTTTATGCTAACTATTTTCTAAATAGAATTCGAAACGTTCTCCAACGTACTGACTATTTACAAATTCAAATGCTTGACCATCTTCGAGATAAGATACCTGTTTTAGTGCGAGAATAGCCTGGTTTTTAGAAATTTGTAAATATTGAGCCACTTTGTCATTGGCTAAACGAGCAAAAATGGTTTGTTTGCTCGTTCCAATTCGATAACCATTGTCTATAAGTGTTTTAAAGAAATGGTTGGTAACATCTTCTTTGGGGACATTTTTTATCAAGCGTTCAGGAATGCTGGCAACCTCATACACGACTGGAACATTATCTGCATAGCGGACCCGCTCCATTCGAATAACATACTCGCCACGGGATAAACCTAATTGTTCAACTTCTTTTTCATTAGGTTTGGTTCGTGTATAGGATAATAATTTGCTGCTTGGCGTCTTTCCTTGGAGTTGTACTAATTCAGTAAAGGAAGTCGTTCCTCGCATTTTTTCTTGAACCCGTGTACTGGCGACATAAGTACCGGAACCAATCTTGCGTTGTAGCACCCCTTCTTCCACTAAAAGTGTGATTCCTTGACGGAGCGTCATACGAGAAACACCAAATTCATCTGCTAAATCGCGTTCACTTGGTAAACGTTGACCAATTTTCCAGATTCCGTTATCGATTTGTTCCTTAATTTTATCGTGAATTGTGATATATGCTGCTTTCATTTATCTAGCCTTTCTCTTCTTTCTAGTTTACCAAAAATAAAGGCGTTTGGCTAATTCAGGCTACACTCTATTGGTAAAATTCTCCTAGGCAAACAATGAAGTCAGATTGCCTAAAATAAAGTGAGTAAAAACAATAAAAATACGAACACTAACATTTTTATTATCACTCATAGTTTGCAAAACAGATATTTAACAAATAAAATTTGGAAAATGTTCGCTTTTATGTTAAAATAACTACTAGTATTTGAATTTTTTTCAAAACGAAAGGGAAAAACATGACAAAACAAGATGTCCAAAAAATTATTGTATTGGATTATGGTAGCCAGTACAACCAACTTATTTCACGTCGAATTCGTGAATTTGGTGTCTTTTCAGAATTGAAAAACCATAAAATTACAGCTGAGGAAGTCCGTGCTATCAATCCAATTGGTATCGTTCTTTCAGGTGGACCGAACTCTGTCTACGCAGAAAATGCCTTTGATATTGATCCAGAAATCTTTGAATTGGGTATTCCTATCTTAGGGATTTGTTATGGTATGCAGTTAATTACCCATAAATTGGGAGGTAAGGTTGTTCCTGCTGGTGAGGCTGGAAATCGTGAATATGGTCAATCAAATCTTCAACTGAAGACTGAATCAGCGCTTTTTGCTGGAACACCAGAAGAACAGCTTGTACTCATGAGCCACGGTGATGCAGTAACTGAAATTCCTGCTGATTTCCACCTGGTTGGTCTTTCTGCTGACTGCCCTTACGCTGCCATTGAAAACACGGAACGCCGTATCTACGGTATCCAGTTCCACCCAGAAGTTCGTCATTCCGTATATGGAAACGATATTTTGAAAAACTTTGCGTTTGGTATCTGTGGAGCCAAAGGCGACTGGACAATGGAAAACTTCATCGAAACAGAAATTGAAAAAATCCGCCAGACTGTTGGGAACAAGAAAGTCTTGCTCGGTTTATCAGGCGGTGTGGATTCATCTGTTGTTGGTGTGCTTCTTCAACGTGCTATCGGTGACCAATTGACCTGTATCTTCGTTGATCACGGTCTTCTTCGTAAGAATGAAGGCGATCAGGTTATGGAAATGTTGGGCGGTAAATTTGGCCTCAATATTATTCGCGTCGATGCTGCTAAACGTTTCTTAGACCTACTTGCTGGCGTATCTGACCCTGAGAAGAAACGTAAAATCATCGGTAATGAATTTGTTTACGTATTTGACGATGAAGCGAGCAAGTTGACTGATGTTGAATTCCTAGCGCAAGGAACACTTTATACCGATATTATCGAGTCAGGAACGGATACTGCTGAGACAATCAAATCTCACCACAACGTTGGTGGTCTGCCAGAAGATATGCAGTTCAAGTTGATTGAACCGCTCAATACTCTCTTTAAGGATGAAGTTCGTGCTCTCGGTACTGCTCTTGGTATGCCGGATGAAGTTGTATGGCGCCAACCATTCCCAGGACCAGGCCTTGCCATTCGTGTCATGGGTGAAATCACTGAGGAAAAACTTCAAACTGTTCGCGAATCTGACGCTATCTTGCGTGAGGAAATTGCAAAAGCGGGTCTTGACCGCGATGTGTGGCAATATTTCACGGTTAATACTGGCGTTCGCTCCGTAGGTGTCATGGGAGATGGTCGTACCTACGACTACACTATCGCTATCCGTGCTATCACTTCTGTCGATGGAATGACAGCTGACTTTGCCAAACTACCATGGGATGTTCTTCAAAAAATATCTGTCCGTATCGTAAACGAAGTCGACCACGTCAACCGCATCGTCTATGATATAACAAGTAAACCACCAGCAACAGTTGAGTGGGAGTAAATTAGTCCAGTGGACTAATTTACCCGATGCCTAAAAACGAAAGAGCATCGTTGTCTGGCGATAGACTGTTTTACCCGACGCCTAAAAACAAAAAAGCGTCGCTGATCTGGGAAATCAATTAACCAGACGCTCCAAAATAGGAAAGAGTCTTATAAAAAAACAATCAAAGAGTAGTTTAGTGCTACTACTTTGATTGTTTTTTTGTTTTCTAGCTTAAAGCTCTAACTAGTACCGCTTTGGAGGGGATACAAAATGCGATGTAATGATGTCATCCAGTTGTTCAGCAATACTTGCAAACTGCAGGTTTAAGTCCAAATTTTTGACACTAATCTGGTTTCCATGCATTTGGTAGACCTGATTAGGTTGAATATCTATATCGGTTTTAGCGTATAGAAGCATTCCTGCTACTGTATCGTTTGAATCTGACAGGCGATAAGCCTGATTTTTCACATAGGTAAAAATTTGGTATAGATTATTTGAATGGAGTGTGCGCTTATCAAAGCGAATCTGTGTGTTACTAGAATAATATTTAGCATCAATAATCAATATAGTATCTTTATATTTGAGGTAAATATCACTCTGCATGATGGGGAGCATTTCTCCAAAACCATCATCTAGTGCCCAAGGTATCTGAGAGGCGGTAACCTGTATTTGGGGATAATGCTTTTTATAATATCCAAGAATGAACTTCTCATATAGCAAGGATTCCCTTCGCTCATCAAGAAAATTCATCAATTTCTTATTCCCCTCCCTCTCTGTATGAATTAATCCATTCACTACCAAATAGCAGATTGACATTAGTAATTGATACGATTGATTGTTTCGATTATATTGTAAATTCCAATTGATTGAGTGTAGATTAATTTTTGAGACTTCTCCAAAGAAAACTAAGAGTTTTCTCAATTTCTTTTTCCTGTCCCTGCTTATATCAGCTTTTAGCAGTATCTCAATGCTTGCTTTGATAATGCGATTCATTGTACTGTCAAGAGAAAAATCATCGTATTGGCAAACAAGTTGCTTTCTACGCCAATTCGGAGGTGTTAAAGATTCAGCGATATGTATTTTACCTTTAAGTGCCGAGAGTGACTCGGTTTGAGAACGATACTCTCGACCAAGTCCTCTTTTCACCTGTATCGAGAGGCTAATGATCATTATTTCCGCCAGTAGATCTGCAGCATTTTTAAATTCTTCAGTAGCGATCCGTTTATATTCCTGCTTATGAAGGATTTTGAATGCGTAAGATAGCATATAGTAGATATTTTGGACAGGTATCACTGGATGGTACTCCTTAACTTACTACTCCAATCATGAATTTTTGTCGGTTCATCAAACCAATATTCTTTCAAGAGGGGAATCAGTTCATATTCAACAATGGCTTCTAGCAAACCTTGGTCCAGTACTTCTGCCGATAAACCGCAGAAGTAACTATGCCCAATACAGAAGCTATCTCCTAGTACTTCCTCTGTTGAAATGGCCTGATTTAGCTTTTCTACACAGGAAATGAGTCTATCGAATTTTTCGTTTTTCAGATTTGTTTGATAATCTTTGAATCCCGCAGTTGAAAAACCTGGCTTAATGTCAAAGAAGGCAAAGCGACGTCTCAGTGCATAATCAAGTAGGGCTAAACTCCTATCTGCGGTATTCATCATGCCGATGATATATAGATTTTCTGGAATTGAGAATTGCTCATTCGAGTAGAGGAGCTGTAAAGACTTGCCTCGTTTGTCATTTTCTATCAGCATAAACAGTTCACCAAAAATTTTGCTCAAATTTCCCCTGTTTATTTCAGCAATAATAAAGAAATAATCATGCCCCTTGTCAGATTCTGCTTTTTTGCAGAAAGTATAGAATGCCCCTCTTCTCAGCTCAAAGCCACTTGTCGAAGGTCTAAAGCCCATGATGAAGTCCTCGTAGGAATAGCTTTGGTGAAACTGAATTGTCATGACCCTTTCTAAATCTGGCTTACCCATTAATGAAAATGCTAGGCGTTCTGCAACAAACGTCTTTCCAACTCCTGGTGCTCCTTGTAAGATGATATTCTTTTTCATTTGGAGTATGGAGGTTAATTGATCATACTCTTCTTCTGTCATATAGACTTCTGATAGGAAGTGATTTTTCGTATAGCTATCTTCTACTACCTCTTCTCCACCTATATCGTTTCCAGTATCAGCTTCATCAGTCAGTGGAGAAATTGCTCTAGCACTTCTTTCCTTCTCTTCTTGATTGATCTGTTTAGAGTATTTCCAAGCCATGGATGATAATTCTTTAAAATCTTTCAGTTTGCTCTCTGCACTGTTTAAATATTGAAGTATGGAATCTGAAATATAAGAATACTCGTCGGCAGAAATTTTTGACTTCATCTTTGGCAATTTTTGGACAATGTCAGTTGGAATCTCCCCAGACTCATACACATACGCTTCATTTTGACTATCTAAGCTCAAGAAAAAGTCGGGAGCAATCCAATACAAGGCCATCGTAATCTTGCTGTTGCCATTTCCTTTCTTGTTTATAGCCAAATCAAAATAGTGTGAAAATTTTTCTTTCTTCTCAGCCGTAGTCTCCTTGCTATAGGTCAAAGCAGCAATGAAAAGTTCCCATAAGTCATCAATATCTTTCTCATCACGATCTCCGATGAAGTAATAGAAAGTCGCATTCTGATTATTCAGTACTGGTATGCTTTCAAAAGAGGATGGGATTTCCGCTTGGAGGTGGAATAATTCTGCTATAGCTGTCAGAATTTTGATGCGATTCTCTTCTGTTATTTTCTTATTGAAGAGTCCAAATATCGTAAAAGGATCAATATCTATCAGTCGATTGTCCTTTTCTAACGTGGGCATATGTATCTTTGTTTTGGTATAGATAGCTTTTACTTTCTCAACCAGTTCTGCTCTGTTATCTTTATAGTCTACTAATTTCCAAGCAAATTCCTTATAAAAGTTTACCCAATTGAATTGATTTTGTTCATCCATAGTATCCTCCAACGGTGTTGTATCCACACCTATTAAATTATGAGTTCGAATTTACCTATATTTTATCATTAAACATTCCTGTCGTAAACTTAGAATTTATATACTTGTGTAACCGTTTAATGCGGTACCTCAAAATAGTTGCTTTTGATATTTTTATATGATAATATGTGAATGAAAACGTTTTAGAAAGGTGTGATGGCTGTGCTGAAATACTCGAAAGTGCTGTTACTTGTCTTGCTTATTGCTACTGGTCTATCTTGTATCGGAATCTACTGGCTTGGAAAAGAGCAAAATAGATTATTAAATGAGCAGTGTCATTCCTTGAACATACGTATTATTAATGATCTAGGAACAAAAATTGATGCCATTGGTGGTCCGCAAAATCCACGTATCATTGGATTCTATCAACGAGATGCCACTACTGCTATCAGCCAGCGGATTGGTACAGCTTCTGAGGAGGAATTGAAAATAGCTAAACCTGACAATCTATTCCAGAAAGAGTGGATTGTTCTCTATCCTCAAACGCGCAGCAGTCCCTTTGAAAATACTTCTGCCTATGCAGTAATGAAAACCAGTATCAAGGCTGACTGGCTCCATGTGACTACTTCGTCAGAGACGGAATTAGATATTTTTTATGAGAAGGCAGATGAAAGCTTGCTGACCTTGGAAGACTTGGTACAAGACAAGGAAAGTTTTCGTACTACACTAAAAACAATCCTAGTTTCAGCTAAAAATGAGGCTGAAATTCAAGTTCAAAAAGATATTTTAGAAATGTTTGAGAGTGATGAATGGTCTGCTATTCCCTTTGTTTACACTGAAAAATCTCTGATATTGGAGAAAGCTGTCATTTCAATTTCTGCATTTGTAGATAGTTTAAATCCCTACTATTTTTCAGAACAAACCCTTGCAGATTTGCGTTTATCAGAAGAATCGCGCCAGGCTTTGGAAGATTCGGTAGATAAGACAATTATCACCTATCCTTGAATAAACGGTGGGAGTGGGAAAGTCGTCATGGATGTCTTTCCCAGCTTTTTTTTATTTTTGTTTAACAAATTAAACGTTTTTGTGGATTTGAAAAATATTTTTTGTTATACTTGTGTTATGAAAACATCAACACTTGGAAAGTTACTAGAATTACCAAATTTTCACCACTTCTACACCGTTCCAATTAGAGAAAATACGGAGTCTTCTGGAAATTATATAATTGTTTTTGAACAGGACAAGCAACCTGTATTTGTTGATTTGAAAAATGAGACTGGTCACACTCGTGAGGTACGCTTTGCCAGTCATTTTGACAGCGCCGGTCTTCTGGTTGGATTAGGAGCCATTCCTATCAATTATTGGCCTACCTGCCAGATTTTTGGTGTGAAGAAAAATAATAATCGACGAGGACTTAGTCTATCTAGTCTGATGGATGGTTATGGACGTCTACCTATTTTTAAGGAAATGGCAGAGCGTTATAGAGCGCGTGGGCAATCAACCATTTATGACCCCTACCGTTATTCGTATACTATTGATGAGAAAAAGGTTATTAAGGATAATCAATTAACCCTTATTCCAAAGAAAGAATACGAAAAGATAAAAGATTTTCATCCTTTTTTGCAAACAAAGCATGGAAATGTTTATGCAGTTCCTTGTTTCTACCAAGACAGAAAACGAAATCAAATAACTAAAATCTATATTATGGGCTGGTACTTTTATGAGAAGCAATTAAAAATATCTTGGAAACCTTCTCATTCTCGTAAAAGCCGCTGGCGTTCTTCGCTTGTTTCAGTTGATAAATTATCGGACCGCTTCTTCTTTCAAGGAGAATTGTATAAAAAAGGAACCTATCCAGTGTTCCTTGAAGACCTCACAATAAAAAATAAGGCCTACCAACATCGCCTGGATAGGGAGTTTGCAGCCTTTTTAAGTATTATTGAAGAACAAAAACGGAGAGCACAGCTCCGTGTTAAGTAGAAAATGATTAGGTTGGTAAATTACCGACTATCATTTTTACGATTATCTTTTAGTTTTACAACGACTCGAAACTGGCGATCAGGATGATTTTCTGTATTGGACATCTGAATACGTGCCTCTAGAATATCGCTGTGTCCAAAATAGATTAACCGACTGATTAGTGAGTTTTTATCTGATGGGATATATCCTAACTTTGTGCCCTGATAAAAGATTGCTACAGCTTCTGAGTCATGTGGGTTTGACGGCTCTCCGACTAGCTGAACAGGTGTTCCTGGTTTGAGTTGGTCGATTACATCTAGTCCATCATAGTAGGCAAAGGCTGCCAAATGAAAATCTTGCACATTGCGTGTTGGTTCAAATGATGTGAATGTCATGTCTAACCTCCTAGAGAATCATTATGGTTGATAAACAATTTGATAATCTGCATTGATAATGACACCGTTTTGGTAAATAGTGTAACGGGCATTATCATCGCCTTCCAAAATATTATAAGGAATAGATTCGGTGCGCGTGTAGTTACCTTCAATGACGCGCCAATTGTTTTCGCCTAAAATTGAGTTGGCATAATCAATCGTTTTTGGTCCACTATCCAACTGGACGCCTGTTTCAGTATTTTTTAATGGGTCTATACCGCTAGTGGCTGAATTAGTCAAGCGATAATAAACATCTACCACGTCTGCGTCTGCTGCTGTTTCTTGGCTTATTACAATCATTCTATCGCGCGTAGAGTCAGTAGTGTCTGTCTCAGTTGTATTTACTTGTGTTCCTTTGGGAATCATTAATAGTGTTACATCGCCAATCGTTGCGTCTACATAGCCTGTTTCAAAAATTCCGTCAGTTATTTTTCCGCGGCCAAGTAAGGACTGGCTATCTGCTACTAATCCTTTGCTATTGAAGACCAGTGAATTTCCTTGACTATTTTGCCAGGTGCCTAGTATACTATCGTAATTGCCTTGCATTAGAGCATCTATATCCATAGAACTAAGAGAAATCTCACGTTGGATTGTTGATGAAGTGCTTGTATTGGCATTAGAAACCTGGGTATCAGCAGTTGAGGTACTTGCGGAACCGCCCTTCTTTTCAGTTTGACAGGCAGAAAGTGACATGATAGTGAGCAAGCCAAGAGCGAGTGCTAAATATTTTCTTTTCATTCTAGCTATCTCCCCTCTAATCTCTATGAATAGTAAAGCCAGTTGCCTGCTTGGTTGCCATAATGGTCATATCAGAAATCTGCACGTGTGCGGGTTGATTTGCAACAAATAGAGTACAGTTGGCAATATCAGTTGCTTGAAGAGCATCAATTCCTTGATAGACTGTCGCTGCTCTCTCTTTATCTCCATGAAAACGGACTTGGCTAAAATCAGTCTCAACGATACCGGGTTGTAAGGTAGTTACCTTGATATTTTTATCAATCGTGTCAATACGGATCCCGTCTGAAAGCACCTTGACAGCTGATTTGGTTGCAGCATAGACAGCAGCTCCTGCATAGGCGTAAATACCGGCTGTTGATCCAATATTGATAATATGACCCTCATTATTTTCAACCATTTGTGGCAATAACTGACGTGTTACAGTTAGTAATCCTTTAATATTGGTATCAATCATTGTCATCATGTCAGTCAAATCATAGTCTTGGAATTTGTCCAATCCCAATGCCAGGCCAGCATTGTTTACCAAAATATGAATTTGTCCAACTTCTTCTAAGATTTTTTGACAATTTACAATCGTTTGTTCCATATTCGTAACATCAAATGAATGAACTGATACCTGAACATGGTATTGCTTTTCAATATCTTGCTTAATTTCTTCTAGTTTGTCCAATCTTCGTCCTGTAATGATGATACTATCACCATTAGCAGCAAACACATAAGCGATTGCTTTGCCAATGCCACTACTTGCACCTGTAATCAATACATTTCGTTTCATCACTCTGTCTCCTATTCTCTTTATTATACTACAATTTTACCTAGTTTGTTAAACTGTAGAAGTGAAAAATAAGATCCTCCGTTTTGGAGGACCTTATTTTTTAGGAAGGGGACTCATTTATTTTAGACCATCTTTAGTATAATGGCCACCTACCTCAAAGTCAAAACCTACTGAAATTGGGAATTGAATTTGAGTATTTGGTTTATTAAATAATAATTTTACATTAGAGTTAGCATACTCTTCTGGTAAGTCGATATAGAAATGGCCTTTGCTATCTTTCAGCATAGCCTGTCCTGGCCAAGCACCCAATGGCATTTGGATTGGATTGCCATAATAGGCATAGACATTTGCCGCATCCCAGCCACCTGGATTATCAAATGTAATGCGAGTATGACCTTCAGCAACTGGATCTGGCAAAACTGCTCTATGACTACCATCTATTTCATAGACTTGGCCGAGTTCCAAATCATAACCAGGTTTATTTTGTGCTGGGTATTGAACTTTCGTATCAGGATTGTTAAAAATAACTTTTCCTCCATCAAATTCCTCGTTAAGTTCAATATAATAGCCATACTCATCTTGACTCATTTCCTGCCCTGGCCAATTACCAACAAGAGGTACGCCTTTATTGTCATAAACATAGGCATAGACCTTAGACCAGCCTTGTGAGTTGTTGAAATAAACACGGTTGGCAATTTGTTGCTCAATGTCTGGGACTTTTGTACCGACTTCAACCACTTGTGTTACTGGCTCTTTGCTAACAGTTTCACTGATTTTTGTCTTAGCAATAAGTTGACCACCAATGTACTCTGAACGGTAAGTTATTGTCTTCACTCCGTCTTGACCTTCAAGGCGAGTTACTTTCTGTCCTTTTTCAAGTTCAGGATTGTCTACATACTGTGTTTCAAATGGAATTGGAAGTTCTTCACTTTCTTCTTTGAACTCACTAGCAGGTTGTTCAGGAACTAGACCGTCTTTAGAGTATGTTCCGCCTGATTTAAACTCGAAACCAACGGATTGTGGATATTGTGCCCCCTTATTGTTAGAAAAGAGTACTTTTACGCCTTCAGTCTCATATGATGTAGGAAGAGTGATGGCAAAAAGACCTGTATCTGCTTTCTCCATCTTTGTTCCTGGCCATGCTCCCAACAATTTCTCGCCTTTGGCATTATACATATAAACAAAAACATCCGTCCATTTATCTGGATTTTCAAAGCGAATGGTTGTTTGAGTAGCTGGTTCTTCTGTTGGTTCACTAGGTACTTCTGCTACTTTCTTCGTGATAGTAAATATTTTCGTCACGGATTCACCAACTGAATCTTTTGCGGATAGCGTCAAGGTTAACGATTCGCCATTTTCCAACTCCTGACCAAGTGTCAATGTATCGCCATCGTTAAAGGAAACTGCATCCCTTTCGTTGATTTGATAGGTTGCATCTGTCACTTGATTGGCTTGTAAGGTCAGTTCAATAGCATCTGCAATAGTAATCTCACTTGCTGATTGGTCTTTTATTCCAAGCACTGCAGGTTTTATAATAGGTGTTTGAGGTTCACTTACACTGTAATCTTTTTTACTTGTGACAGTATTGCCGTTAGTATCTGCTACAGTGCACTTAATGGTATAGGTACCTGCTTCAGAAGGTGTCCATTTCACTGAAATTGTGCTCTTACCTTTTTCTGTCGATATAAGTTGGTCATTGACATAGAATTGATAAGTATAACCTGATGAACCACCATGTGCTGTTGCTGTTAAGGTTCTTTCCTGACCAGCAACCTGGTTTCCTGAAATATCAGCACCGAAGTTGACTTGAAGTGGCGTTTGGTTACCCGTAGCATTAGTTGCAGTTCCAATTTTGGCAAAAGGTACTGTGATACGGTCAATGTCTTCTTTTTCAGCAGATGTACTTGGGTCGGCTGAATAACTCTCAGTTGCATTGTCAATCATGGACGGGTCAAATGGAACTGAATCCATTGCTGATTCTCCACGAGTAGCTAAAAGCATTGCACCTACACCATTGTTGGTTAAGTAATTCTTATCAATTCCAAGTTGAGATAGAGGAATTTTCATTTCATAGAATGAATCGAAGCTGGTATCGTGTTTACCTGCTGAACCTACATAGGTTTTGTAATTTATCCAGTCAGAATTTGATGATAAAATGTCTGCGGGTGAGTCGGATTGATTCAATCCCCAGATAGTTGAATCGATATTTGTAGTCGCTAGTTTGTACTGAATTCCAGCATCTTTGAAGCCAACGCAACCATCTGTGTAGTCTGTATTTCCATCCTCATCTACAGCACTAAACATTGCAGGCGTACCTAATCCTGGTTTGCCACTCATATAAAGGAGTTTATCAACATGGGTATCAAACTCAATTCCCATTCGTTGTCCCCAGATAGATCCTCCACTCGTATTTTTATTGGACATGGATGTTGAAGCTGGATCAATTGACAAAGCTAGGATAAGCGGAACATCTAACACACGTCCTCCATCGCTTAGAGGACCATCTCCAGAACGTGCCCAGGTATCAGTAGTATTGACCATTTGCCAGCCCAGATAGAGGTTTTCATTGTCCCAAGCTGCATACAGACCAGTGGTGTCAAGAACACTATTCTCATGTCCCCCTTTCCAATGATTGGCCACATCCCAAGCAGCGCTTTGGGCAATTTTCATATCTTCTGTCCAATCACTGGCATCACCGTCAATAACAATTGTTTTTTCTTTTCCGTATCCAGTACCATTTGTGGTATAGTATGGCGTTGGCAGACTTGAAGATTGACTTGGAGTGGATGGGATTGATGAAGATTTTACAATAAATTTCTTTTCAAATGCAAAGGTTTGTTCTGTGCTACTACCATCCGATGCGTAGGCCTTTGTCTTCACAGTAATGGTTTTATTACCAACAAGACCTTCACCTAGTACCACTTCCGTACTATCCGTAAATGTTTTTATCTCACCACCGTCGATTGAATACTCACCTTTTACTGCATTTTTTAAACTCAATCTTGTTTTAGCAGTTTCAGTTGTAAAGGAACTGCCACTTGCTAGGCTTGAGAGGATTGTTGGTTCTGTTGTAGCAGGTGTTTCTGGTTCAGTAATTTGTTTCTCAACAACTTTTACAAAGCCATCACGAGAATATAGACCGTTTGATTTTACTTCAAAGCCTACGCTTTGTGGATACTGGGCACCCTGATTGTTGGTAAACAATACCTTGGCACCTTTACTGATAAATGAATTTGGAATAGCTATGCTGTAATAGCCTGTTGAGCTATCTTTATTCAATGCCGTTCCAGGCCATTTATCGAGCAAGACAGTATCCGTTCCGCTATACATATAGGCATATACTTGACTCCAGTTTTCGGGGTTGTCAAAGTATATTGTTGTATTGGCATTCGGATCTTCTTTTGTAAAGCGATAAACGGATTGAACTTTCTGTCCTTTAGCATTTTTTGCAGATAAGGTAATCGTTACTGTTTCACCAAATTGCACTTGACTTCCGATTGTAATGACCTTTCCATTTTCAAATTTAATTGGAGCGCCATTATTGACAGAATAGGTAGCCTCACTCGTATTAGAAGTTTGTAATGTAAGATTTAATGTATCTGTCAAGAAAGTATGGCTGCCTTCTTGATATCCTTGAACTGACAAGGATGCTAGATTATCAAAACTTTCACCATTTGTTAATACTAATACTGATCGTCTCGCAATAGAACCGCTTAACCGTCTGTTCGAAACAGTGTAGGTTTTACCAGAAATTTGGTCTTTATAGGTTCCATTCGCCAATTTAGTCTCAGTATTTAAGCTTTTCTCACTGTCGGAAAGGTTTGCAATTACTGCGCCTTGAGTGCCTCGTTCAATCATGGCAACGGTTGTATCACCATTCGGGTTACGAATATATTCTGATTGACCAACCATAGCATTATGGAATTTGTTTACTGCTACAATCGTAGGGTCTTTATAAAGATTGCTACCCGCATCACCGATTTTAGTTTTTTCAGGGAAACGGACACCATTACCGCCACCAACTGGACGTGAGAAGAATAGAGGTGTACCTTTGGCGCGTGCAGTAATCATTGCCCAGCCAAGTTTCAAATCTTCATCGCTCATCCAAGCTGATTCGGATTCACTATCCGTTTTTCCGTTTGCATATGTATCGTGAGATTCGACCCAAAGTACGAGTTTAGATGGATCTACTCCTGCTTGGTAGTTGCCAAGATTTCCAGCATGGACATTTCGATTGCGGAGCATGTCTCGGATAGAGTGTCCATATTGGGATGCAGTAATGCTCATCAAGTTCGCATAATCTGCATCGCGTGAAATATTGTCTTGTAACACTTCACCATATTGGAACTCAGTACCATTATTTAATATAACATTCCAGAAATTACTACCAAATTCGTTTGGATATTCTCCTGGTAATTCGATATGTTTTGCAGCATCATAACGGAAACCATCAGCCCCATCAGCAACTGCATTTTTTAAGAATTTCAACAAATACTGTTGTACTTCTGGATTTTGTGTATTCCATTCCCAGAGCTGAAGCAGAGAGTTTTGAGTTACATCCCAACGACTTCCCCAGTTTTCAATTTTAGTATTTCCATGAGTCCATTTTGTAATGGATTTAACTTCTGAAGAGATCGCATTATAATCAGAAGTAGTATGATTCAGTACTGCATCAACTATAATTTTTATACCATACTGCTCTGCGACACGATTCATCTCGATAAATTCAGCTTCAGTCCCAAGCTGATAGTTACCAATCGTATAGGCGGTTGGTTGATAATGATAATACCATTGCTCTGTAAATTTCTTATCGCCACCATTTCCAACCACTACAGCATTAATCGGTGATGTTTGAACACTTGTGTATCCTGCCTCTTTTATTGCTGCCATATTTTCTTTGATAGCATTAAAAGACCAACACCAAGCATGTAAGATAGTTCCATCTTTCATTGCAACTTGTTGGTTGGAACTTGTAACAACTGTTTCTCCGTTTACTCTTGTTACAGTAAGCGCCTGTTCAATCCCAGAGAACATGGATAATATCAGAGTGAAGCTAACCCCTTTTTTTACTAACTTAGACAGCCTTCTCTTGCATTGACTTTGATAAGTCATATAAACCTCCTAAAAAATTGTTAAAAGAAAACGCCTGCATTTCATTTTTTATATAACCTACGGCTAACGATTCTATAAATCATCATTAACGGTAGAGGAACTTTCTCTCTCCTTTCTTCTGAAATCTAGTCATTATGTATGGAATGCAAACGGTTGCAAAAAGATGGTAGCATATTTGTATGCAAAATTCAAATATGTAAAAAATCTAAAAAAGCCAGTAGTGACACGCTTTCTCGAGATTTTAACTGGAATTTGAAGTGATTTTGATACCGCTATCTATTTTTATTGAAGGAGGAACAAAAAAACTCATCAGATTTCCGATGAGTTTGATAGGTATTAAAATAAATTAATGAGGCGCATCAGGTGCATATTAAAACGAACCTGTCTAGCATAGTAGATATTTCCACCATTTACATATAACTTCCCACCATTTAGCAAAGCCAAAGGATGAAAATAGGTATACGTTTCTTCTGTAGTATTCCCTAAGCTTGGTGCTACTACTGTTCTGGAGTATTCTTTCGCTAAAGAGAGTGTATGTTCTCCACCATGCTCAGCAATATAGTCAATATAGGCTGGACCGAAGTTATACGCCTGAACTGCTGTCCAAACCTCTACTCCTTTTTCCTCAGCCAACCGTAGGTTTTCTGTCAGGTAGATAATTCCTTGCCGGATACTCTCTCTGCTATCCGTGATGGTGTTAGCATAGCCAGTAGCGGACTCACTTGATTGCATGACATCTGCTTCTTGTCCCTTGGTTTCTGTGTAAATCATTGCTAGGACTAGTTCTTCATTAGCTGGTGTGTCGTTTTCTGCCAATACTTCTTGTACCATAGTTTGGTAGGTCATCACTTGCTTGACTGCACTGTAGGTTTGATAGAATTTGTAACCGATAAAAATCAGTAAAAGAAGTATCAGCGTACGTATCAGTTTTTTCATTTACTTGCTCTTTATGTCTTCAATATTTTTGATAAGAATAGAATAGGTTCCGTTGTCATTTTGAATAAACTCAACCGATTCTGCATCCTCATAGATTGCATTTGGCACAATCAACTCAATTCCGTTTGATAAAGATAGCTTCTGATTTTCAAATTTCTTAAGTTGACGGCTACTATCGATTTCATCGAAGGAAATCTTATCAGGTATGACCTCTTTCAGTTGATCGACGAAATTTAAACGAGCGGTCAGGTTGTTATCGAATAACTGATCAGCCAATTTTTCAGGTGAAAGCTCGTTATCTTCTTCCAAATTGTTGAAAATAGCTGACTTGACTTTCGATTGAAATTGAAAATCACCTTGATGGAAATTGTCAGCAATCTTCTGTGCAGTTTGCTCTACTGCTTTGATTGATTTTTTTGCAGAAATAGCTGGTGTAACTTGCAGAAGATTATCTGAGAAATAATTGAGGAAGGCTCCGTTATGTTTGATTCTTTTCTCAATCAAATGATACTTCTGCGTTTGAAGATTGACAATCAAGGCTTCATCAGGTGCTGAACCCGCTCCAGGTAAATTATTCTGGGTGATTTTTAAAGGACTTCCGCTTTCCAGACCAACGTGGGCGAGGTTTTCACGCAGTGAGATTCTCAAAAAGGCAAAATGTTCAACACCATTTCGTTCAAACTCTATGAAAATGAGGTCATTGGTTTTTAAATTCTCAGAAATTGAAAATTCTTCTTTCCATAGATTAGCAATCTTGACAGAGTTTGTCAGTAGGTCACCATCTAAATAGTCAAGAAAAGGATTGTCGGGGTTAAATTGTCCTGTTTTTGCTTCATCAGAAAAGACACGTTCAATCTTTTTACGCAAATATTCTTCTATTTTTGGGCTAACAGTCAAAAGCTGGTCGGCAAGGACCAGCTCTGTATCATCAGGACTAAATTGATGTATGATGGCTTTTTTTACAAATATATCCATTATAAACCTTCGTAAAGTGGGAATAGATCTGTCAAAGCACGCACTTCTTGACGGACTTCCTCAAGAGCGGTTTCATTTTCTGCATTTTCAAGTGCTTTGATAGTTAGTTGTGCAACCTTGCGAGCTTCCTCTACTCCAAAACCGCGAGCGGTAATGGCCGCAGAGCCAATACGGATACCGCTTGTTTTGAATGGTGAGAGTTTTTCGTAAGGAATTGAGTTTTTATTGAGAGTAATATTTACTTCATCCAAGAGATGCTGAGCAACTTTACCATTTTCAACAACTTTGGTCACGTCAACGAGGAAGAGATGGTTGTCTGTTCCACCTGTGATGACTTTAAAGTTAGGGTTAGCAAGGAAGACTTCAGCCATGGCCTTGCTATTTTCAATCACTTTTTGAGCATAGTCTTTGAAAGCTGGGTCCAAAACTTCTTTGAAAGATACGGCTTTTGCAGCAATAACATGCTCTAATGGACCGCCTTGGATACCTGGGAAAATGGCTGAGTTGATTTTCTTGATGAGCTCTTCATCATTGGTCAAAATCAAACCACCACGTGGCCCACGAAGTGTTTTGTGAGTTGTTGTTGTTGTGATATGAGCGTGAGGAACTGGGTTTGGATGGAGACCAGCAGCTACAAGACCAGCAATATGGGCCATGTCCACCATCAATTTTGCACCAACTGCATCTGCAATTTCACGGAATTTTGCGAAATCAATGGTACGGGCATAAGCTGAAGCACCTGCTACAATCAATTTTGGTTGCACTTCTTTTGCTTGTTTTAAAATTGCATCGTAATCAAGCAAGCCAGTTTCTTCGTCAACATTGTAAGCGACAAAGTTATAAGTTTGACCCGAGAAGCTAACGGATGCACCGTGAGTCAAGTGACCACCTGCAGCTAAGTCCATCCCCATAACAGTGTCTCCTGGCTCAATCAAGGCCATGTAGGCAGCACAATTGGCCTGGCTTCCTGAGTGTGGCTGAACGTTAGCAAATTTTGCACCGAATATTTCTTTAGCACGTTCAATAGCTAAACTTTCAACTACGTCAACGCATTCCGTACCGCCATAGTAACGACGACCTGGGTAACCTTCTGCGTATTTATTGGTCAAAATAGAACCTTGAGCTGCCATAACAGCTTTAGAAACAACGTTTTCAGACGCAATCAATTCGATATTATTTTGTTGGCGTTTTTCTTCAGCTTGGATAGCTTCCCAAACTTCTTTATCAAATTCTTTGTAGTTAACTTTGTCAAAAATCATGTGCGGTACTCCTTTGTATTGGGCTAAATGTGCTTGATAAAACGTTTCTGCATTTTATCGGAGTGATAGCCATTCTTTTCGTAGAAAAGATGGGCTTGGAGACGACTTTCAGCAGAATTGAGGCGAATAAAATGGTAGCCCTCTTTCTGTGCAATTTGCTCAACGGCTTTCAGCAGACTTGCTCCAATCCCTTGTCCTTGATGACTAGGCAAAACAGCTAGTCCGAGAATATTGAGGCCTGTATCCGAATAGAGACTTTCATAGACTTGTGCGTGAATGTAGCCTTGCACTGTGCCACTTATGTCATCTATATAGACCAATAAGATATGCCCCAATGTGCTCGTGCATCTAAAAAACTGTCGCTCAGTTTGTTCTAATGAACAATCATACCCTAAGGATTGAGCATTGATTTCTCGGATGACTACCAAGTCACCTTTCTCAATGGGACGAATCATAAAACTACCTCAAATTCTATTTCGGGAATGGCTTTCTGAATCTCTTCGCGGCTGATAGCACCTTGGCGTAAAATCCGCGCTTTCTGTCCAGAAAGGTCCAAAATCGTTGAATCAATACCTGTTAGAGCTTGGTCATCCTCAATGCCAGGCAAATCAACTGAAAATTGTGCCTGAATGTCCGAAAACTTCTTGCCACTTTCATTTCCTGAAATATTGGCGGATGGTCCAATAAGTGGTCCAGTCTCCGAAATCAATCGTAAGGTTTGTTCGTGATTGGGAAGACGAAATCCAACAGTATCCAGTCCAGAATTAACCCAAAAAGGAACGTTATCGTTTGCTTTCAGGATAATCGTTAGTGGTCCTGGCATAAATCTATTATACAGTTTCTCCAGAAAAAATGGTGTATTTTGACTGAAAAAATAGATATCGTTCAGATTTGAGACATTTAAGTTCATTGCCTTATCCCTCGGACGCTGTTTCAACTGATAGACACGATTGACTGCATCTTCATTCAAGGCTTGGGCAAAAAGCCCATAGACTGTTTCAGTTGGAAGGATAACAGCACCACCATTTTCAAGAATTGTTCGGAGTTTATCCATTGTCATCCGCTACGACCTTTCTATCTTGACCAAATTGGTCTTTGAGGACTCGAATTCGCTTTTTTGGAAAATGCAGAGCAAGTAAGTCGGTTAGGTCTTGCCCTTGCTTGTAGCCAATTTCAAAGTAGAGTTTTCCA
Source organism: Streptococcus suis (assembly GCF_902702775.1). NCBI lineage: Bacteria > Bacillati > Bacillota > Bacilli > Lactobacillales > Streptococcaceae > Streptococcus > Streptococcus suis. The sequence goes on from NZ_LR738724.1 coordinate 1,068,923, forward strand.
TTCTCCTTCAAAAATGTCCCTGCTTGCTCCGCAATTTGTCTATAAATAGCCAGTCCATCTTCTTCCGCAAATAAGGCCAGATGTGGCTCAGAAGTCAATACATTGAGTCCAACTTCATCTGTGTCATCTGGTGAGATGTAGGGCGGATTGGAAACAATGATGTCAAAATGCCCTGTCACTGCTTGCAAGACATCCGATTCTAGAAAGTGAACAGAGACTTGGTTGGTTCTTGCATTTTCCTGAGCCACTGCTAGGGCATCCTTTGAAATATCAACCGCAACCACCTCCCAATCAGGTCTAGCTTTTGCAAGGGAAATAGCTATGGCACCGCTTCCTGTACCGATGTCTAAGATGCGCAAACCTGCTCCGCTATTTTCCTGCAAAATCAAATCAACTAATTCTTCCGTTTCAGGTCTTGGAATCAAGACTCGCTCATCCACTGCAAACTCCAAGCCATGAAAATCTGCCCTGCCGATAATGTACTGAGCAGGTCGATGTTGGGAAAGTTGCTGAAAAATCGCATTAATCTCTTCTTTGTCAGTCGGTGTAACTTCCTGACGGAGCAGGAGGAGAAATTCCGTAAAGTTCAGTCCCTTTAAGCCACGAAAGGTGAAGGACAGGGATTCTGCCTCTTCACCGATTGCGACTAATTGTTCTTCGTATGCTGCAAATAATTGAGCGTAATTCATTATTTGTTTAGCTCTTCTAGTTTTTGCGTTTGATCGTAAAGTACAAGAGCATCTACGACTTCGTCCATCTTACCTGACAAGATAGTATCCAGCTTTTGCAAGGTCAAGCCGATACGGTGGTCTGTCACACGGTTTTGTGGGAAGTTGTAAGTACGGATACGCTCTGAACGGTCACCAGTACCAATGGTTGATTTACGCTCTGCATCCTGCTCATCTTGGGCAATCTGTGCAAAGTGGTCCGCAACACGGGCACGGATGATCTTCATGGCCTTTTCACGGTTTTTCTGCTGGGTCCGTTCTTCCTGCATCTCTACCTTGATGTTGGTTGGCAAGTGAACGATACGCACGGCAGTTGCAACCTTGTTGACGTTCTGTCCACCAGCACCAGATGCGTGGTAAATATCGACACGAAGATCTTTTGGATCGATGTCGTATTCCACTTCTTCAACTTCTGGCATGATGAGAACGGTTGCTGTTGAGGTGTGGACACGACCTTGGCTTTCTGTCACAGGGACACGTTGGACACGGTGAGCTCCTGATTCATACTTGAGTTTTGAATAAACGGATTGACCAGAGACCATGGCAACCACTTCCTTGATACCGCCGACACCATTGTAAGAAGCCTCCATGACTTCAAAACGCCAGCCTTGACCTTCTGCATACTTTTGATACATGGTCAAAAGGTCTCCAGCAAATAGGGCAGCTTCATCACCACCTGCAGCACCACGGATTTCCAAGATGATGTTTTTGTCATCGTTAGGGTCTTTTGGTAAAAGAAGGATTTTCAGCTTTTCTTCGTAAGCCTCTTTGTCAGCTTTAGCTTGTTTGAGTTCTTCCTTAGCCATTTCCTCCAAATCAGCATCACCAGAAGATTCTTTAATCATCTCTTCTGCATCGACAATGTTTTGAAGTACAGTCTTATATTCGCGGTAGGCTGTTACTGTATCACGAGTTGCAGCCTCTTCCTTAGACAACTCCATAAAACGCTTGGTATCGCTGACCACATCAGGGTCAGACAACAATTCACCAAGTTCCTCATAGCGGTCCTCCACCGCCTGTAATTGATCGTAGATGTTCATAATTATAAGATATTAAGGGCGTTAAACGAACAAAGCAAAAATAGGAGTTTTGACGAAGGACGAAAGCGTCCTAGGAAAAACTATCTTTTTTGCACAGTTCGTAGCCCGTATTCAATTCCTTTCTAGATATTTGACCGAACACACTTCCAGTTAGCTTGTAGGGCGTGTTCATTTCCTTTCTGTAATATGTAGGTCATGAAAATTGGCACAGAGTCATAGGCAAATTCAGTTCTATACAGATGCTCAGTTTACAGCCGCTTCTCATTTCATTTTCAAAAATTAGGGTAAATCTTTAATTTCTGGTGAAAAATAATGTTTGCGACAGACAGGAATGTAGGTTTCATTGCCACCAATTTGGATTTGTTCTCCTTCATAAGTAGGTTTTCCATCCTGCGTTCTCAAAACCATTGTCGCTTTTTTAGAACAATATTGACAGATTGTTTTGATTTCATCTAATTTATCAGCCAATAAGAGCAAATGTTGGGAACCTTCAAACAGTTCATTTCGGAAATCATTTTTAAGACCGAAAGCCATAACGGGTACATCTAATTCATCGACTACGCGAGCAAGTGCGTAGACATGATGACGTCGAAGAAATTGTGCTTCATCAATGAGAACACAGTAAGGACGCGGTTCCATTTTTTCAATAAAACCAAAGATATCCATATCATCGTCAATCGCCACTGCATCTCTTCTCATGCCTATACGACTGGATACAACACCAAAGGCATCACGAGTATCAAGTGCAGATGTCATGATAACAACAGGTTTTCCTTGTTCTTCATAGTTGTGGGCAACCTTCAAAATCTCAATGGTTTTTCCTGAGTTCATTGTCCCATATTTATAATATAATTGAGCCACTTTTCTCTTTCCAATCTTAAATTTTCACTCCTTCCATTTTATCATAAAATAGTCCTTATGGAAATAGAAAAACAAGCCCGTTTTGAGCTTGTTTGATATTAAGACCAGGGGAATGATAAGAAATTTCCGACACACTCAAAAATGATTTTAGCTGCCGTTGGTTTCCACTTGTAGAGCATAACGCAACCATATATTAGGCTGTAAAAAGAAAATGCAAGAAACAAAGGTCCTTCCCAGATACTCTTGGCAAAAACAGTTGCTACTAGATACAAACATAATCCAGCGAGTAGGAACGATAAAATCATACGGTATTTATAGGCCATGAGTAATCCCTCCTTTAAGGATAGTATAGCAAACGATGTAAACGCTGTCAATGTTTTTCTTACTCACACCCAACTCCATCTCCATCACGGTCTAAATGACTACCGTAACCTGGTTCACCACGATAGATTGGTGCAGCTCCTGCTTGTCTAACTGCCTTACAATTTGGATAATATGTGTTTTGAGATGGTGTAGCAGCAAATTGCTGAACTTGGCTTTGTGCTTCTGCTTCTGCAACTTTTTGCGCTTCGGCGGCGAGACGTTCCTCCTCCTCTTTACGTGCTTTCTCAGCAATAGCTTTTTCAGCATTCCAATATTTGATAATGACTTTGCTATCTTTTTTGATGACCTTATCATTCATCTCGTTAAAAGATTTTCCATCAATCTCGACCGCAATGATTTGTCCATTTTTAGCAATTTCATTGGTCTCTGTTGCTACTTCAGATACTTGAGAAAAACCACCGTCAGTAAACAATTTTTTAGTATCTGCAGCTGTTTTTGTTGAAATGGATGATGGCAGTTCAGCGAAGCTAGAGAAATCGTAGTAGGTGATTACAATGGGGGTTGATTTTTTGCTGATAATCTCCTGTTTGGTGGGCAACTGAAGCTCTGCGCCACCTAGACTAATTTTTTGAATTTTTTCGTGCTTTGCTTTATCCTTGTCCGCAACAGCAGTCCACTTGATGTCTGTAAATCCTGCTGTTTTTAGCTGTTTTTCGAGCTCTGGTTTTGTTTTATCCTCTGCTAGATTTTCTGGTAGTTTGATGTTATCTTTGCTAACGTCAAAATAGGTTAATGTAACAGGGAGACTAGTAGAGTAAAAATGATTGGATTGATAGGTGTGATTTCCGATTTGAAGGCGATCAATTTTATCTTTTTTGTCCGCATTGCCTTCTTCTACTAGCAGAACAGGAGTTAGTTCGATTTGCATAAAACCTGAATCTTTCAGCTCTTTCTCGACATCTGCTAAATTTTTAGAAGCTGGTAGGTTGAATTCAACGGCATCTTTTTTGGGAACATGGTAGGAGATTGTAATTGGGATGTTTTTTAAAGCACGTCCTTCCTTCCAATCTTCTCCGTCAACAGAGACGAGTTCGACAAGATTGCTTTCACCTATTTTTCCAAATTCTAAATCAGTGATTTCCACCCCCTGAATATTTTTAAAACCTGCTTCCTGAAGATGTTTTACGACTGTTACATACTGTTGTCCATAAAGGTCATCTTTTTTTGGAAGTTCAGCAGTCATTAATTGTGAACCGATAAATGTTGTAAGTAGGACGCCGCCAGTTATTCCTGCTGTTTTCCGATTAAGAAACTTTCTAGATTTTTTAATTGACGTTTCGCTAACTATCTGAGTTACTTTTTTCTTAAACATAAATCATTCTCCTTATTGTTTATTGCGATATTATTATAACAAAATATAAATATATTTTGCAATATCTTATGAAAATATCCTTGGAGAATCATAAAAACTATGGTACAATAAACGAAAAATAGAGGAGGAAATATATGCCATTTGTACGTATTGATTTGTTTGAAGGACGCACAGAAGAACAAAAGATTGCCTTAGCACGTGAAGTTACCGAAGTTGTATCTCGTAATACTAATGCGCCCAAAGAAGCCATTCATGTCTTCATCAATGATATGCCTGAAGGGACTTACTACCCACAAGGTGAAATGAAACGAAAATAAGAGAAAACACTCTTGCAAGAAAATGCAGGAGTGTTTCTTTGTATCAAGTTTATTTCTTATCGTCTTCATCCATGCTGAGAACGCTGAGGAAGGCTTCTTGTGGAACTTCGACAGATCCGATGGCCTTCATCCGTTTTTTACCAGCTTTTTGTTTTTCTAGGAGTTTGCGTTTACGGGAAACGTCACCACCATAACACTTGGCCAAAACGTTCTTCCGAAGAGCCTTGATGTCGCTACGGGCAACAATTTTCTGACCGATAGCTGCTTGTATTGGTACTTCAAACTGTTGACGCGGAATGATTTTCTTGAGTTTGTCCACGATAATTTTCCCACGTTCGTAGGCAAATTCCTTGTGGACGATAAAGCTGAGGGCATCGACCTTGTCACCATTGAGGAGAATATCCATTTTCACCAACTTGGATGAACGGTATTCAGAAATCTCATAGTCGAAGCTGGCATAACCACGAGTGGATGACTTAAGCTTATCAAAGAAGTCAAAAACAATCTCCGCCAGTGGAATTTGGTAGATGACATTGACACGATTATCATCGATGTAATCCATAGTCACAAAGTCACCGCGTTTGCGTTGGGCCAATTCCATGACTGCACCGACGTATTCCTGTGGTACCATGATTTGTGCCTTAACGTAAGGCTCTTCGATAGTGGCAATCTTTGTTGGGTCTGGGAATTCGGATGGGTTGGCTACATCAATCATTTCACCGTCCGTCATGTTGACATGGTAAACCACCGATGGTGCTGTCATGATGAGGTCAATGTTAAACTCACGCTCAATCCGTTCTTGAATAACATCCATGTGCAAGAGGCCCAAGAAGCCACAACGGAAACCAAAGCCGAGGGCCTGTGATGTTTCAGGTTCGAACTGCAAGCTGGCATCGTTGAGCTGGAGCTTTTCCAAGGCTTCACGGAGGTCATTGTACTTGTTGGAATCGATTGGATAGATACCTGCAAAGACCATTGGGTTCATCTGCTTGTAGCCCGCTAGTGGCTCGCTAGCAGGATTTTCTGCCAAAGTTACCGTATCACCGACACGGGTGTCGGCAACCGTCTTGATAGAGGCTGCGATATAGCCAACATCTCCAACTGCTAGGAAATCACGACCAATGGCTTTTGGTGTGAAAATTCCGACTTCTGTTACATCAAAAGTCTTGCCGTTGCTCATCATCTGGATGGTATCACCTGGCTTCACGACACCATTGACGATACGAACTTGGAGGATAACCCCACGATAAGGGTCATAGACAGAGTCAAAAATCAATGCTTGCAAAGGAGCTTCGACATCACCAGTCGGTGCTGGAACCTTCTCCACGATCTGTTCCAAGATTTCCTCGATACCAATACCAGCCTTGGCTGATGTCGGTACTGCTTCTGAAGCATCCAAACCAATCACATCTTCGATTTCCTGACGAACACGCTCTGGGTCTGCTGCTGGCAGGTCAATCTTGTTAATGATTGGCAAGATTTCCAAATCATTGTCCAAGGCTAGATAAACGTTAGCCAAGGTCTGTGCTTCAATCCCTTGAGCAGCATCCACCACCAGAATCGCACCCTCACAGGCCGCAAGAGAACGTGATACTTCATAGGTAAAGTCCACGTGTCCTGGTGTGTCAATCAAGTGGAAAATATAAGTCTCTCCATCTTTAGCTGTATAGTTGAGTTCGATAGCATTCAGTTTAATAGTGATACCACGCTCACGCTCCAAATCCATACTATCAAGCAACTGGGCCTGCATTTCACGGCTGGAAACTGTTTCTGTCTTCTCAAGAATACGGTCAGCCAAGGTTGATTTACCATGGTCGATGTGGGCAATAATGGAGAAATTACGAATTTTCTCCTGTCGTTTTTTCAAATCTTCTAAATTCATGTTTCTTCCTCTACAAGGGTATTACTCCTCATTATATCAGATTTAGTGATAATTTTCCATAAGAAAAACACCTAGAAAACTAGGTGTCTGCTCTGCTATTTTCCCAGCCAAAGACCGATCTCGCGTTCGGCTGCTTCTGCACTATCTGAGCCATGAACGACATTTGCCACAATTCCCTCAACGGGCGCTGTCGCAAATTCTCCACGAATAGTCCCAGGTCGGGCGTTTACTGGATTGGTAGCTCCCATCATATCTCGCCAAGATTTGATAACTTCTGGCCCTTCTATAATGCCAGCTATCATCGGCCCGCTCGTCATATATTGTACTAATTGCGGGAAGAAAGGTTTATCTGTCAAATGATCATAATGTTGACTGATTAGCTCTTCTGTCGCTGTAACCATTTTTAAATCTTGGATTTGAAATCCCCTGCGTTCGATACGTGAAAGAATTTGTCCCGCAAGTCCACGCTTAAGAGCATCTGGTTTGATGATGATGAAAGTACGTTCCATGATTTTTCTCCTGAACTGTTTATTAGATGTTACTTAAGATAGCATCCCATGCCTGATCGTATCCGTGACGAGTCTCAGAAGAAAAGATAACGAATTGATCATTTTTATCAAAATCCAATTTCTTTTTAATCATCGATTCGTGCTTATTCCACTTTCCTCGTGGGATTTTATCAGCCTTCGTTGCCACAATAATAACAGGAATTTCATAATATTTCAAGAAATCATACATTTGAACATCATCTGCTGATGGCTCATGACGCATGTCTACTAAACTTACAACAACACGTAGATTCTCTCGTGTTGTCAAATACTCTTCAATCATTTTGCCCCACTTAGCACGCTCAGTTTTGGATACTTTAGCATAGCCATAACCTGGAACATCTACAAATCGAATTTTATCATCTATATTATAAAAATTGAGTTGTTGAGTCTTTCCTGGTTTTCCTGACGTACGTGCAAGATTTTTTCTTCCTAGAAGAGTATTAATAAATGAGGACTTTCCAACGTTAGATCGCCCGGCAAGGGCAATTTCTGGAATGTCATCGCCAGGATACTGGGCTTTTGAAACAGCACTGAGCAAAATCTCAGCATTATGTGTGTTGATTTCCATTTTATACCTTTCATAAATAAGGGTAGAAATCAATCAGTTTCTACCCTTTATTTTTAAGCAGTTTCTAGTAAAGGTTTTTCCTTACCGTCTACTGCTGCTTTTGTTACACGAACACGTTTAACGTTATCTTGGCCTGGCACCTCAAACATGACATCCAACATCGTTTCTTCAATGATGGAACGAAGTCCACGAGCGCCAGTCTTACGTTCAATTGCTTTTTCTGCAATTGCTAACAAGGCGTCCTCATCAAAGTCAAGCTCCACGTCATCATAAGACAAGAGTGTCTGATATTGTTTTACAAGAGCATTCTTCGGTTCCGTCAAAATACGTACCAAATCCTCTGTTGTCAATTGGTCCAAAGCTGCGAATACAGGCAAGCGACCAATCAACTCTGGAATGATACCGAATTTTTGAATATCGTCTGCAATGATATGTTGCATGTATGATTCTTTTTCATCAATAGCACGATTATTATGACCAAAACCGATGATTTTTTCACCGAGACGCTGTTTGACGATTTCTTCGATACCATCAAATGCACCGCCAACGATAAACAGGATATTTTTGGTGTCCACGTGAATCATTTCTTGGTTTGGATGTTTGCGTCCGCCTTGTGGTGGTACGCTGGCCACAGTTCCCTCGATAATTTTTAGGAGAGCTTGCTGGACACCTTCACCAGATACATCGCGGGTAATGGACACATTTTCACCTTTTTTGGCAATTTTATCAATTTCATCCACATAGATAATTCCTCTTTCTGCACGGTCGATGTTAAAGTCTGCAGCCTGCAAAAGTTTGAGGAGGATATTTTCTACGTCTTCACCAACATAACCCGCCTCAGTAAGAGCGGTCGCATCAGCAATAGCAAACGGGACATTCAAACTTTTAGCCAAGGTCTGTGCTAGGAAGGTTTTTCCTGAACCAGTCGGACCAATCATAAGGATATTTGACTTTTGCAAATCAACATCGTTCTCATCACGGCTATCCTGGAAATTGATACGTTTGTAGTGGTTGTAAACGGCTACTGCTAAAGCACGTTTTGCACGATCCTGTCCGATGACATAGTTGTTCAGGATATTGAGTAATTCTTGTGGCTTTGGCGTATCGGCTAAGTCTGTCAAAACTTCTTCTGCCAGTTCCTCACGAATGATTTCCTGTGCTAGTTCCACGCATTCATTACAAATGAAGACATTGTTTCCAGCGATAATTTTTTTAACTTCTTCTTGATTTTTTCCGCAAAATGAGCAATAGATTAGCTCATGTGTATGCTTAACAGCCATGTGTTTCCTCTTTCATATCTCTTATCTAAATAAAAATCCATAAATAGCATGAATACTATTGACCAGATTGGTAAAAGCATTCAGTAAAAATAAAATTGCTAAACCAAAACGTTTCTTCCGAAAGGCTTGAATCGCACAAAGAACACAAATCCCACAGAGAAATGCTGTAAATAAACCGAATAAACTTCTCTCCATGCCTAACCATCTCTTCTTTCATAGGTTTTTATTGTAAAATCATACGGGTTTTTCTCGTCTTTTGGACGTAAATTGGCGCTTTGTAGCTGAAATTTCTCCATAGGAAATGCTTTCGGAAAATACACATCGCCATTAAATTGACCGTGAATATCTGTCACTATTAATGTTTCAATGTAAGGTGCAAAGGCAGTAAAAATTTGTCCCCCACCAATCACAAATAGTGTCTGCTCCTGTTTGTTATACCAATCTAGGACATCTTCCACACTGTGTAAAATGGTAACACGTTCACTCTCTAGTTGATAGGTTTTATCCGTTGTCAAAACGATGGTGTGACGATTGGGAAGAGCACGTTTACCCATGCCGTCGAAGGTTATACGTCCCATCACCATCGTGTGACCTGTTGTCGTTTCTTTGAAATGAGCTAAGTCAGCTGGCAATGACCAAGGAAGTCTATCGCCTTTTCCAATCAATCCATTTTCATCTTGAGCCCAAATGGCAACAATCTTTTTAGTCATTTTCTCTCACTTTCCGTCCTATCATTCTATCAAAAAAACATGAAAAATGCACTTACCAAGTAGGTCTAGTGCAAATTTTTATCATGCTGAAACTATCACCGACTCCTCAGAGATAGGGAAGATTCCGAGATTCGTAGAATGTGAATCTCGCTGATGCTGGAAAGCCCCCTCATCTTAAATCGCCAAGTCAAATTTGAGTTGCGGTTTAACTGGCTTCGAAAGTCTGAGTATAGACTGTTGAAGGTTGGAAGTGAAACAGGTCGGGGAACTGTTTCAGCCCGAGCCTAAAAATAAAGAAGCGAGGTAAAAGAACGAAGTTCTTCACTGCTAATCCAGTTAAATTGCTAGATCGAATTTTAACTGCGGCTTAACCGGCTCATAGTCCACCAACTCAAAATCTTCTGCTTTAATATCAAAAAAGTTTGTTCCGTCTGGGACGTTCAAGACCAAACGAGGCTCTACTTCAGATGGTGTACGACGGAGCAATTCTTCAGCTTGTTCAAACTGATTGTCATAGATGTGAAGATTGTTGATGAAATAGAAAAACTTCCCAACCTTCCAGCCAAAATGTTTAGCAATCATCATCTGAAGGGCTACATACTGCATAGCGTTGATATGATGGGCTACTAGCATATCATTTGACCGCTGAGTTAGAGTTGCATCCAGGTAAATCTCCCCATCCACTCGTCGAACGTCAAACATAGTCTGAAAGGCACACGGTAAGAGACCTGCAGATTGGTCAAACGCTTCATAATCCCACAAAGAAATCACATTGCGGCGATTCCATGGATTTTCCTCCAATTGTTTGAGAATCTTGGAAATGATGTCATGTTTTTTCACAATAGCACCGTAACGTTCACCGATTGTGCCAGTTCCCTCAACTTCCCAATCATTCCAATACTGGACACCGTATTTTTCCTGTAAAACCGACAAATCATTGGTCTGGTCTTGGTAAATCCAGAGAATTTCCTTGATGGCCGACTTAATTGGAATAGGTCTAAGTGTTGTAATAGGAAACGCGCCCTTAGACAAATCATATTCAGCAAAGGCGCCTGTAACGTACTTGGAATTAGCTACATTTCCATCCTTGTAACGTGGACGAGCATTTTCTGAAAAAACGCCCTCTTCCATAATCTTACGAATGTTTTCTTTAAAAATAATATCTGCTTTAGTCATGAGTTTAGTATAGCATGTTCTGATAAAAAACTCCAGTTTGCACTGGAGTTCTCATTTATATAGCAAGGGGTAGAGGTTGAGCTGAAACAGACCAGAAAGGGCAGTTACTAGGCTGAACAATATAAAATACAAGGCAACCAAGAGAACACTTAACAATATCTGACGAACATTTTTAGTGTAAATAGCCGTTGGTAAACTAGCGAGACCGAAAAAGGGAATGATGAAAAATGTTAGTTTAAAATTCACATTTACAATATCAAACCATTGGCCTATTGGTAAAAATAGCATGACGATGAGAAAAATTTCGATACCATACAAAACTAGATTTAATCTTTTTAGTAAAGCCAGGTTCATAACTGCTCCTTCTAGGGGCCAAATATAAAGTAGCCAATACCGAATATCAGAGGAAATGAGATCATTAAGAAGATACTAATCAAACCAGTCCACAATTTTTTATAATAGATAGATAGTATAAGAATTAGAGTCCCCAGTAGAGGGAGAATCAACATGGTTGCTACGTTTCCCCAGCTAGACGGGAAAAACCAGTCACGAATCCAGTTATCAAGGAAAAAGGCAGATAACAAAATCAATAAACCAAGAATGGTCAGATAGTTGATTATTTTAGACATGTTTACCTGTTTCATAAGGTGACACTCCTTTCTCTTTACACTTTCATTGTACGCTTAAACACTACATTTTTCAATATATGTATATAAAGAAATTGTGACGGCGTATTTTAAAAAAGCAGAGGGAACTCTGCTTTTAACGATTATTTCAAGACGAGTGATGCTGCGCCCAATACACCTGCATCATTACCACGTGTTGCCAAGACAATTTGTGTGCTTTCCTTGATTTGTGGGAAGCTATTTTCAGCAAAGACCTTGCGAACACCATCCAATAAAAACTCTCCTGCAGCTGATACACCGCCACCCAGAACGATGTAGGCAGGATTGAGGACTGCAGCAATGTTTGCACAAGCAACACCTAGGTATTCTGAGAAGTGACGGTAGACAATCAAAGCCAAATCATCGCCTTCTTTTGCCAAATCAAAGACATCCTTAGCCGTTACATCTTGCCCATCGTCAATCATTTGTTTCAGTTTTGCATCGCCAGCGTATTGATCAGCATAGCGACGGCTGAGATTGACAATACCTGTTGCTGAAGCAACTGTTTCTAGACAACCTTTCTTACCACAAGTACATGCAAATGGCTCATCAAAGTCAACTGTGATATGGCCCAATTCACCACCAGCACCTTTGACCCCACGAATCAAGTTTCCAGCAGCGATGACACCACCGCCGACACCTGTACCAAGCGTCATAAAGACAACGTTTGGATTGTTGTTTCCAGCACCAACCCATTGCTCACCAAGGGCCGCTACGTTTGCATCATTGTCGATAAAGAATGGCAAACCAAGGGCAGATTCAAACTGCTCTTTAACCAATTGCAAGGTTTTCCAGTTGAGGTTATAGGCACCGATAACAGTACCAGCTTCGCTATCAACGACACCTGGAGACCCCATACCAACACCCAAGAAATCATCCTTTGTCAAACCATGAGTTTCAAATCGATGTTGAATACTGTCAATAATATCAGGAACAATGTGACTTCCTTCATCCAAAATATTTGTCTTGATAGACCATTTTTCTTGAATCTCACCATCAGTCGTCAAAATGGCCAATTTAACAGATGTACCACCCAAGTCAATACCGATAATTTTTTTAGACATAATCATCACCTCAAATGTATTTTCTTTATTATAACACAATGCAAAGGTTTGCGTAAAGCCTTTTCAAAAATTTGTACGGATAAAAATAAACTGCTCTATCGAAAGAGATAGAGCAAAATTAAAAATTGAATATGTAAGATAAACCTTCCAACGGAAAAGAGCATAACTGTTGTAAAATTACTACCTTCTTTCGTTCCATTATAGAGAAAAAGAGTAGAAATAAAGGTAAATCCTAGAGCAAACCCCACCATCTGCAAGTCGTGATAAGACTGACTATAAAAATAAAGCGTGACAGCCAGCAAGAGCATGGATAAGACCGTTAACACCAAGCGCAATGTATTCATTTTTTTGGTCTTTAAATAGCTAAACAACGCCGCTCCCAAGGTCACCACGAGATAGATGACCATATATGACATGACAAGAACTTTCATCTAGCCCTCCAGTTCGCTCAGATACTCATACCGCTCATATTTTTCCAAGAGCAGGTCGTTTTTCTCATCCAATTCCTTCTGCAAATCGGACAATTTTGTAAAATCACTGCCACAGGTTAGCATTTCCGCCTCGATTTCCGCAATCCGCTCCTCCAAGCCAGCAATATCCTCTTCGATGGTTGCCCATTCCTGCTTCTCAAAATAGGACATCCGCTTCTTGTTCTCTTTGACCTTCTCGGTTTTCTCCTTTGGTTTTTCCAAGGAAATGGCAGAGCTGGAAGCCAGAAAGGCCTTCTCATCCAGATAGTCTGTGTAGTTGCCAAAGAAGGTTTCAATACCGCTATCTTCGAAAGCCAAGATTTTATTGGCTACCTTGTCTAGGAAATAACGGTCGTGACTAACGGTAATGACTGGACCAGTAAAGCCCTGCAAGAAATGTTCCAAGACTGTCAGAGTCGCTATGTCCAAGTCGTTGGTCGGCTCATCTAGTAAGAGAACATTGGGCCGTTGCAAAAGAATCTTAAGCAAATAAAGCCGCTTCTTCTCCCCACCTGATAATTTCTCAATCAGGGTACCGTGGGTATTACGTGGGAAGAGGAATTGCTCCAAGAGTTCTGCGATAGAAACCATACCAGATGTCGTCTGAGCTTCTTCTGCCACTTCCTGCAAGAAATTGATGACCCGCTTGCTTTCATCCAAGCCCTTGATGGTTTGAGAAAAATAACCGATACGGATGGTTTCACCAATATCTACCTTACCGCTGTCTGCCTGCAAATCACCTGCGATTAGATTGAGTAAGGTAGATTTTCCCTTACCATTATCACCAACAATACCGATGCGGTCCTTGTTTTGAATGAGCAGGTTAAAGTCCGTTAAAATTGGCTTGTCAGGATAGGAAAAACTGACATTTTCAAAGTTAATGACTTTTTTACCGATACGAGAGGTTTCAAAATTGATTTCCAGTTCGCTATCGTCTATCTTGTTGGCTAAATCGCCTTTGAGGTCATGGAAACGATTGATACGGGCCTGCTGCTTGGTAGCACGAGCTTGAGGTTGTCTGCGCATCCAAGCCAGCTCTTGTTTGTAGAGCTGCTCTTTCTTATGGCGAAGGGCGGCATCTCGCTCGTCCTGCTCCGCTTTTAAGCGAACATAATCCTGGTAATTTCCCTGATATTCGGTCAAGCTGGCGCGGTCCAATTCAAAAATCCGTGTGGCTACATTGTCCAAGAAATAGCGATCGTGGGTAATAAAGAGAACAGACTTTTTAGTATTTTTCAAAAAAGTCGTCAACCACTCAATGGTATCAATGTCCAGGTGGTTGGTCGGTTCATCCAGCAAGAGCAAGTCAGCATTGCCAAGGAGGACTTGGGCCAATTGCACTCGTCTACGTAGACCACCTGATAACTCAGCAACAGTTTTGTTGAGGTCTGTTAGACCTAGTTTTGAAAGAACTGTTTTAACCTGGCTTTCAATCTCCCAAGCATTGATAGAATCCATCTCTGCCATGACTTTCTCCAGTCTTGCTTGACTGGCTTCATCGTAATGAGATAAGAGCAGCTCGTATTCACGAATCAGCTGGGTTTCACGAAGGTCAGAAGAAAGAACGGTGTCTAAAACCGTCTTACTTTCATCAAAATCAGGTTCCTGGGTCAGATAGGCAATTTTATAGGCATTTTTAGTGCGAAAAGGCGACACGTCTCCGTCAAAACCGATGCGACCTGACAGAACATCCAACAAAGTCGTCTTTCCTGTACCATTGACCCCGATAATCCCGATTCGGTCGCCCTGATGAATGATGAAAGACAGATCAGCAAAGACCGTTTTATCTCCGACAGATTTAGTCAGGTGTTCAACGATAAAATCACTCATTCTCTAAAATTCCTTTCACAAATGTCATAATCGCTTGCTCTTCGTTTTCCAGCTGTCCTTCCACAATCTGGAATTCCACCTCTTTGAGTAGTTCTCCTAGTACTGGACCAGGTTTGAGGTCAAATGCCTTCATCAGATGACCACCATTGACAACAATTTCATGCTTGTCATGGATAGTCAAGGCTTGGTCAATCTTGTCAATTGCTGCAAAATCTGTAACAAGACCTTGTGCTTGACGGAGTTCCTCTACCAAGTACAAGAATTCTTTGCCATACTTGAAACAGATTTGCTTGGTAACAGGTCCTGCTTGGAGAAGCTGATAAATCTCTACCAACTTGACCACGCTGCGTTGGAAATCATTGCTGGTTTTCCATTTTTTCAGGAAGGACTTGATGTTATCAATACCTAGGCAGACAAAGAGCATGGCCCAAGCTTGTTCAGAAGTCGAAAAGCGAAATTCTGCTGTTAGGCTTGTTAGCATGGTCTCTAATTCATCACTTTTTCCAGCTAAATCAGGCAAGAAATCATAAGCCTTGGAATTAATCATAGCGCGCAAGCCTTTTCGCCAAAAATCCGCCATCAAAAGTTTATCAAACTCGATAAAACTGCGTTCTACAGAGATTTTTTCCAAGAGCGGTGCGGTTTCAACCATAGCTGTAAAGGTCGTCGGCTCAATCTCAAAGTCCAAGGTCGCCGCAAAGCGAAATCCACGCATGATACGGAGGGCGTCTTCGTTGAAACGCTCAGCCGGGATGCCTACAGCCCGTAGGGTGCGGTTTTCTAAGTCGGTCATCCCATCAAAGAGGTCAACGATTTGAGCCTCTTCATCAAGGGCAAAGGCATTGACCGTGAAGTCGCGACGTTTGAGATCTTCTTCTAAGGAACGCACAAAAGAAACCTGGCTCGGTCTACGGAAGTCGACATACTCCTCCTCTGTCCGAAAGGTGGTAATTTCATATTCCTTTTTCCCCTCTAACACTAACACCGTACCGTGTTCAATTCCGACATCAATAGTCCGTGAAAAGATTTGTTTCGTTTCCTGAGGGTAGCTTGATGTCGCAATATCGACATCATGAATAGGCCTACCGAGAATGGCATCACGAACGGAACCGCCAACGAAATAAGCCTCGTAACCAGCTGCTTTAATTTTCTCTAAAATCGGCAAAGCCTCCTGAAACTCAGAAGGCAGATTGTTTAATTTCATAATAAGTGTTCCAAACCATAAACGAGTTGTGAGCGTTTGACTACCTCTTTAATGCCGAGGTTGACACCGCCCATAAAGGAAATGCGATCGTAAGAGTCATGACGGATGGTCAAGCCTTCTCCCTGTGCCCCAAAAATCACTTCCTGATGGGCAACAAGGCCTGGCAAGCGTACTGAATGGATACGGAAGCCGTCAAATTCTGCCCCACGAGCACCAGCAATCAGTTCTTCTTCATCTGCTGCACCTTGAGTCTGTGACTGACGGACTTGGGAAATGAGTTCGGCCGTTTTGACAGCTGTTCCGCTCGGCGCATCCTTCTTCTTATCATGGTGTAGTTCGATGATTTCAAGATTTGGGAAATACTTGGCTGCCTGTGCTGCGAACTGCATGAGCAAGATGGCGCCAATAGCAAAGTTAGGAGCAATCAAGCCACCCAAACCCTTCTCAGCAGACAAGGCAGTTAATTCTTCAATTTCTTCTGGAGTAAATCCAGTCGTTCCAACCACAGGTGCGAATCCATTTTCCAAGGCAAAGCGGGTGTTTTCATAGGCAAATTTTGGCGTTGTAAAATCCACCCAGACATCAGCTTCTAGGCTGGCAACTTCTTCTTTGGTCTTGAAAACAGGAACTCCGTCCACTTCTGTTTCTGTCGCAAATGGATCCACCAAGGCAGCCAGACTGAGTTCTGCATCACCTTTGACCATCTCAACAGCCGTTGAACCCATTTTTCCTTTAAATCCTGCGATAATTACCTTAATTGTCATGCAAACTCCTATTCAATAATGGGAGAAATACCAAAGGCTACAGCTCCTTCTCCCAAGTGCGTACCGATGACTGAACCAAATGACACGATTGGTAAATCGCTACCGACACCTGCTTCTTCCAACTGCTGTTTAAAGTTTTCAGCCTTCTGAGGTGCATTGGCGTGAATAATAGCAATCTGATATTGTCCTTCTTTGGTTTGTTCTTGGAGGATTTCCAAGAGTCGCTTAATGGCTTTCTTCTCAGTCCGAACTTTTTCATACACTTCAATCTTACCCTCACCTGTAAAATACAGAATCGGTTTGATGCTCAAAAGATTGCCAAGCAAGGCTGCACCATTGGACAAGCGACCACCTTTTACCAAATGATTGAGGTCATCAACCATAATAAAGGCAGTTGTTTTGCCAATCTCTTGGTCCAATTTCCCAGTAATCTCTTCAAAACTAAGTCCTGCATCAGCCCATTTAAGGACATTCTCCACCATCATGCCCAAAGGAGCCGATGTGATTTTGGTATCTGGAAAGGCAACGGTTAATCCTTCAAATTCATCAGCCAAATATTGAATATTTTGATAAAAACCTGAAATACCTGATGACAAGAATAAGCCAAGTGCGTGTGTATAACCTTTTTCTGTTAATTTAGCCAGAATTTCTTCTAGTTCCATCAAACTCGGTTGACTTGTTTTAGGTAATTCTTTCGATGAAGCCATTTTTTGATAAAACTCTTCAACCGTCAAATTTTGCCCTTCGATATAATTTTCCCCATCGATGCTGACTGGAATGCTTAGGACAAACAGGTCATCCCGCTCAATACTTTGAACATTCAAAACGGCCGATGAGTCAGTTATAACTGCTAATTTCATATTAAAACTCCAAATTCACTCCCGGTGTATCAAAGGCGATTTCAGTAACCTCATAAGTCATTCGTTTTAAAATGTCCAAAAGAGGCTCTACCAAAACACGTTTTTCTTCATCAGTAAATTCAGTTGGCTCTTCTACCAATCGATTTGGTAAGTGAACGGCCTGACTCATGGCACCTGAAATTACAAAATGATCTAGTACAATCATAAAGCGCAAAATGGTAATCATGGATGTTCGATTTTCCGCACGATTTTGCTCAATCAATTGAAAGTCAACTTTCAATTTTGTTTCCGGAATTCCGTTCTCTTTCTCCCACGCGTGATTGCGGGCATCAAAATGATACTGATTGACAAATTCTTTATCGCGAATGATTTCCATTTCAAGACTCCTCTAATAACAATAATACTCACATTATACCATAATCCTCGTGAAATAGCTAAAAAACCTTGCCAGAAGCAAGGTTTCAATCAAAATTATTTAGCTTTACGAAGTGCTCCGTAAAGGATACCTGATACAACCGCACCGATCAAAACATAGGCGATGTAAAGCAATGGATTAGATGTCAAAGCGATAACGAAGATACCACCGTGAGGAGCCATCAATTGAATGCCTGACAAACCAACCAAGGCACCTGCAAGGGCAGAACCAGCGATAAAGCTTGGGATTGCACGAGCTGGGTCAGCAGCACCAAACGGAATCGCACCTTCAGTGATGAATGAAAGACCCATAACGATGTTTGTCAAACCTGAGTTACGCTCTTCTTGTGTGAATTTGTCTTTGAAAAGAAGGGTTGCAACGAATACTGCCAACGGTGGAACCATACCACCTGCCATTACCGCTGCCATGGCAACAGAACCACCATCTGCAACAGTTGCTGCAAGTGTACCTGTACCGAAGACATAAGCTGCCTTGTTGACTGGACCACCCATATCGACTGCCATCATACCACCGAGGACAAGGCCGAGGAGAATAGCAGAGCTACCTTCAAGACCTGCAAGGAAGTTGTTCATACCTGTGTTGATAGCTGCCATTGGGATGTTAACGAAGAACATCAAGAAACCAGTGATTGCTGTTCCCAAAAGTGGCAAGAGCAAGATAGCATTCAAACCTTGAAGTGATTTTGGAAGGTTGCGCAAAGCGTTGCGAAGAACGAGCACTACACCACCAGCAAGGAAACCACCAACAAGGGCACCCAAGAAACCAGATGATACACCTGCAAGAGCAAGCGTTTCTTCACCACCAGCTGCGTAAGGAATTTTACCGAACGCAAGACCGCTACTAGCGATTGCACCAGCTACGAAACCTGCAACCAAACCTGGTTTTTCAGCAATTGAGTAAGCAATGTAACCTGCAAGAAGTGGCAACATGAAGCCAAAGGCTGCTCCACCTATCTTCATGAACATAGCTGCGATTTCATGGTATGAACCCAGACTACCAAGACTGTCTTGTGGCACACCTAGAGCTCCATCGAATAGGAAGGCAAGAGCAATCAAGATACCGCCACCGATAACGAATGGCAACATTTGAGAAACACCGCTCATCAAGTGTTTATAGAACGCTTTACCAAGACTGAGTTTTTCTGAAGATTCCACAGTAGCTACTCCTTCTGACGCTGTGTAGGCTGATGCTTTACCCTCCAAGATAAGGTTAATTAATTCTTCTGGTTGTTTGATTCCAGCTGCAACTGGACGAGATACCAATGGTTTACCATTGAAACGAGGCATATCGACAGCCTTATCTGCTGCGATGATAACACCTGCTGCATTCTTGATGTCTTCAGCAGTCAGTTTGTTTCCGACACCTGAAGCACCGTTGGTTTCTACCTTGATGTCAACCCCCATCTCAGCAGCTTGTTTCTTAAGTGCTTCTTCTGCCATGTAAGTGTGAGCAATACCTGTTGTACATGCTGTAACAGCAACGATAAATGGACGGTCACCACTTGGTGATGCAACCACTTCTTCAACTGCCTTATCTGCGGCTTCAGCGGTATCGAAGACTGCAATGACTTCTTCAGGATTTGTTGCCGCACGAAGTCTATCAGCAAAACCAGCTTTCATCAAGTATTTGGACAATTCAGCAAGGGCTGACAAGTGGGTATCGTTAGCACCTTCTGGAGCTGCAATCATGAAGAACAAGTCGGTTGGTTGACCATCAAGACTTGCGTAGTCAACGCCCTTGTTTGATTTTGCAAAGAGAACAGTCGCTTCTTTTACAGCAGCATTCTTAGCATGTGGCATTGCGATACCATCCCCAAGACCTGTTGTCGTTTGTGCTTCACGGTTCATGATACCTGTTTTGAATACCTCAAAATCCGTTACATAACCTTTATCAACCAAACTAGCAATCATTTCATCGATAACTGCTTCCTTGCTTGTCGCTTGCAAATCAAGCAACATGACATCTTTTCTCAAAACATCTTGAATTTTCATAGTGTTTCTACCTCAACTTTTTCATAAGTTTCCTTAATAAATTCGATACTTGCCAAATCGTCTGAAAAGGCTGTTGCCGTACCGCAAGCAACTCCCCATTTTAGGGCTTCGATTGGGTCTTGTGAGCGAACGTATTCGCCAGTAAATCCTGCCACCATGGAATCTCCAGCTCCGACAGAATTTTTCACTGTTCCCTTGATTGGTTTGGCAAAGTAAGTAGCTGCTGGAGTGACCAACAAAGCCCCATCCCCTGCCATAGAAATGATAACATTCTGAGCTCCCATATCTAAGATTTTCTTAGCATAGGTCTCGATGTCTGCAATGCCATTCAACTCGACGTTGAAGATTGCTTCAAGTTCATGATTGTTTGGCTTAACCAAGAGTGGCTGGTGTGCTAATGAGTCTAGAAGTGTTTGGCCTTCAAAATCACAGACAACTTGCGCTCCTGCTTTTTTCGCCACCGGAATCAGTCTGTTATAGACTTCATTACCAAGACTAGCTGGTGCAGACCCTGCAAAAACAACTGTGTCTTCCTTGGTCAAACCTGCTAAAACCATTTCTAATTCAGCCAATTGTGTATCTGTCACAATCGGTCCCAATCCGTTGATTTCTGTCTCTTGATTGGCCTTGATTTTCACGTTAATCCGTGTATCTTGGTCAACCTGAACAAAATCAGTATCAATTCCTTCGGCAATCAATCCATCTTTGATGAACTGACCTGTGAATCCCCCAAGGAAACCCGTTGCTGTATTCGGATAGCCCAAGCGCTTCAAAACACGGCTAACGTTAATTCCCTTACCGCCGGCATACTTATCGTCGCTCTCCATACGATTGACACTGCCCGTCTCGACATGTTCTAAACGAACGATATAGTCAATCGCTGGATTGAGCGTAACTGTATAAATCATACCTCGATTACCCTCGTTTTCTCTTTTATGATGTCCAACAAACTGCTTTCTGAAGATTGGCAGATAATGTTGGATTTTTCGATTGCCGCAACTTTAACAAAGGAGAATTGACCAATTTTAGAAGCATCTGCCAAAACATAGCTTTCTTTGGCATTGTCTATGATAGTGCGTTTGATGGTCGCTTCTTCAATATCTGGCGTTGTAAAATAGTTTTTATCAATACCATTCATCCCCAGAAATGCCTTATCAAAATTGAGCTGTCGAATTTGTTCCAATGCTACTGCTCCAACGGAAGCATCTGTTGATTGCTTAACAAAACCACCTATAATGATTGTTTTTATCTTGCGTTCAACTAGCCTCACTGCGTGGTGAATAGAATTGGTAACGACTGTCAGATTTTCCTGCTGAAGATAATCAATCAGTACACCGGTTGTTGTACCTGCATCTAAAAAAATTACGTCTCCGTTAACAATCTGTCGAGCTGCTCTTTCCGCAATCTCTCGTTTTTCTTGAACGTTTTTGACAGATTTTTCTAGAATAGACTCTTCGAGCTGCAAATTTCCTGGCGCTTCAGCACCGCCGTGTACACGACGAAGCTTACCTTCGTTTTCCAACTCGTCCAAATCCCTACGTACAGTAGACTCAGATGTATCAAGAACTTCGATTAATTCCTCTAGCCGAACAAACTGTTGAGAGTGTATTCGCTCCAATATAATCTGTTTTCGTTCTGATTTGAGTATGTTCAACACCTCCTGCAATCGTTTACAAAAATCATTATACACGATTTTCTGCCATTGTCAATCATTTTCTATCATTTTCTTTCAAAAAAACAAAAAAACTAGCAGAATCTACGCTTCCACTAGTTTCTCAATCATTTTTTTCATCATGTCCATTTCTTCTGGACGGCCAATAGATAGGCGAATATGCCCTTCTAATTTACCTGTTGGATAATATTTGAAATTCCAATCCTGTGCCAAGGCTTGCTGATAAAGTTCTTCTGCCCACGGTGCTTTAAACGTTACAAAACTAGCCTGACTAGGTAGAACTTGACAGTTATCTAATCCTTGCAAGAATAAAATCATTTCTTCTCGCAAATTCTGAATTACTCCCACTGTTTCTAAAACTTTGTCTGTATAATTCAATGCAAGGGCTGCCATTTTTGCAGTCAAGTTTGACAAGCTGAATGGGGGAATGACCTTGTCCAATTCATAAATTAACTCTTCGCTTCCTACCGCAAAGCCAACTCGTAAACCTGCAAGTCCAAAAGCCTTTGATAAGGTCCGTAAAACTAAAACATTATCAAATTGTTGCAGACGACTGATGAAGCTTTCGACATTTGCAAATTCAATATAAGCCTCATCTACAACGAGCAGCCCTTTAAAAGAAATAGCCAATTTCTCCAAATCTTCTAGCGAATAAGCTACTGAAGAAGGATTGTTAGGGTTGGAAAGCATGATTATCTTCGCCTTCAACTCCTCTGCATGCGCCAACAATTTCTCTACTGGCAGGACAAGTGTATCGTTTTTTGCTTCCAAATCAATGGTTTCAAAACGGCTAGCATGCATGTGATTATAGGTTTCATACATGAAGAAGTCTAGATTGACAGTCAAAAAAGTATCATCCTTTTCCATAAAGGTGGAAACAATCATGTGAATAAGGTGATCAGAGCCCACACCTACTGTTACTTGTTTGGGATTCACTCCAAGATAGGCCGCATATTTCTCAATCAGTTCGGAGTAAGTGTTATCACCATAAAAACTTAATTGACTGACATCCAAATTTTCCAAGGTCTCTTGTGGCAAAAAGGACCAATCAATGATACGATTTTCGTTATTTCCTAAATCAAATCTTGCCTTTTGTTTGATTTTATAAGGTTGGTAATGTTCAAATACCTTGCGTTTCATCATTTCTCCTTCTAGCAAGAAAAACACAGTCTAATCAACTGTGTCTTCTGCTTTGATTTTTTCAAAAATAGCTAACTCTTCAGCTGTAAAATTGTAGTTTTCTAACAAGTCTGGACGACGTTGATAGGTTTTGCGTAGACTTTCTTCCAAACGCCATTTACGAATATTTTCATGGTGACCGCTCATTAATACATCTGGAACTACCATTCCACGATACTCGTATGGTCGGGTGTATTGAGGATATTCCAATAGCCCTGATGAAAAACTATCATCCGTATGACTGACTTCCTTACCAATAACCTCTGGAATCAGGCGAACGGTAGCATCAATCATGGTCATAGCTGCCAACTCTCCGCCTGTCAGAACATAGTCCCCGAGAGAAATTTCATCCGTTACCAAAGTCTTAATCCGCTCATCATATCCTTCATAGTGACCACAGATGAAAATCAACTGCTCTTCCTGTGCCAATTCTTCAGCATAGGCCTGATTGAAAGTACGCCCAGCGGGATCCAACAAGATAACACGTGGCTTGGTTTGTTCAATGCTATCCATAGTATCAAAAATTGGCTGGGCACGGAGCAACATACCTTGTCCTCCGCCATAGGGTTCATCGTCCACATGGCGTGCCTTTTCAGCTTTCTCTCGGAAATTGTGGCAGTTGATTTCCAAGAGCCCTTTTTCACGCGCCTTGCCCACGATAGAGTGTTCTAGAGGTGCAAACATCTCAGGGAAGAGGGTCAAAATATCAATTCTCATCGTCTAGGCCCTCGAGCAATTCCACATCGACACGGTTATTTGGAATATCAATGTTCAAGACAACAGGTGGAATATATGGCAAGAGCAAGTCTTTCTTACCTTTTCGTTTTACCACCCAGACATCATTGGCACCTGGCTGCAAGATTTCCTTGATTTGTCCGATCAGAATATCATTCTCATAGACATCCAAGCCGATAATTTCATGGTAATAAAACTCACCGTCTTCAAGGTCGGTCAAGTTTTCCTCGGCAATTTTCAAGCTAAAGCCCTTGTACTTTTCAATATCGTTGATATGATACATACCCTTAAACTTGATAATATCAAAGTTCTTAGCCTTACGGTGACTAGCAATTTCCACTTCCATGACAAACTGATCCTTGTCATCAAAAAGTGCAAGCTTTGCCCCTTTTTTAAAACGTTCTTCAGCAAAATCGGTCACAGACAAAACACGCATTTCCCCTTGTAGGCCTTGCGTGTTAACAATCTTTCCTACGTTAAAATAATTCATAATTTCTCCATTTGATTTTCTATCCTTTTATTTTAACATGAGCAAGATATTTTCACAAGAGAGAAAAAGCCGGATGCCTCCGACTTTCATAGTTAATTTATTTCACGGACAAATGAGATTGAGCTATTTTGATCAAGCGCAAATTAAGAGCTATTCCGCAGACAAAAATCCCTGAAATAAGACCAATCCAATAGGCTTCTGGACCCATTTGGAAAAATCTTTCAAGCAAGAATGCGACGGGGAAGGTCATGGACCAATAGGCAACCAAACCAAGTACAAAGGGAATGGTGGTATCCTTGTAACCACGTAAAATCCCCTGAATAGGTGCTGTAAAGGCATCTGCTAACTGGAACATGAGGGCAAAGCTAAGAAAATGCGAAGTCAGACGGATAAATTCTGCATCATTACCATAAAGGTAGGCAACTTTAGAGCGGAAAAAATATAGGAAAGTGAGTGTTAAGCCTGCAAAACCAAGTGCCACCAGGCGTCCTAAACGGCTGTAGGCTTTCACATCTTGTGGTCGTTTGGCCCCTACTTCATAAGCAATGACAATAGCTAGGGCTGAAGAAACTGAGGCAGGAAAGGCATATAATAATGTCGCAAAGTTCATAGCTGACTGGTGGGCTGCTATAATCTGGGCTGAAAATTTTGCCATGTAGAGCCCTACTACTGCAAAAATTGCTACTTCTGCAAAGACTTGTAAACCGATGGGAAGTCCGATTTTCAATCCTTCTTTCAGTAAAGCCCCATCAATCGGACTCCACCGCCAAAGCTGATAAGATGCAATGGTCTTATTTTTGCACATGACAATGACGATTACTAGCAATACCGCCCAGTAAGCTAAAGCAGTACCCAATCCAGCTCCTGCTCCGCCTAGGGCCGGTAGGCCCATTTTCCCATAAATTAAGAGATAGTTAAATAGACTGTTAAATGGGACAAGGAGCAACATGAGATACATGGATAGCTGAGTCAAGCCGAGGGCGTCGAAAAAAGAGCGACAGACGCTAAAGAGTAAGAGAGGCAGGATGCCAATGGAAATAAAATAGAGGTACTGCTTGCCAACTTGAAAAACAGATTCATCAAGTCCAAACTGAGCCAAGGTGGGAACAGCAATAAATAGGACCGAGCACAAGAGTAAAATGGTTAATCCGATAGCTAGATAGACAAACTGATGAAACTCCTCACGAATCTTATCTCTTTCACCTTTTCCTAAATGTTGAGCGATGATTGGGACCAATGCAGATACAATCCCTGTTAGAAATGAAAAAAGCGGATTCCAAAGACTGGTTGCCATGGAAACACCTGCCAAATCCATAGTGCTGTACTGGCCTGTCATCATGGTATCGATAAAGGATGCGGAGTAATTAGCAAATTGATAAATTAAAATGGGCAAAAATATTTTGATAAAGAGCCAGAGCTTCTCTTTGTTATTTCTTGTTTGGTACATGCTTATTCTCTTTCAATTTTATATAAATATTGTAACAAGAAAAGGACCTGCATTGCAAGTCCTCTTTGACTAGATAGAGTCACCATTCCAGATAGAGTTTTTCACGATAACATAGTCCACATGCTTCAAGCTGGTAATGTCACGTCCACCTGCATAAGAAATAGATGACTGCAAATCTTGCTCCATTTCAATCAGAGTATCTTTCAAATGTCCCTTGGCTGGCAAGAGAATTTTCTTTCCTTCAACGTTTTTGTATGCACCTTTTTGGTATTCAGATGCGGAACCGTAGTATTCCTTGAACTGTTTACCATCAACTTCCACCGTTTTACCTGGACTCTCGATATGACCTGCAAAGAGCGAGCCAATCATAACCATGCTAGCACCGAAACGGATTGATTTGGCAATATCTCCGTGGGTACGAATACCGCCATCCGCAATAATTGGCTTACGAGCAGCTTTTGCGCACCAACGAAGGGCTGCCAACTGCCAACCGCCTGTACCAAAACCAGTCTTAACCTTGGTGATGCAGACCTTACCAGGACCAATACCAACTTTTGTCGCATCCGCACCAGCATTTTCTAGTTCACGAACTGCTTCTGGAGTACCGACATTACCGGCAATGACAAAAGTCTCAGGTAATTCTTTCTTGATATGTTGGATCATCTTGATAACACTTTCTGCATGACCATGAGCAATATCAATGGTGATAAACTCAGGGGCATCAGCTTTTAAGCTAGTCACAAACTCATATTCATATTCTTTTACGCCAACAGAGATGGAAGCAATCAAACCTTGCTCGTGCATGCGTTTGATAAATGGAATACGACCAGCTTCATCGAAACGATGCATGATATAGAAATACCCTTCTTTGGCAAGCATTTCTGCCACATCTTCATCAATAATAGTCTGCATATTAGCTGGAACAACTGGTAATTTAAAGCTATATTTCCCAAGAGTCACTGTTGTATCTGCCTCGGAACGGCTATTGATGATACATTTATTTGGAATGAGCTGAATATCTTCGTAGTCAAAAACTGGAGTTTCGTTGAACATGCTTCTACCTCTTTTTCTTAACATTGGAACAGAAAAACAGTTTGTTTTTCGTATTTTTTCCTTATTACAAGATATAGTATAGCTTATTGTTTGTGTTTTGTCAATAAAAAAGAAACCTATCTAGACAATATTCGGATATATCACTTTTGGAACTCGTTTATAAAACATAACATTCGTATAATTCTTTTCTGAGTTACTATTCTTATAAAATTTAAAAAAATGTTCAGAATTTACTCAAACAATTTCACATAAAAACTAAAAAAATCTTCAAAAACAGAATATTTTTTAGTCAAATTCATATAATTGTGGGAATTTTTCGCATTCAGGGTTCTTAGGATGGCAAACCTCACGACCAAAATAAATCATAGCTTGATGAGCAGGGAGCCAGAGTTCAGGAGGTAGGACTTCCATGACTCGTTTT
This sequence comes from Streptococcus suis, assembly GCF_902702775.1. NCBI lineage: Bacteria > Bacillati > Bacillota > Bacilli > Lactobacillales > Streptococcaceae > Streptococcus > Streptococcus suis. Next base: position 1,096,013 of record NZ_LR738724.1, read on the forward strand.
TCTGTTTCCAGGGGTGTAGCCGATTTTTTGACAATATCGTGGTGTTTACAAATCCGTCCCACGTGGGTATCAACTGCAAAGGCTGGGATTCCGAAACCGACACTTAAGACAACATTGGCCGTTTTTCTTCCCACTCCTGCCAGAGCTTCTAATTCCTCACGAGTCTGCGGAACAATGCCATTATGCCGTTCCAATAACTGCTGGGCGCATTCTTTTAAAAATTTGGCTTTATTACGATACAAACCCAAACGAGAAATATAAGGCTCAATATCCTTTACTTCTGCTGCTGCCATGGCTTGTGGCGTTGGGAAAGCAGCGAACAAACCAGGTGTTGCCTTATTCACCGCAGCGTCTGTAGTTTGAGCAGATAAGAGCACTGCACATACCAACTCAAAGTGATTTCGAAAATCCAAACTTGGCTTAGCATCAGGATATAGAGCGATGATTTCTTCAATAACTTTTCTTGCACGTTTTTTTGATAATACCATGAATTCATTATAGCATGAAAACTTGGATTTATCTAAAATCTGGATTGTCATAAACCTCATTCCTCGTGATATAATAAGAAGAAAAGGGGGAATAAGTATGGACTTACAAGAACTCTGTAGAAAGGTTATTCAAGCAAGACCACGCAATAGCCATAAGGGAAGCTATGGTCGAGTCTTGCTGATTGGTGGACTGTATCCTTATGGTGGAGCGATTATCATGGCCGCACTAGCAACCGTCAACAGTGGAGCAGGCTTGGTAACTGTTGCTACTGAAAAAGACAACATACCAGCCTTACATAGTCATCTGCCTGAAGCCATGGCATTTTCATTTGACGATCAAGCCTTGCTGATAAGTAGCTTAGAAAATGCTGACTTGGTACTGATTGGTCCAGGTTTGGGGGAAAATAGCAGAGCTGAACAGTTATTGGACTTTGTTTTTGGACATTTATCTGACCAGCAGATTTTAGTTCTTGACGGCTCAGCCCTTACCTTAGTCGCAAAACAAAACAGAAAGAACTTCCCGTGTAAACAAGTCATCCTGACACCCCACCAGAAAGAATGGGAACGGTTATCAGCCATTCCGGTTGCTGACCAAACAAGCCAAAGAAATCTTGAAGCCTTGCAATCTTTTCAAGAAAATACAATCCTTGTAGCTAAAAGTTCTGCTACTCAAATCCTAAAAACCCAGCCAAACCAAGTCACTCCAACAGGAGCTGGTGGTCCCTACCAAGCAACAGGAGGTATGGGAGATACTCTTGCAGGTATGATTGCAGGATTTGCTGTACAATTTCCCCATGTTCAACTATATGAAAGAATCCTTGTGGCAACCTACCTCCACTCCTATATTGCCGACCAACTGGCTCAAGATTATTATCTTGTAAAGCCAACTGATGTCTCAAGAAACATCCAAAAGACAATGGCTTCAATTTCAAACACAAACAACCGCCTAATCAATGATTAAGCGGTTTTATTATTTAGCAAACTTGTGATAAAGCTAGTGTTGGTTATACTTCTTCCTTGTGACGTCGTTTGCTTACCAACAGAGTCCCTAGCCCAATAATGATACCAAGAACAAGATAGTATTTCGTATCATTTTCTCCAGTATTTGGTAGTTGAGTCACCTGTTTTTCTTGATTAGGGCTAGATAGACTAGCTTGCAAAGTGACTGGACGAGGTAAAGCTGGTTGAGGGTTTGGCTTCTGACCTATCGGTACATGCCCTGAATTCCCAGTATCTTTTACAGGAGGTGCCTGTACATCAACTTTTTCTGAGTCTATAGGTAGAGGCGTTACAGTGCCTTCATCTTTTTTGTCAGTGGCAGTATTTGCTGGCTCTTTGGCATCATTTGTTGAAGTAGCAACACCATCCAGTTCTGCCTGAGCGCTTGTCAGAACGGCTAGGGCTTGATCGACACTTGCTTGGCTTGCAGATTCATCAGCTAGAATCGCTTTCGCTGCTTCAACTGCCTGGTCATAAGCTTGTTTCACGTTCTCAGATGCATTGAGATACTTAGCATCTGTCGCTTTTAATACGGAAGAAACGGATACTGCGCTACGAAGGGCTGAAATATCAGTCTTTTGACCATCTAAGTTGGTTTTCGCTGCTAACAAGTCAGCCAACGCTTGGTTGACAACTGCCTGTGTTACATTCTCTTGGTTCAATACAAGTTGTGCTGAACGAATAGCTGTATCATAGGCAATTTGTTTGGTATTTTCAGCATTGTAATAAATAAAGTTTGCCTGAGTCGGTGTGTAGTTTGATACTTCAGCAATTAGTTTTTCCTTATCAGTAGCCTGACCGTTTAGCTGTTCTCTCGCCGCCACAAGACTGGCAAGTGCTGAATCTACTTGTGCCTGATTGTGTTTATTGGCATATATTGCATTGGCATCTTCTAATGCTTTAGCATAGGCAGTTTGAAGTTCCGGACTAGCATTGTAATAACGCGCTGTGTCTTCAAGTCCTGCAAGTTCAGCAATCAGTTCTTTCAAAGCAACTTTATTAATCAAGGTTAATTTCTTAACATTTGACTGGTTTGCTAGTACTGCTACGTCTAATTCTTCCAAAAATTCATAGCCTTCTGGGAGGGTTGGAAGGATAGTGTAGGTACCAACTGGTACAAATTTACCATAATCGGTCTTAGAATATTTAGCATTTGGTAGCTGAATAGTCTGGCCATCAGCAGTTACCAGTTGGATGGTTGAACCAGAAGGTAGTAATGCATCAATATCTACCAGCAAGTTGGCCTTATCTTTCAAAGTCACATAGAAATTCACCTCGGCAGTGCTATTTTCTTCCGAAATCGTCACGACTGCTTTTGTTTCACCTGCTAGGCTTGACCACTCTGTATCATATAAGAATAAATCAAAGGTGTAAGTACCAAATGGTAGCTTAAGAACGCTAGTATCGCCGGCATATCGTGGTAATTCTGCAACAATCTTGCCTGTTTCATCGGTGACTGAGTAAGAGAAAAGTATTGGTACAGGACTATTTGTATCTTTATCAAGAATATTGACAGTTACCAACCCTTTTTCATTGCCAATACTGATCAGATTCTCTACTTTTTCATAGCTGATGTTACCAGCATAATCCTCCACTGTGTAGTAGAATTTTGAAATATCTGCAAGATCAAGAGGCAATGTGAAGGAGCCATCATCGTTTTGTGCCACAAATACCTTATTATCAGAAACGGTTACATCACCATTTTCTAATAAGGAAGGAATAGTTGTCACACCGCTTGCATCTGCTACAAGATAGAATACTTGCTCACGATATAGACCTGATTCTCCTTTTTCAATGGCTGGACGAGGGTTAAATGTAAAGTTTGTTTCATCATAGGTAGCTGTGGTGATAACTGGTGATTCTCTATCGATGATAACGTCGAAAATCATAGTTTGTACTGCTGCACCTGGAACTTCAGATGAGTAGGTCAAAACGTATTGATACTTACCATCTGCTAAAGCATTTCCGTCACTATCTGTTCCATTCCATTCAGTAGGATAAATAATGCTTGATTTTGGATTTTTAGGATCACCACTATAGAAGTTTTTATTGCCTGACTGTGGTTGACTTTCCCAAAGTGGATTTGTTCGCTCAGTATCATCTGCAGCATAGACGCTTGCGACTAAATCAGTATAATTTCTCAAGAAGACACCTTTGAAAGCGAGCGAATCTTGGTTGTTATCCCCATTTGGCGAGATAGCTAAATGAGGTTTACCAGACTCATCAAGCTCTAAAACAAAGTATCCTGCTTCATTTTTAAATGTACCAAGAGTCTTGATTGCAAGGTCAGATCGTTTGTCTGTAGAATAGATTAACTCTGTACTTCCTGTAACAAGACCTGTGTAGTGATGGCTGATGTCAACAGTATTTGGCTGTGCTGTAACAGGTTCAAAGTAGAAGCCCCCCTTACCATCGGCAATAAGATTGTAAATCGGCTCTTCTAGAACGGCTAGATTTTGGAATTCCCCACGGAAACCAACGTATGGAATGCTGACAATATCACCGCCGTCGGCTACATCTGTAAATCGAACAAAACCTTCAAGATAGTAACCATTTTTCATCAATCCTGTCAATTCTTCTGCAAAGCTTGATGCATCGACATTAATTGTAACAGTTGTACTTGAATTGGCTTTCACAGTCACCTTACCGCCAGGAATCTCTGCTAATAGACGTGGAGCCAAGGTGATCAATCCGTTTTGAACAGTATCCGTTGTTAATTGTGTTGAGTAGTTTAAAGTCTTATCTTCGTTTGTAATGTTATGAAGTGTGACCGTAAAGCTGAATGTATCCTCAACATTTCCCAAGGTAATGCTGCCATACCCATCTTCGCCAGTCAAATATAAACCTGTAGAAATAGCTGCTGCAGTATCGATGATACCTGCACCTTGTTGGCGTGGGGAAGTGTAGGCCGTTGTTTCTTTGTTCACATGTGCTTTAGCAGTAGACATAAGCAAGTGTTTTACTAAGGCTTCGATTTCTTGAGGGGACTTAGTAGGGTAAGTTGCCTGTAAATACTGTTTTACTAGTACGGCTGCTCCTGCCACGTGTGGTGAAGCCATACTTGTTCCCTGCATGTTGGCATAGTCATTATCATTGATGGCTGCATAAATAGCACCACCTGGAGCAGCTAAGTCTGGTTTTAGCTCGCCATCCGCTGATAGACCCCAACTTGAAAAATCTGAAAGAAGACCTGCTTCTGGGTTAGGGCGAATATCCGTTTCGTTATTGAACGCAATCTTATATGAGTTAGCTGCCAAAGCCTCACCAAATTCCAATGGAATGAAGACAGATGGAATTGCAATAGCTGTATCATCAAGTTGCATGCTTACATTGGCTTCACCTGGACGACTATTGAAAATGACCACCCCTACTGCACCTGCAGCTGTTGCATTGGCTATTTTTTCTGAGAAAGTAATCGTTCCTCGTTTGATGAGTGCAAGCTTTCCAGTCAAATCTAGACCATCAAAATCCGAAGCTTGACCGATTCCCGCATAGACATATTCATATTCTTTCCCGATTTCAAACGGTACAGGACTTTTCTCTGGATTATCAAACGAACTCTTACCGTAATTCAAATCAGCATTGTTTTCTAAGCCAATGATATTAATTACTTTACTACCAACCGTTGTGTTATTGTAAGAAGCGACAGAAATTGCATCGCGCGCTGTTGAAGGAGCACCGACCAAGCCATAATCTGGATAATCGGCTGACGGATTAGAATGACCTGAACCAAATGTTCCATCATTACCAGCTGCAATAACAACAGAAACCCCTGCACGACGAGCAGCCTCGATTGCTGCAGTCACATTTTCATTCATGTTAACAACAGAGCCGTTAGCTCCTCCCAGACTGAGGTTGATGCTATCTGCACCTAATTTTACAGCATCTTCAATCGCCTTTACGTACAATGCTGCGCCTGTTGTAGCTTTGAGGTCTGAGAATACACGCATAAACATGACTTGCGCTTCAGGAGCTACACCATACATTAATTGTCCAGCGACTGGTTGTGTCGGATTTCCTGTGGCAATACTTGTTACGTGCATACCGTGTGAACGTTTGTCTTCTTCTTTCAAGACAGTATTCACATCAACATAATTATAACCAAATACAACCTTATCGTTAAACCATTCACCGTAGGTAATTCCTGCTGCTTCTTTAGCTGCTTCTATCTCTTTTTCTGATTTATATTTTGCAGTTGAGAGGTCTGAAATATGCAATACATCGTGGTCAACGTCAAGACCGGAATCTATGATTGCAACTACTGTTCCTTCGCCCTTGTAACCACTATCCCAAACTTTAGGTACTGTAATGATCGTATTACTATCAATGTTTTGTGGTTTCGCTTCTTCCTGATTCGCAATAGCAGTAGTCTCATCTGCTACGGAAAGCTTCTCCTCTTCTTCTACTTTTTTCTCTGAAATAACTGGAGTTTCTACAGCTGGTTGAGTTGTCTCTACTTCTGCATTTGTGATGTTTTCAAGAGCTTCTGAGCCAGGTGTTTCCTCTTCATTATCTGTAGTGGTTACATCAGTTGAGGTAGCCTCCACAGAAGTGTCAACCAACTCCTCGACTACGGGACTTTCTGAGGCTGATTCGCTGACGATTGCATCAGGAACAGTTGCTTCCACCTTAGTCTCTACAAGGCTTGTCAATTCATCTGCAGCTACCGATGGTGCACCTGCAAACAAAAAAACTGCACCCAAAAGAACAGACACAGTTCCAATCTTATACTTCCGAAGTGAGAAAGTTTCTTTCTTTTTCATAACTTTTCCTCCTAGTTTTTCTCCTTCATTATTGGCAAAACCAATAAATATATTAAAACATAAAATTATCAGCATTGCAAGTATATTCTGAAAATTCAGTTATTTCTTCAAACTATAACTAGGTATAGTTAATATTTATAACTGGAATCTGTGATACTGAATGTATTAAATGAACAGTAAAAAGCAACCACTATTTGCGGTTGCTCATACTATTCTGATTTGAAAACTAGATATGGATATTCAGACTATTTCCGATACATCTTGAATTGGAGATAGAGGTCATTATACATTCCAAGCATCTCTGGTCCAAGATTATCATAAACTTCCATCTTCTTCATCGTTTCTTCTGAAGGATAGAAAGATTCGTCGTTCTGAGTCTCCTCATCCAGCATAGCCTTGGCTGCAGGAATTGGTGTTGAATAACCAACATATTCTGCATTGCGAAGCGCATTTTCAGGACGAAGCATAAAACTCATAAAGGCGTAAGCTCCATCAATATTTTTTGCTGTTTTTGGAATGACCATGTTATCGAACCAAAGGTTAGAACCTTTTGATGGTACAACATAGCGCAGATTTTCATTTCCATCTAACATTTCACTCGCCTCACCTGAGAACGAAACAGCAATTGCTGCCGCATCTTGTATCATATAACCTTTTATCTCATCAGCAACAATTGCTTTGACATTTGGAGTTAAATTATAAAGATGTTCGGCCGCCTTTTCAATCTCGGTAGGATTGTTGGAATTGAGACTATAGCCCAGTGATTGTAGACCAAAGCCCATGACTTCACGCACACCATCAATTAACATGATATTGTCACGGTACTCCTCTGACCACAAGTCTTCCCATTCCTGAGGAGGAGTTTCTACCATGGTTTCATTGTAAACAATACCCAAGGTTCCCCAGAAATATGGAATAGAATAATCATTATTCTTGTCAAAGCTAAGTCCCATAAATCGTGGATCGATATTTTCTATCCCTTCAATCTTAGATTTATCCAGCTTGATTAACATATTTTCTTCTGTCATCTTAGAAATCATGTACTCAGATGGGATTGTCAAATCGTATGTTGTTCCACCCTGCTTAATCTTTGTGTACATGGATTCGTTGGAGTCAAAGGTCTGATAATCTACCTGAATACCTGTTTCAGCAGTGAATTCTGCGAGTAATTCTGGGTCAATATAATCGCCCCAGTTATAGATGACAAGTTTATCAGTTGTCCCCTGGGTTGAATCAGCTTCTAACTTATAACTAATTCCCCATAAAACTAGGACAATAGCTATAATTCCTACAAAAAATGAATACAATCGTTTCATTAGTTGGCCTCCTTTTCACGCGAGATGAAATAATAACCCACTACCAATAAGATAGAGAAAAGGAAAACTAGGGTTGACAAGGCATTGATTTCTAGAGAAATCCCTTGACGAGCCCGCGAGTAGATTTCAACCGAAAGGTTTGAGTAGCCATTCCCTGTTACAAAGAAGGTCACGGCAAAGTCATCCAAGGAATAGGTAAAGGCCATGAAGTAGCCTGCAATGATGGCTGGTGTTAGGTATGGCAACATGATTTCTTTCAGCATTTGTGGTTGAGTTGCCCCCAAATCATAAGCTGCTGAAATCATATCCGCGTTCATCTCTTTCAGCCGTGGCAAGACCATCAATACTACGATTGGAATAGAAAAGGCAATATGACTGAGCAATACTGAGACAAAGCCAAGCTGGAAACCAATCATGGTAAAGAGAATTAAGAAACTCGCCCCAATCATGACGTCCGGTGCTACCATCAAGATATTATTGACAGACAGCAAGGCATTTTGGAAACGAGGTTTTGCCTGATAAATATAGATGGCACCAAATGTTCCGATAAGGGTCGCAATCAATGAGCTCAAGAAGGCCAAGAAAAAGGTTTGTGCCAAAATCAACATCAGACGGCTATCACCAAGCATGGATGAAAAATGGTCCAAGGTAAAGCCTGTAAAGCCATTCATATCTCCACCTTCATTGAAAGCGTAGAAAATGAGATAGAAAATGGGCAAGTAAAGAAGGAGGAAGGCAACTGTTAAGTAGATATTTGCAAATTTCTTCATTATTTCTTCCTCTCTTTCGTCATCCACATAATCAAGAGCATGGCCAAAATCAAGACCACACCAATGGTTGACCCCATTCCCCAGTTTTGTGTTGTGAGGAAATGTTGCTCGATAGCTGTACCAAGTGTAATGACTCGGTTACCGCCAATCAAACGGGTCAACATGAAGAGGCTCAGACTTGGAATGAAAACCGCCTGTACACCTGAACGAACGCCGTTCATGGAAAGAGGAAAAATAACTTTTGTGAAGGTCTGCCAAGAAGTTGCACCCAAATCACGACTGGCATTGATGAGGTTTTTATCCAAATCATCTAATGCGTTAAAGATCGGCAAAATCATAAACGGAATCTCGATATAGGCTGCAACAGCAATAAAGGAGAAATCCGTGAAAAGAATTTGCTGAGCTCCTAGACCAATAAATTCTAGGAACTGGTTGATAGAGCCGTGTTGCCCAAAAATACCGATAAAGGCATAGGCTTTCAGCAAAAGATTGACCCAGGTTGGCAAGATAATCAACATGAGCCAGAGTTGTCTATGCTTGAGCTTGGTCAAGAAATAGGCTGTTGGGTAGGAAACCAAAAGTGTGACCAGAGTAATAATACCTGCGTAAAAAATAGAGTTAAAACTCATTCGCAGATAGGTCATATTTGGCGAGTTAAAATAGGTCTGGTAGTTGGCCAAAGTGAAATTGCCATGAATATCAAAGAAAGATTTGAAGATAATCAAGGCAACTGGAGCGAGTACAAAGAGAAAGACCCATAGGGCATAGGGAATTGCAAAAAGCCTAGAGGTTTTCTTCATTGCGTTCCTCCTCAATGGCGTTAATCAAGCCATCTTCTACTTCTTCCACTTCCACATATTCTTCGATACGAGCATCGAATTCTTCCTCTGTTTCATTGAGACGCATGATATGAATATCTTCGGGCTCAAAGCTTAGTCCAATCACTTCTCCGACAATGGCCTTACGAGTTGAGTGAATCATCCACTCATTACCAAGGTCGTCATAGGCGATGATTTCGTAGTGAACACCACGGAAGAGCTGTGTATCCACTTTTACCTGCAATTTGCCTTCTTCAGGTAAGGTAATCTGCAAATCTTCTGGACGGATAACAACTTCAACTTCTTCGTTTGGTCGCATACCGCCATCGACAGCTTCAAAGCGTTTGCCGTTAAACTCAACCAAGTAGTCTTCTATCATGCGGCCTGGAAGGATATTGGATTCACCGATGAAGGTAGCAACAAAATGGTTGATTGGCTCGTCGTAAATGTCCACTGGCGTCCCAGACTGGACAATCTCACCTTCATTCATGACAAAAATCCAGTCACTCATGGCCAGAGCTTCTTCTTGGTCATGGGTAACGAAGACGAAGGTAATTCCTAGACGTTGTTGCAATTCACGAAGTTCGTACTGCATTTCTGTTCTTAGTTTCAAGTCCAGAGCAGAAAGTGGTTCATCTAGCAAGACAACGCGAGGCTGGTTGATAATCGCACGTGCAATAGCAACCCGCTGGCGTTGACCACCAGACAATTTCTGAATGGAACGATTTTCATAACCAGAAAGTCGGACCATTTGTAAGGCTTCTGTCACACGGCGTTCGATTTCAGCCTTGTCAACCTTTCGTAATTTAAGAGGAAAAGCCACATTTTCAAAGACAGTCATATGTGGGAAAAGGGCATAGGACTGGAAAACTGTATGGACATCCCGTTTATTAGTCGGAACATCATTAATCCGTTGACCGTCCAGATAAATATCACCTGAACTCGCATCCAATAGACCAGCAATAATGTTCAAAATCGTTGATTTACCTGAACCAGAAGCTCCTAAAAGGGTATAAAATTTCCCCTCTTCCAATTCAAAACTAATATCCTTCAATACAGTTGTTCCACTGTCTTCAAATACTTTTGAAACGTTCTTAAATTCAATAATTGGCTTTTTCAATTCTCATAAATTCCTTCTTTTTAAACAGAGCCAGATGGCTAGAGTGTATCAGCAGGGTCGCCGATAATACGCACCTCTCTCTCCAGAGTAATTCCTGAAGATTTTTCAACGACTTCAATCACATGGGCAATCAAATTTTCATAGTCCAATGCCGTTCCATCAGCAACATTGACCATAAAGCCAGCGTGTTTTTCAGAAACTTCGACTCCACCGATTCGATAACCTTTTAAACCCGCATCCATAATCAACTGTCCTGCGAAGTGACCAAGTGGACGTTTGAAGACTGAACCACAAGATGGATATTCCAAAGGTTGCTTGAGCTCGCGTAAATGTGTCAAACGAGCCATTTCTTGTTGAATAACCGTATGATTTCCTGGCTTGAGGGCAAATTTTGCAGACAAAACAATCGCACCGTTTTCCTGCAAAATAGAAGAACGGTAGCCAAATCGTAACTCACGATTGTCCAATGTTTCGACATAACCTGCTGGAGTCAAAATCTGCGCTGAAACTAGAATGTGTGCTACTTCACCTCCGTAAGCACCTGCATTCATATAGACAGCACCACCAATGCTTCCCGGAATACCACAAGCAAATTCAAATCCTGATAAAGAATGGAAAAGTGCGACTTTTGTCGTTTCGATTAGATTGGCACCTGCTTCCGCTTCAATGGTGTATCCTGATACAGTAACGGAGTTAAGTTTATCCATACGGATAACAAAACCACGAATACCGCCATCGCGGACAATGATATTACTTGAATTTCCTAATACTTGCCATGGAATACCTTCGCGTTTAGCAAATTCTACTATACGAACAATCTCGTAACGATTCCGCGGAAAAGCTAGATAATCAACAGCTCCTCCTACTTTTGTATAGGTATATTCTTTTAAAGGCTCATCGAATCGAATATCGATGCCTTCTAATTCAAGCCTAATTTTATCTTTCATAACCTTCTCATTTCAATTTAAGATATACAGGATTTATTATACCAAAAATTACAGGAGAAAACGAATAAAATTCAACAAAAATACTTTCACAAGCCAAATTAATTTGCCCCAATATTTTGAAATGAAGAATGGAATGCACAAAAAAAGGAATTCCCTTCCTACTGCGTATAGTAGCGATGGTGAACTCCAATAAAATAAACATTTTTAGTTTTGCAAATGATAGATTATCACTATCTATACAATAGCAATCCCTTTGGTATCAACTTGAAGGCGGTGGACAGTTCCGTCTAGATTTAGTTCCTCTAATGCTAGAACAATAGCGTCCTCCCTATCTTTGGGCGCTAATACCATCACTGTTGGACCGGCACCTGATAAGTAGGTTGCATAGGCTCCCAACTCCTGTGCAGTTTGCTTGATTGGACAAAACTCCTTAACAAGTAGCTGACGAAACGGTTCATGGAACATGTCTGACTGAATTGCTCTCCCAGCTTTTTTCAGATCACCTGCCATCAAACTGGCAACAGCAACGTTTGCAATGGCACTAGCAGCCACTGCTTTTTTGTACCCCATCTGAGAAGGTAGTACACCTCGGCTTTCAACCGTACGCAGTGGGTAGTTTGGAATAAAGGCAACAAAACTTGCTTCTGGGAATTCTGTTACAACTGCCTGTACTTTCTTATTAACATAGCTAGAGATGACTAAATTACCGAAAATTGCTGGGGCTACATTATCAGGATGTCCTTCAATTTCTGTAGCTTTGAGCAATTTTTCATCCGCTGTCATATTCAAACCTGCTAATTGATTAGCCAATTCAATACCAGCTACGATAACGGAACTGGATGAACCCAAACCACGTGCCAAGGGAATATCGCTAATCATTCTGATACGATGCGGCTGCAATCCTTTTTCAATCTTTAAAGCTGTCTTGATCAAAAGATTGTTCTTGTCTGATGGAACATGTTCAAGATTGTGCTCAATCACCCATTCATCAGTCTCTTCAAACACTTCAATCGTTAGATATTTCGAAAGGGCAACACCTACTGAATCAAATCCTGGACCGATATTAGCTGAAGTTGCTGGAATAATAATTTTCATTGCTTATTCTCCCAGTACTTTAAAGGTATTTAAGACAGTAAAGTCTGTTTCTTTGCTCAATTTGTCTGTTACATTTTCCAACTGAGTCTTACTCATTTCATGGGTCACAATCACTAGGCGGGCTGTTTCTCCATCTGCAGCTTGTTGCAGAATTTGCTTGAAGGAAATTTCTTCAGAATTGAAGATTTCTGCTAAACGAAGCATTTTTCCATTTTTATCAGGCGCATCAATTGAGAAATAATATTCGCTCTTCACATCGCTTGGGGCTGCCAATTGAAGTGGGCGGCTATATTCATTAAAAGCTTTGCCGATAGTATTGTCTTTCAAGCGACGAACGATACGAATAATGTCAGCCATAACACTTGTTGCAGTCGGTTTTTGCCCAGCGCCCGGTCCATAGTACATAGACTGGCCGATGCCGATAGATTCGACAAATACAGCATTCATCACACCATTCACGCTTGCAAGTGGATGATTTTTCGGTAGGAAGGTTGGAGATACTTCGGCAGCAATACCAGAGGTAGTTTCTTGAATATCACCCACAAGTTTGATGACGTAGCCCAACTCTTGTGCCACTGCTACATCTTCTGGCGTGATATTTGAAATACCCTTGTGTGCTACGTGTTCAAAATCAACTGTCATACCGAAAGCAAATTGACTGAGGATAACAGCCTTGTAAGCCGCATCAATCCCCTCAACGTCATTTGTTGGGTCAGATTCTGCATAGCCAAGTTCCTGCGCTGTTTGAAGAGCTTTTTCGTAAGTCCAGCCTTCATCAACCATCTTAGTCAACATGAAGTTTGAAGTACCATTCAATACACCGAGGATACGAGTTACCTTATCAGCAGCCAAAGAGTTGACCAAGGTACGCAAGATTGGAATACCACCTGCAACTGCAGCTTCATAATAAAGCGCAAGACCTTTCTCTTCAGCCAAGGCACGCAATTCGCTACCATGAACAGCAAGTAAATCCTTATTGGCTGTTACAATATGCTTGCCTGCTTCCAAGGCACGTGTAATAAATGTTTTTGCTGGCTCAATACGTCCCATCAGCTCAACTACAATGGCGATGTTTTCGTCAGCCAAAATGTCATCAATATTTGTTACAAAATGATAGTCATGACCTGCAGCCAAGAGACGGTCTTTTTCTGCTTCATCCTTGACCAAAACCTTCGCAACTTCAATACTATCATGCGCGGCTTTCTCTATTTTTTCCTGGTTTTCTTCTAATAAAAATGGCACACCACTCGCAACGGTTCCAAATCCTAATAATCCTATCTTAACTACCATGTGCTCTCCTTTAAAAGGTATTTCTCCCATTATAACAAATATTCTGACTATTTGGCAAAAAATTTGATATAATTGTTTTAATATATGATTATGGAGATAAGATAATGAAACATTCAAGAAGAGCCCGTCGAGGTCGCACGCAAAAGAAACAACTTGTGCCAATGCTACTTGGTATCGCATTATTAGTAGTGACTCTACTATCTATTTTTCTAATCTTTCTAAAACAGCCATCTAAGCAACAAAGTGATTCCAAAGCTTCAACGGTAGAGACAACAGCCAGTTCGAGTGTTATGACTTCAGAAAGTAGTGAAGTACAAACAGAAATCATTTGGGAACAGCAAACTGAACCTATCAAACTTCCAATCCTCATGTATCATGCCATTCACGTAATGGCTCCTGAGGAAGAAGCTAATGCGAATCTTATCGTAGATCCAACGACTTTCGAAAGTCATCTAAAAGCATTGCAAGATGCAGGTTACTATACTTTATCACCTGAAGAGGCATATAAGGTATTGACAGAAAATGTCCTTCCTGCTGGCAAAAAGGTTGTCTGGCTAACCTTTGACGATAGCCTCTGGGATTTTTATAGTTATGCCTATCCATTGCTTAAGCAATATCAAATGAAAGCAACCAACAATGTCATTACAGGATTTACTGAATATGGACAAGCAGGGCACCTTACTCTTGATCAAATCAAGGAAATGCAGACCGCAGGGCTCTCCTTTCAAGGGCATACCGTCAACCACCCTGATTTAGAGTATAGTTCTATCGAGGATCAAACAAATGAACTTACTTCCTCTAAAGCCTATCTTGACAGCCAATTAAATCAGGAAACCATCGCTATCGCCTACCCTGGTGGACGATACTCAGCAGATACAGTAGCCTTAACTGAACAAGCTGGCTACAAACTTGGTGTGACTACTAACAACGGCTTGGCTTCTGCTAGTGACGGATTACTGACTCTCAATCGTGTCCGCATCCTCCCAACCACTACCGCCGAGGGACTATTATCCGAAATTTCCTATTAATTTTCACAAACATGTATATGAGAAAACTCCCTGTCACTGACAAGGGAGTTCGTTTTTTATTTGGATTCACTAAACTGGCTTTGATAAAGATTATAATAGAAACCTTTGTCTGCCAAAAGACTTTCATGGTTACCTTGTTCGATAATCTGTCCATCTTTTAAGACCAAAATCTTATCAGCTTCCTGAATGGTAGATAAGCGATGAGCGATGACGAAACTTGTCCGCCCTTTCATCAACCGTTTCATAGCCTTTTGAATCAAGAGTTCCAAACGGGTATCAACTGAAGAAGTCGCTTCGTCAAGAATCAGAATAGCAGGATCCGCCAACAAGGCACGCGCAATGGTCAAAAGCTGTTTCTGACCTTGGGAAATATTGCTGGATTCCTGGTTCATTTCCATATTATAACCACCAGGCAGGGTACGGATAAAATGGTCAACGTTGGCAGCTTTAGCAGCCTCCACAATTTCCTCATCCGTCGCATCCAGACGTCCAAAACGCAGGTTTTCCTTGATGGTCCCTTCATAGAGCCAAGCATCCTGCAAGACCATGCCAAATTGACTACGGTAGGATTGACGTGAAAGATTTCGAATGTCCTGACCATCCACTTTGATAGAACCTGATGTCACATCGTAGAAACGCATGAGCAAGTTGATAAGAGTAGTCTTACCTGCCCCCGTTGGTCCAACGATAGCCACCATTTCTCCTGGCTTAACATTAAGATTAAAGTTACGGATAAGCGGCTTATCTTCTGAATAGCCAAATTCAACCTGTTCAAAGCTGACTTGTCCGGTCAAACCAGCTGTCAACTCCAGCGCATTGGCGTCTTCTTCGTCAAGCTCATCTAAGACTGAAAAGATGCGTTCAAGGGAGGATTTGGCAGACTGCAACTGTGGTGCCAATTGGGTCAAAGTTTGGACTGGCTGAGAAATCTGCCAGACATATTGGACGAAGGCCTGCATATTACCCACCGTCAATGTGCCTGCAAGAACTTTCAATCCAGATAGCAGGGCGACGACAACGTAGGCGATGTTTGAGAAGCCGTGAACTAGAGGCATGAGCAAACCAGACATGAAACTAGCCTTGAAACCAACTTTCTGCAAATCTGCGGTAATCTGGCGAAACTCTTCTGTAGAAATTTCTTCACGGCCGTAAAGTTTGAGAACGTTAAAACCAGTCAGATTTTCTTGGACAAAGCCGTTCAAACGACCTAGGGCATCAGCCTGTTGTTTGAAATACGGCTGGGATTTGCCCATGACAAACTTAGAACCAAAATAGGTCACTGGAACCAAGGTTACGACTACAAGTGCTAGGGATACATCCAACCAGAAACACATGAAAATGGCTAGAGAGAGGGTCAGAACGGCATTGACTAGCTGGAGAAAACTTTGTTGCAGGGCGTTTGAAACAGTCTCCACATCGCTTGTAAAACGTCCGAGTAAATCACCATACTGGTGCTTGTCAAAATAAGATACTGGAATCTTGTTAATTTTGTGGCTCAAGTCCTGACGTAGTTCCTTAGTTGCTCCCTGCACTGCCTTGGTCATAAAATAGTTAGAACCGTAGGCACCGATTTCATATAGAAGGGCGCGAAGGGCATAGATGGCAAGCATGATGGCAATGTAGGAATAGTTAATCTGCGCTCCTTCTACTCCATTAGCAATATCCAACAGATTCTTGGTCAATTCTGTAATGATAAGCCCCAGTACAAAGGGTTCTAAGGCATTCATAACTGCACTGATGGTCTTTAGAAAAACGGCTAAAAATACAGAAGATTTGTAACGACGTAAATAGTCCCAAACACGGGTAAATACTGATTTATTCTTCATAATTCCTCCTATTCTTCTGTCAGAGATTGACGGTTAAGCTGAGAATTGGCGATTTCTCGATAAATCTCATTGCTTTCCATCAATTCATTGTGGGTGCCGCGACCAACGATTTCACCTTCGTTCAGCACGATAATCTGGTCAGCATCCATAATGGTTCCGACACGTTGAGCCACAATTAGCACCGTCGCATTTTCCGTCACTTCCTTCAAACGACTCCGCAAAATTGCATCCGTCTTATAATCCAAGGCTGAGAAAGAATCATCAAAAATATAAATATCCGGCTGCTTGACAATAGCACGTGCAATGGACAAACGTTGCTTTTGCCCGCCTGACAGGTTGCTTCCGCCTTCTGCTAGATGGGTGTCAAACTTCTCTTCCTTACTCTCGATAAACTCCTTAGCCTGAGCCACATCCGTCGCATCATGAAGTTCAGCAAGACTAGCATCCATCTTACCGTACTTTAAGTTTTCCGCGATAGTTCCGGTAAATAGCAGAGCTTTCTGCGGAATAAAACCAATCTTGCTGCGGAGTGCCTTTAGATTGTAGCGTCTGACATCCACACCGTCCACCAAGATACGACCAAGTGTCACATCATAGAAACGTGGAATCAAGTTGACCAAGGAAGACTTACCAGAACCTGTTGAACCAATAAAGGCAATGGTTTCCCCAGGCTTAGCCTTAAATGAAATATTGTGGAGAACAGGCGATTCCGTTTCACCAGGATAGGCAAAAGTTACATTTTCAAATTCCAAATAACCACGAGTGTCTGTTTCAGTAATCCCATCTTCATTCTTAGAAATGGAAATGGGCATGTCCAAGACTTCCTGAATCCGTTGGCTCGATACGGACATACGTGGATACATGTTAAACAAGTTAGCAAAGAGCAAGAATGAGAAAAGCGCGTGGAAACTATATTCGATAAAGGCTACCAAATCACCGATTTGCAGACTACCTGTTTTCAAGGGCTCCAAAGCGAACCAGACAATGGCCACAATCATAGCAATGATAATCTGGACAAAGAGAGGTTCTGTCAGACCAGTCAGATTAAAGAGTTTTTTGGAAATATCGGTATATTCCTCATTGACCGACTCAAAGCGCTCCTCTTGAAACTCCTCACGAGTAAAGGCACGAATGACACGTAAGCCCATGAGATTTTCACGAACATATTGGTTGATCGTATCCAAACGTTTTTGTTGCTTTTCAGAAAGAGGACGGGTTTTGGTTGCTACATAGAAAATAACGATAACGAGAAACGGCATAGCTACTGCGACTGTCCAAGCCAGACTTGGACTAGTTACCAAGGTCATGATGACAGAGGCAATCATCATCAAGGGAGTGATAATTCCCAGCTTCAATACCATCTCCGCAAACTGCATCAAGACAAAAGCATCATTTGTCATACGAGCAACTAGAGAAGAAACACCAATCTGCTCATACTCGTGATGAGAGTAGTCCTGAATTTTCTCGTACAAATCATTTCGAATATCTTTTACTATATTGGTTGTCAACTGACCAGCCGCATAGGCAAGCGTTATTCGTCCAACAATTCCAAGCAAGACAATCAGTCCCATCATCCCCGCCCAGAAATAGAGCTGACTAACATCGTTCTTTGTAATTCCTTGGTCAATCATCCTAGCCAAAAAAGTCGGCAAGCCCAAGTTTACCACTACAAATAAGAAGGCCCCTAACAAGTCTAAGGCAATCCACTTAGGATATTTTTTTAAGTAGGTCCAAATCAGATTCATCTTATCTCCCTTTCTATATGTTAAAAAGGGGCATAACCCCTTCTGTAAAGTTAAAAGCCACCAAACGGTGACTTTCTATTCTTTCTCGTCGATCACTAAACGAACTTTTTTATCACTTGTTGGAACAGAATAGACAATCGTTCTGATTGCAGAAATTGTGCGTCCTTTTCTACCAATGATACGTCCAATATCAGATTGATCCAAATCCAAATGATATTCCAAGAATTCAGGTGTATCAACAATTTTTATTGTCAAGCTATCAGGCTGTGAAATCAAAGGTTTCACAATCGCAATAATGAGATTTTCAATCATGTCCATAAGTGTTCTCGCTTACTGTTCTTACTTAGAGAATTTTTGTTCGTGGAATTTCTTCAATACGCCAGCGTTTGAAAGAAGGCTACGAACTGTATCAGATGGTTGTGCACCTTTTGCCAACCACTCAAGTACACGCTCTTCTTTAAGAGTTACTGAGTTTTCAGCCAAAAGTGGGTTGTAAGTACCAACAGTTTCGATAAAACGACCATCACGTGGTGCACGTGAGTCTGCAACGTTGATACGGTAGAAAGGTTTCTTTTTAGAACCCATACGAGTCAAACGGATTTTTACTGCCATTTTTAAATGTTCTCTTTTCTTTGTATTTTTATTCGGTGAAATAGCAGAGCTATTTAGCACATGTTCTATTATACCACACTTTAACAGGGTGTCAAGAAAAAAACTTGACAGGTTTTAAAAAAATTTATTGCTCGAGCATATCTGCTAGTTCTCTCAGTTGACTTGCTAGATTTATACGGTCAAACAGTAAATTATAGACTCCATCTTCACTCAATACTCCGCAAGGAATACCATTGAAATCCCCCTTATTAGATAAATCAAGATCTTCCATATAGATCTGGCTCTGGTAATAATCTAATAACTGTAAATAAGTCGATTGTTCCTGATTGAGTTGGGTCACACTATCGGAAAGGGACTTGTTCAGCTCTAGATGCCTATTAAATATTTTTTCCATTTCCTCTACACGTTTTCTTGCTTCCATAATATTTTTCATTAGTGTGTACTACCACCACCCTTTTTTATATCCTCTTTATCCCTATATTCAACGATTGCTCCTATGGCTACTTCAACTCCTCTTACAATATCGTTCAAAGACATGGAAGCCAGTCCTGGCTTGTCGACAACCTGCTCTGGCAAGAAGGGAATATGGAGAAAACCGGCCTTAGTCTTTGGAAATTGTTTCTCCGCCAAGTAAAGAGCTTGATACATGAGATGGTTGCAGACAAAGGTCCCAGCAGTATTAGAAACAGAAGCTGGAAGCCCAATCTTATGAATAGCTTCAACCATTGCTTTGATGGGTAAGGTGGAGAAATAAGCAGGCTGACCATCTTCTCGAATCGTTCTATCAATCGGCTGTTGCCCTTCATTGTCTGGAATGCGTGCATCATCTTGGTTAATGGCTATACGCTCAGGAGTTAAATCAACTCGCCCACCAGCCTGACCAATACATAGTACCGCATCAGGTAAATGTTCTGCCATTTTCTCCTCTAAAACATCCGCAGCCTTGTCAAAAACAGTCGGAATCTCTACAAGAATAATCTCTGCACCAGCAATGGTCTTAGGTAGAGATTTGATTGTTTCCAAGGCTGGGTTAATAGGCTCGCCACCAAAGGGATCAAAGCCTGTTACGATGATTTTCATACTTCCTCCTCCAAAATAATTTCTCCGTAGTGAAATTTTTGATTAGGTCTGACATGACGTTTAAAGCCAAATTCTTCAAAGACCTGATCTCGAAAATGAGCCTTTATAATCAATTTCTTCCTAGCTACTCGTTTAGCCTCAGATACAATTTCCTCCGTTAAACGGCTTCTGTCAGCCAAACCAGACAAGCCAGAAAGATTTTGTGATTCCTTGATTTCTTCTGAAAACATGGGATCAAAGTAAATGACATCAACAGACTTATCTATTTGCTCTTTCAAATAAGTCAAACTATCTGTCCAAATTGTCTGGATAGATTTCATGGCTCGATTGACCTCTTGCAGCCCACTATCAAAATCCTGTAAACCCCGACTCACAATAAAGTGCACTAGCTTAGAACTTTCCAAGGCTGTCACCCGATGACCAGCACTCGCTAACACTATGCTATCAGATCCCAAGCCCATAGTACAGTCTATTATTGATTGTTTTTCTTTTCCAAGTAATTCTAAAATCGGATCTCTTCCAGACTTAATCCGCAACATGGCAGTATCTGGATGGAAAAAGAGTTTTCTCCCTTCTTTTTGCTCAAAAACCAATCGATCCTTATAAACCACCAAAACCGCATCCGCCTGCTTGAGTAAGACCTTCACGGCTTGCTTCCGCCGCTCACAGTAAACAATCCCTAAATCTTCAGCTAGCCGTTTGGCCTTCTGAACCAAGTGCCCATCCATTCCCAAACTTGTTGTTACGATTACTTTCATATTAAATATTATAACAGAAAAAGCGTGACTTCTTACGAAGTCACACTTAAATCTCTTTGTGAATCAAGACTTAGGATTGTAGAAATTGGCGAATGGCTTCCTGATCAGCTTCACTAACCGGACGCCATCCTTTTGCCAAGGCTTCCTTGATATAGATTCGATTGTAGAGATAGCCCCACAAAATCCCAAAGCCAGTATTAATAAAAGGAATATCAAAGCGACGATCAATTAACAAGGCAAATAAGAATGCTACCAAAATAATCGCAAACCATTTTAAATCACCTCGAATCAGCGGTACAAAAAACTTGAAGAAAAAGGTTGTCCATGAAAAACCAGCCTTCACTTCCTTTACATTCCCAAACTCATCCACTAAATGAACCTTCATTTTTTATCTCCTAAATTGCTCGCGTCGAAAAACTACGACTTTCTAGTACAGCCAACATAGCCGCAGCAGTATCTAAGGCTGTAAAAAGCGGAATCCCTGCTTCGATAGCAGATGCACGAATAACCTCTCCATCCTCGTCTGCCACACGCTTTTTGCCTACTGTATTGACAATGGCTTGCACTTTTCCTTTACGGACCAGCTGAGGAATCGACTCTCTTTGGTCTCTACTGATTTTCCCAACAGGCAGACAGTCTAAGCCCTTAGCTTGAAAGGCAGTTGCCGTACCGCTTGTAGCCGCAATAATAAAGCCAATTTCACGGTATCTTTCCGCTAGACGGAAGGCCTCCTCCTTGTCCTCATCCGCAACTGTAAAGACGATAGTGCCAAAATCTTCCAAATGCTGATAACTTGCTTCAAAAGCCTTATAAAGTGCTTTTTCGAGAGTTGTATCAGACCCCATAATCTCACCAGTAGATTTCATCTCAGGTCCTAACAAACTGTCAACTTTAGCCAATTTTGTAAATGAGAATACTGGTGCTTTAACGTGCACCTGATTGCTCTCAGGATAAAGACCATCTTGGTAACCCAGTTCCGCAAGGCTTTGTCCCAAAATCAATTTGGTTGCAACCTGGGCCATTGGAATGTCTGTGACTTTGGACAAGAATGGAACCGTACGACTAGCACGAGGATTGACCTCAATCACATAAACCGTCTCATCCTTGATAACAAACTGGATATTCATCATACCGATACAGTTGAGACCGATTGCCAAGCGTCTGGTGTAGTCTGCAATGGCCGCCTGCACCTCTTTAGACAGGGTTTGTGGCGGATAAACAGCCATCGAGTCACCTGAGTGAACCCCTGCGCGTTCGATATGTTCCATAATACCTGGAATCAAGACATCCTTACCGTCTGAAATGGCATCCACTTCACACTCACGACCGACGATGTAAGAATCCACCAAAACTGGATGTTCCGGCGAAGCCTTGACCGCCGTTCTCATATAAGAACGTAAGTCCTCTTCATTTTCGACAATTTCCATAGCACGACCGCCCAAGACATATGAGGGACGAACAAGTACTGGGAAACCAATTTTGTGGGCCGCTTCTAGTGCTTCCTCTTCATTGGTTGCGGTTTGGCCTGGTGGCTGTGGAATACCAAGGTCTTTCAGGGCTTTTTCAAATAAATCCCTGTCTTCAGCTCTATCCAAGTCTTCCACTTGCGTCCCCAAGATTGGAATACCTGCTTTTGCCAATGGCTCTGCCAAATTAATGGCCGTCTGGCCACCGAACTGAACGATAACCCCTTTGGGTTTCTCAAGGTCAATCACATTCAAGACATCTTCCAAGGTCAACGGCTCGAAGTAAAGCTTGTCCGAAACCGAAAAGTCAGTTGACACTGTTTCAGGGTTTGAGTTCATTATGATAGCTTCGTAGCCAGCCGCTTGAATGGCCTTGACCGAATGCACCGTTGCATAGTCAAACTCCACACCCTGTCCGATACGGATTGGGCCAGAACCCAGCACCAAAACAGATTCTTTTTCCGAGCGGATGGACTCATTTTCCCACTCATAAGTTGAATAGAAATAAGGTGTAGCACTTTCAAATTCAGCTGCACAAGTGTCCACCATCTTATAAACAGGGACAATTTTGTGCTCTGTCCGCAGTTGACGAATGTAGGATTCTGTCCGTCCCCAGAGTTCCGCAATCTTGCGATCTGCAAAACCGTATTTCTTGGCTTTCTTCAATAAATCAATATTATCAAAATTCGTTACCAATTCCTGCTCGATTTCTAAGATATGAAGCAGCTTATCAAGGAAGAAAAGATCAATCTTCGTCAATTGAGCCAGTTCTTCTACTGTAAAGCCACGTCGAAGAGCTTCTGAAAGATAGAATAAACGATCATCCTGTGCCTTGACAATCTTTTCAACCAATTGGTCATCTGTCACTTGGCTGAGTTCGGGCATTTCATTGTGATAGACTCCGATTTCTAAAGAACGGCAGGCCTTGAGCAAACTTTCTTCGATATTGCGACCAATGGCCATGACCTCACCAGTTGCCTTCATCTGCGTTCCAAGGCGGCGCTCCCCTTTTTCAAACTTATCAAATGGGAAACGAGGAATCTTAGCCACAACGTAGTCAAGTGCAGGTTCAAACATGGCATAGGTTGTCCCTGTGACAGGGTTCACCATTTCATCCAAGGTCAAGCCAACCGCAATTTTTGCTGCCAATTTGGCAATAGGATAACCTGTCGCTTTGGATGCCAAGGCAGAGGAACGGGACACACGTGGGTTCACTTCGATGACATAGTATTTGAAACTATGTGGATCCAGTGCCAACTGCACATTACAACCGCCCTCGATTTTCAAGGCACGGATGATGCTGAGACTGGCATCACGCAGCATCTGGTTTTCAATATCCGAAAGCGTCTGCGTTGGGGCAAATACGATAGAATCTCCTGTATGAATTCCCACAGGGTCAAAGTTTTCCATGTTACATACGACCAAGGCATTGTCAGCTGCATCGCGCATTACTTCGTATTCGATTTCCTTGAAACCAGCAATCGAACGCTCAATCAAACACTGGGTCACCGGTGATAGTTTCAGACCATTTTCCGCTATTTCACGCAGTTCTTCTTCATTGGCACACATACCACCGCCAGTACCACCCAACGTGAAGGCTGGGCGAACAATGACAGGATAGCCAATTTCACCAGCAAATTCCAAAGCCTCTTCAACTGTTGTCACAATCGTTGACTCAGGAATAGGTTGATTGAGATCTTCCATGAGTTGTTTGAAGAGGTCGCGGTCCTCTGCCTGATCAATTGCAGAGAGTTTGGTTCCCAACAGCTCAACTCCAAGCTCATCTAAAATACCAGCCTTAGACAATTCCATGGCCATGTTTAGACCGGTCTGACCACCAAGAGTCGGCAAGAGAGCATCTGGACGCTCCTTCTGTAAAATCCGTGTGACAAATTCAAGCGTAATCGGCTCAATATAGACCTTATCCGCAATTTCCTTGTCTGTCATGATGGTCGCAGGGTTTGAATTGACCAAGACAACACTATAGCCTTCTTCCTTTAAAGCCAAACAAGCCTGAGTCCCAGCATAATCAAACTCCGCAGCCTGACCGATAATAATCGGACCAGACCCAATCACCATAATTTTCTTAATATCCGTACGTTTTGGCATAATTTTAAGATATTAAGGGCGTTAAGCGGACACAGTCAAAATAGGAGTTTGACCAAGAACGCTTGCGTTCGAGGAAAAACTATCTTTTTGACCCAGTCCGTAGCCCGAATTCAATTACAAAATCCGAGCAACAGAACACCCCTTCTCCTTTCTATTCGTCGCCTCTCTGAGCGACATTAAATAAGATAAGTCCGACGCAGTAAGGTTTAGCTCGATAGTGGTTAAACCTTACTGCCCTTTTTTAAACGAATCCATCAATTCCATAAATTCATCAAACAAATAGCTGGCATCATGTGGACCAGGTGCAGCATCTGGGTGGAATTGAACAGAGAAACCTGGATAGTACTTGTGGCGTACCCCTTCTACTGATTTGTCATTGATTTCTTCATGAGTAATCATTAAACATTCAGGTAAATCTTCACGAGCCACTGCATAACCATGGTTCTGACTGGTAAAGTCCACTCGACCTGTCGCAATTTCACGAACAGCATGGTTGAAACCACGGTGACCAAACTTCATTTTATAAGTCGTTGCCCCATTTGCTTTAGCAAAAAGTTGGTGCCCCATACAGATACCAAAAATTGGAATTTTACCAAGAATCCCACGAATCATTTCTAGCGCTTCTGGAACATCATCTGGATTTCCTGGGCCGTTTGATAGCATGACACCATCAGGATGGAGGGCAAGAATTTCTTCAGCAGTCGTATCATACGGGACAACTGTCACATTGCAATCACGCTTGGCTAACTCTCTAAGAATAGAATGTTTCAATCCAAAATCAACCAGAACGACACTACGTCCAACTCCAGGTGCAGGATAGGCTGTTTTTGTTGATACTTGCTGGATGTTGTTGGTTGGCAAAACAGTCGCTCTCAACTGGTCTGTCAAATGCTCCACAGAATCACCGACATTTGCAAGAGTCGCCTTCATGGTACCGTGCTGACGAATAATTTTAGTTAGGGCGCGTGTGTCAATTCCAGAAATTGCTGGAATTTTCTTAGCCTTTAAAAATTCATCCAAAGTCATCTGGTTACGCCAGTTACTTGCCCGACGAGCCCACTCACTGACAACCACTCCCTTACAAGTCGGCTTAATTGACTCGTAATCATCACGGTTAATCCCGTAATTTCCTACCAAGGGATAGGTAAAGGTTAAAATCTGACCATTATAAGACTGGTCCGTGATAGATTCCTGATAACCTGTCATCCCAGTTGAGAAAACCAACTCACCAGTCACATCAATATCAGCACCGAAGGCCTCCCCTTCAAAAATAGTGCCATCCTCTAAAATCAAACGTCTTTTTGACATAATAATAAGATATTAAGGGCGTTAAGCGGACACAGTCAAAATAGGAGTTTGACCAAGAACGCTTGCGTTCGAGGAAAAACTATCTTTTTGACCCAGTCCGTAGCCCGAATTCAGTTACAAATCCGAGCAACAGAGCACCCACTCTCCTTTCTATTTTCTATCTCTCCGGATAGAATTAAATAATAGTCCGACGTTTGTACGGTCAATTCGATAATAATTGACTGTACAAACTAGTGTCAAAGTTAGCAAAGGTCCCATAGGACTTTGCATAGGAGGACAAATGCTTTAGCATATCATCCGACTTGCTCTGACCGACACAGTAAGGTTTAGCTCGATATTAGATAAACCTTACTGCTAGTGCAAGGGATAGCCTGACCTCCATAGAGGCAGGCGTAGGGAAATGAGTTGCTTGCAACCATTGACCTGTCCCTTACCTTTCTATTCGTCGCCTCTCTGAGCGACATTAAATAAGATAAGTCTAACAAATTTCTAAATAGTTAAAGTTTAAGCCTTGCCATTGACAATTGCTTCCAAAATCGCCATCCGAACAAAGACACCATTTTGCATTTGACGGACAATACGTGATTTTGGTGCCTCTACCAATTGGTCATCAATTTCTACATCACGGTTAACAGGGGCCGGATGCATAACAATTGCAGTATCTTTCAAGCGTTTGTAGCGTTCATCAGTCAAACCATGCAAACGGTTATAAGTTTCTTTAGAGAATCCACCATCACCATCATGTCGTTCGTGTTGCACACGGAGCAACATCAGTACATCTACCATTTCCACAATATCATCAATATTCAAATGCTGACCATAGACATCAAATTCCTCTGCGTACCATTCCTCCGGTCCAGCAAAGAAAATCTCAGCTCCCAGACGTTTCAAAATTTGCATATTGGACTTAGCAACCCGTGAGTGTGTAATATCACCTGCAATGGCAATCTTCAAGCCTTCAAAAGTTCCAAATTCTTCATAAATAGTCATCAAATCAAGTAGGGATTGGCTTGGGTGTTGGCCTGAACCATCACCACCATTGACAATTGAAGTCTGGATGGTAGGACTATCAATCAATTGCTTGTAATAATCCACTTCCGAATGACGAATCACGCAAATGTCTACCCCAAGTGCCGACATGGTCAAAATGGTATCATACAAGGTTTCACCCTTATTGACTGAGCTGGTACGAGCATCGAAGTCAATCATTCCCATATCCAAACGAAGCTCTGCCATTTCAAAAGACTTATGCGTCCGAGTTGAATCCTCAAAGAAAAGGTTAGAAGCATAGTACTTCCGATCCAACTCTACCTTTTCACCGCGTTTAAAAGCAATACCACGTTGAATGAGTCCCAATACTTCTTCATTTGAGAGGGTCTCCATTGTAACCAAGTGTTTGAGTGAAACTTTACCATTTGTAATTGTCATGATGATACCTACCTTTATGATCTAGATGTAGAATGATAATTTGTAAACGAAGCGACTATGCACCTTCAACCAGAAGGACAGCGTCTTGACCATCGATTTCAGCCATGTGCACAATGATTTCTTCAGAACGACTAGTTGGAATATTCTTCCCAACATAATCTGCTCGAATAGGCAACTCCCTGTGTCCACGATCCACAAGTACCGCTAAACTAACGCGAGCTGGACGGCCCAAGGACACTATGTTGTCAATAGCAGCACGAATAGTTCGTCCTGTATAAAGCACATCATCTACTAATATAACATCACGATCGTTGACATTGGCAGTCATATTTGTCGTATCATCTTCTACCTTCATGTCATCTCGAAACGGCTTGGTATCCAACTCTCCCAACGGAACATCGATACCCTCTAATTGCTTAAGCCTCTCCTGAATCCTCTTTGCAATGAAAACACCCCGTGTTTTAATCCCTGCAAGGACAATATTATCCAAATTCTTGTTCCGCTCGATAATTTCATAAGTGATACGGGTGATCGCCCGTTTCATAGTCATATCGTCAACGATTTCTTTTGTCTTCATAAGACCTCCAAAAGTATAGAAAAAGTCTCCTTATACAAGGAGACTATGAAAATATAGGCTAGTTAGAACCAACCTGCTTAACATCCGACTCCTTGTCTGCCTCTCTGGACAGGTTTTAAAGGATTTATTAAGCAGAGTATAGCATAAAATCTCAGCCTTGACAATTTTTTTCTGAAAAAATATAGAAATTATCGGATTTTACTGAGAATTTTTTCCAAAAGACAATGAAGTCTTAAGTTTTATGGATTTAAGTCCCGCCAACATAAACCCACAAATCAGATAAGCAACAAAAATTGTACCTGCATAAGTCAAAACATAAGTCCAACCATACTTAGGGACATTGAGAAAGAAATAAGCAAAAGGACTGTCCTTAGCATCTGGGATTGGAATTTTTATGAAAAGACCATTCACTAGACCAAAAATCATGTAGAGAACAGGCAAAAGCGTCCACCAAATCGGGTCAAACCACTTGTACTGTTGCTGACGATCTACTATTAGGGTATCTAACAAAAAATATAAGGGAACAATATAATGGCAGAGTAGATTTTCAAGACGCCAGAAATCGTCTGCCAAAGGTGCCAACATAAAGTGATAGACTACACAAGTAATCATGATAGACATGGTTACAGCAGCCTTTATCCGAAGAAAACGTGACGTCTGTAAATCCACACTTTTACCCATGGCATATACCATATAGACAGCGAACAGAGATACTAATAAATTAGATTGCACCGTATAATACATGAGCATCCCGATACCGTATTTAATGATTTCTAAGGCGGTACCTGTGATGGCTAAAATGGCTAACAGGCATCTACTGTAAAACAAAATACTTTGATGTTTCATAATATCCTTTCAAAAACAGGAAAAGACTGGTTAACCAGTCCTCTCTTAGATTTTCTTAACAAATTCAGATTTCAGCTTCATCGCACCGAAACCATCGATTTTACAATCAATATTGTGATCGCCTTCAACAATACGGATGCCTTTAACACGTGTACCTTGTTTAAGGTCCTTAGGCGCACCTTTCACTTTCAAATCTTTGATAAGCGTCACAGTATCGCCGTCCGCCAAACGATTACCGTTAGCATCAATTGCAACAGGTCCACTTTCTTCCTCAGCTACATCTGCTGGGTTCCACTCGTAAGCACACTCAGGGCAAACCAAGAGGGCACCGTCTTCATAGACATATTCAGAATTACATTTTGGACAATTTGGTAAAGTTTCCATTCTTACTCTCCTTAACATTTTTCATGTTCTAGTATAGCATTTGTTGAAAAAATGGGCAAGATGATAAGGTTTTCATACTATTATTCAGCCTTGCGCAGTTTTTCAAGTGTCTCCTGAAAAATAGCTGGCGCTTCTGCCGTAAATTCAACAACCTCACCAGTTCTCGGATGGGTAAATCCAAGCGTTCTGGCATGAAGAAATTGACCATGCCCTTTTAGTGTTTTTCTTGGGCCGTAAGCCTCATCCCCCGCAACCGGATGACCAATATAAGCCATGTGGACACGAATTTGGTGAGTTCGCCCTGTTTCCAAGGTCAATTCCACCAAAGTGTAGTCACCAAAACGCTCCAGAACCTGAAAACGTGTCACAGCTTCTTTCCCTTTGGCAGTCACCGCTTGTTTCTTGCGGTCTTTTTCAGAACGACCAATCGGCGCCTCAATTACTCCGCGATCGTTTGGTAGATTGCCGTGGACAATGGCCCAATACTTACGAAGGGATTTCTTGTCTTTCAATTCAGCAGCAAGCTTTGTATGGGCATCATCGTTTTTAGCAACCATGAGCAGGCCAGAAGTATCCTTATCAATCCGATGAACAATTCCTGGTCGCAAGACACCATTGATGCCTGACAAATCTTTTACGTGATAAAGGAGAGCATTAACTAGCGTTCCAGATGTGTGACCAGCCGACGGATGAACGACCATCCCTTGAGGTTTATTTACAACAGCAACATCCTCGTCCTGAAAGACAATCTCTAAAGGAATATCCTCAGCAACATAGTCGATTTCTTCTACTTCTGGAATTTGATAGGTTAGGACATCTCCAACCTGTACACTATATTTAGCTTTTTTAGGCTGTCCATTGACCAAAACCTGACCAGCCTTAATCTGCTCATTTGCAACCGAACGAGACAAATCCGTCAAATCCGACAATGCCTTATCCAAACGAATGCCACCAACCTCAACTCTTACTTCCATTACTCTCTTCTTTCATAATACAAATAAATAAAATACCTACACCAACTGTCAGACAAACATCTGCTACATTAAATACAGGGAAACTAATAAAATCCAAGTGAAACATGTCCACCACATATCCCAGTCTAAGACGATCAATAAAATTCCCAAGAGCACCAGCAATCATCAAAGACAGACTGAATAGAGTCCAGATATTGCCCTTGATCTGTTTGATATAGTACCACACTAGGCCTGTCACAGCTACAATTGTCATTATCGTGAAAAACCACTGCTGATTTTGTAAAATCGACCAGGCTGCACCATAATTTCTTAGATAAGCTAAGCTCATCAATCCTGGTATAAATTCCGTTACCGTATCTAATTCAACATTGGCAACTGTCCAAGCTTTTACAAGCTGGTCCAGACCAATTAATACTACCATCAAAAATGGAAATCCAATTTTACGCATTTTCATCCTTCTTCTTATCAAAATATGCCTGCATGGTTTCAATAAAGTCTTTGGCACAAGAACTAAGTTCATCATTGGCTCGTTTAACGTAGACCATGCGATTGTCTACCTTTCCTTTGAGAGGAATTACTGTAATGCCATTGACACTCTCATCATCAAGATAGCCCGAACCAGTTGCATAGGCATCCGTACGCTCCAAAATTCCATTCAAAGTAGCACGGTCTGTCACATCAAACACAACCGAGGAATCCGACGTATCAATCAAGTTCTCGGAATAATAGAGATAAGCCTCTTTTTCTTGAGTGAACCGTACGGTAGGTAGACCTACCAAATCTGCTGGCTCAATCTCAGCTTTCTTTGTCAAAGGATGATCTTCACGAAGGTAGATATGAGTCTGAAATGCAGACAAATCTACAGCTTGCAAGTGAAGTTTATCCAATTTCTGCATGATTCCTTTTGTATTTCTCTCGTTCAAATAAATAATACCAAGCTCGCTATAACCTTGAGCAACTTCATCTAAAATCTGTACTGTAGTCGATTCAAAAATGCGAAAATGAGGGTACTGCGGGTGGCTACGAGAGAACTCCGTAATCAATGGGGGAAGAAAATCATAATGCTGACTTGAAATTGAAAAAGTCTTCTCACCTTCCTCAGGTTGCAAATAGAGATGCTCAAACTGATCAAATCCCTTAACTAAAGCCTGAGCTTTCTCATAGAATTCCATCCCTTTTTGTGTCAAAAAAGTTCCTGAACTAGTTCGGCTAAAAATTTGAAAACCTAACTCTTTTTCCAAATCACGAATGGAAATAGACAAACTAGGCTGGGAAACGTACATTTTCTCTGCTGCCTCACGAAAAGTCCCGCTATTGGCAATCGCCACCACATAGCGCAATTGTTGAATATTCATCGACTCGTCCTTTCTTCATTCCAATTTCCTATCTTTCTATTATACCACATAATAAAACCACCAGCAAAATTGCTAGTGGTAAGTGATTATAACTTTTTAATCATGATAAGACAGGGATTCCATTCGTCCCACAAGTTTGGAAAAACTTCTAACTTAGCAAAACCACAAGAATGATAAAAAGCAATGGTCTTGTCGTATGTTTCATAGTGCCCTTGGTCAACCGTTTTTACTTGTAGATAGGCATATGATTTTCTCGCCTCTCCTTCCAATGCTTGCATCAACGCTCGACCCAGTCCTTTTCGATGATGAGATTTTTTAACACCCATACAGTGAACTTCCCCACAATCGTCAGAGGTGCACGTTAAGGTTACGAATCCTACTGGCTCATCTTCGTCAAATGCCGCCCATAATGGCAGCAAACTCCCATCTTGAATATATTCTTTAGTGCTTTCAGGTAAGCCAAACCACTCAGGTAAATCTGCCAATACCATTTTTATAATATCAGCTTTTTCAACTGAATCTCTTATTGCTACAATTTGCATTATTTTCTCCTTTCGGAGGTTAAATTGCCTTAACCTCCTTACTCTTGATTCCTTGTTTTTTGACATATCTTACTATTGCTTTCATTTGAATCGCCTCCCTTCATTCTATTGTATGGTAATACTACCATATATTACTCGTGTCAGTCAACCTATATTCACATGTTCATTTTCAACTAATAACTTTTTATATAACTACCAGTGCCTGATCATTTCACATCAAACCCTTGGTAAATGAAAAATGGAGATTAAAACAAAAAAACAGGCCTTCCGAAATCTCGGAAAGCCTATTGTTAAGCCATTTTCAGACTTATTTTGCGATTGGGTAAACAGATACTTGTTTCTTATCGCGACCTTTACGTTCGAAGCGTACAACGCCTTCTACTTTAGCGTAAAGAGTGTCATCTCCACCACGACCTACGTTAGCTCCTGGGTAGATTTTTGTACCACGTTGGCGGTAAAGGATTGAACCACCTGATACAGTTTGGCCGTCAGCAGCTTTCGCACCAAGGCGTTTTGCTTGTGAGTCACGACCGTTTGACGTTGAACCTCCACCTTTTTTGTGGGCCATAAATTGCAAGTTAGCAAGATTCAAGTTTAACATATGTTATTCCTCCGAATTTCTGTAATGATTGCTTCAAGCTACGCGATTAAGCGTTGATAGCGTTGATAACAACTTTTGTGTAAGGTTGACGGTGACCTTGTTTGCGGTGGCTACCTTTTTTAGGTTTGTACTTGAAGGTAACAACTTTTTTCTGTTTACCTTGTTTTTCAACAGTACCAACAACAGTAGCGCCTGCTACAAGTGGAGTACCCACAACAGTTTTCTCACCACCAACAAGAACTACTTCTTCGAAAGTAACTTCTTGACCTGCTTCAACGTTCAATTTTTCAACGTAGATAGCTTGACCGACTTCAACTTTAACTTGTTTGCCGCCAGTTTTAATGATTGCATATGTGCTCATTATGCACCTCCTATGATTTTTGGGCCTTGCCCGAATTTAATGTGAAGACTCGCCTAGTACCGTGGGACGAACCACTTACTCTACTCTCATCGAAAGAACGGCATTCGTGCGGTTGCACAGGAAATGTGCATAGTCAACAGTCCTATTATAACAAAAACACCTGCAAATGCAAGTGTTTTGTATCACTTTTCTTACATTTCAAAAACTTCGCTCTCCTGCTTGTTTGGTAAGAATAGAGAGAGGACGATTCCGACAAGAGCTGGTAATAACCATGCTAATGATTGTCCAGCCAATGGCAAAGCTGAAATAACTTTTGAAACAGCTGTCCAACCAAATTGACCAGCCAAAACTTCTACCAATGACAAAGCTGTCACTACTCCCACAGTTAATTGCATACCGTAGGTCGAAAGCGGTACAAATTTGTTCACAATGGTAATCAAGACAATATAGATGGTAATCGGATAGAGAACCAAAAGAACTGGAACTGAGAAAGTGATGATATTGTTCAAACCGAGGTTAGCAATCCCAAAACCAATCAAAGTAAAAATTGTCGCATAGACTTTGTAGCTAAAACGTGGGAAACGCTCAGCGAAAAATTCACCTGAAGAAACAATCAAGCCAGCCGTTGTCGTAAAGCAAGTCACGATAACCATGGCAGCTAAGAAAATTTGTGCACCTGGCCCAAAAATAGCCTGTGTTGCTTGAGAAAGAATGTAAACACCCTTGTTGGTATCGGAAGCCAAAACATCAGCAGGAACTGGGAAATGATTACCTAGGAAAGCCAAACCGACATATAGTGCTGAGAAAGCTAAGGCTACAACAAAACCAACAGACCAGATGGTTGAAACATATTCTTTCTTGCTGGAGAAACCAAGTTGTTTTAAGGTATTCACCGCTACAACACTAAAGGCAATTGAGGCAAGGGCATCGAGGGTGTTGTATCCTTCAATAAATCCTGTACCAAATGCCTGTCCTGCTGAGTAAGCATCGGCTGCAGGAAGTGGATTTGTAGAACCATATTTAACAATACCTAGCACCACTAAAATCACAATCAAAATGGCAAAAACAGGGGTTAAAATACGTCCGATACTGTTTAAGATTTGAGATGGATTGAGGGCAATCAAATAAGCTGCCACAAAGTAAAGGGCTGTAAAGCCAAACAACCAGATACCCAGATTCGCATCGCCCAACAATGGCGCAATACCAATTTCAAAGGACGTTGTTGCTGTACGCGGAATGGCAAAGAAAGGACCGATAGCCAAATACAAGGCAACAAGATAGACCGTTGCAAAGGCTGGAGAAATCTTACGAGAAATCTCATGTACATAACCTTTTGGGTTTAAGGTGCCGACGATCAAGGCAACGACAGCAATACCGACACCCGATACGACAAATCCTAAAATAGCTGGCCAGAAATTCTCACCCGATAAGACACCAAGTGCAGGTGGGAAAATCAAGTTTCCTGCACCAAAAAACATACCAAACAGGAGTAAACCTGTTAGCGCTCCTTTTTTCATAATAACTCCTTTGTATTTTTTATGAAGTCTTATTATATCATACAAATTCGATTTTTCCGAACGATTCGTATTAAAAAATCCAGCAATAACTGGATTTACATGTATGTCGAAATAATTGTATGCTACAGTAAGTCTTCAATCAAACTATCCACTTCGTCTTTCACTTCCTCTTTCGGTGTGATTTCAGTTACGATAATCCCAGCCACAGCACGTTCTACCAAGCCTTCTACATCCATACGGGCTTCGTACTGCTCGACGTTTTTAATTTTAGGGTTGGTTTTTGGACGGTCAGGGGCAAAGATGGTACAGCAATCCTCAAATGGCTGGATGGAAATGTCAAATGTATCAATTTCTTGAGCAATATCAATGATTTCCAACTTGTCCATGGTAACGACTGGACGGATAACAGGTGTATTTGTCACCGCATTGATAGCCTGCATGGATTCCAAGGTCTGACTTGCCACTTGTCCTAGACTTTCACCATTAATAATAACCATGGCACCACGCTCTTCCCGTACTCGGTCTGTAATCCGCATCATGAAGCGACGCGTCAAGGTCATCAAATAAGCTTCAGGTGCCTTTTCCTTGATTTCTTCCTGAATTTCTGTAAACGGCACTTCGATAAAGGTGATATTACCACCAAAGGCAGTCAATTTACGAGTCAAATCATGGGCTTTTTTAAGCGCACCTGGGCTAGTATAAGGCGGACTTGCAAAGTGCAGGGCTTCGATTTCAACCCCACGTTTCAGTGCTAAATAGCCCGCAACAGGCGAATCAATACCACCTGATAGCATGAGCGTACCCTTGCCAGATGTACCAACTGGAAGACCGCCTGCCCCCTTGATTTCTTCATGGGAAATATAAGCTGCGTCAGGACGAATTTCCACTCGCAAGGTAATATCTGGTGACTTCATTTGCACTTGCACATTTGGAATAGCTGTAAAAACCACATCTCCAAGGACTTGGTTAAGGTCACGGCTGTCCAATTCAAAACTGTGGTCGCTACGACGTGCCGCAATCTTGAAAGTCATCCCTTCCTTGTAAATGGACTGCATAATCTCCACAACCGCCTCTTTCAAGGCTGGAACAGACTTTTCAATCTTATAAGATGGTGCGAAATTTTGGATCCCAAAAATCTTCTTCAAAGAAGCTGAGACTTCCTGATAATCTGCCCCGTTCAAATAGACATGACCACGGTCACGGTCAAAATAAACGGTCACTTCTGGGTAAACAGAAAGGACATGCTTGATATTATTGCGGAGTTTGTTAACAAACCGCATCTTGTTTTTCCCTTTAGTTGACAATTCGCCGTAGCGAATCATAATTTCTGAATAGTTCAATAGTCTACTGCCTACTTCCTATAATATTTTTAAGTTCTGAAACCATCAACTCCGGTTTCTCTGAATCAATTTGAATAATTTTATCTTCATCCAAACGATGAGAAGTATTTGAAAAAGAGAGGATAACCTTATTGTATTCTAATGCTTTACTAATTATTTCATCTACTTCTCTACCATGATTGATATCTAAGTAACAATCTGCTTGCTTCAGTAATATATCCAAACTATAATCTGCATACACCAATGGATAAAGTTGACAGTTGGAAAATTTGCGCCCTAATTGTTCCAAACTTGAAGAGATACAGGTTGGAGCAGCTATATGAAAATCCATCTCCGGTAAATGTTCCAGCAGATACTCAATATGCTCAATCCTATCTGATACTGTAAGGATAAAAGCATGTGTACTGGCTTGTTCTCTTTTCTTTATAACTAAATTCTTTTGACCATATACCAAAGAATCATTTGGAACATCTTTTGTAACAACAGTCCCTGCACCGATGATTACATTATCTCCAATGGTGACTCCTTTTGTAATCACACAGTTCGCTCCAATCCAGGAATTTTTGCCAATTACAACTGGAGCAACTGTAGAAGACAACCTGCCAATATGGTAAGCAGAATAAGAATGATCAAAGTCAAAAATTCGCACACCATCTCCTAGCATAGTATTTTCACCAATCTCAATCGAGTGAAAACAACGGATATTCGAATAGTTGTTGATATAAACATTGTCACCCAATGTTAAAGACGCACCATTGTTGACTTCAATACTGATAAAATTACGCAAAACAACATTATTTCCAACTGAGAGTTTCCCAACTGGCGAAAGCTGAAAATCATAAAAACTTCCTTTTTTGATTAACTTTGATTCCGAAAGAACATCCGTCATCAGTTGCTACCTTACTTTCTGTGTGTTCTGATAAATTTGTTTGAAAATCGTGAGGAATTGTTCAATTTGCCCCATATCGTTGTCATCATCCAAGCTGATACGGACGGCAGTTTGAGCCAACTTCTGCGGAACACCCATAGCAATCAGTGTTCCAGCTGGTTTTCCAGCCTTGGATGAGCAGGCTGAGGTGGTCGAAATGTAAATCTGGTGATCTTCAAAGGCGTGGACAATGACTTCGCCTCGAATATTCTTAATCCCAAAGGTCACAATGCTTGGCACAAAGTCCTCTAGCCCAGAAAAGACTGTCACATCGGCATATTTGCCCAATTCATCCACAAGAATCTGCTTCATAGCTGCCAGCCGCTTCTGGCTATCTACCGCCTTGTCCAAGGTCAAGCGGAGCGCCTTAGCAGTCGCGGCGATACCAGCCACATTTTCCGTTGTTGAGCGTTTGTCGCTTTCCTGCCCTCCTCCTGTCAATAGCGGAGCGATTTTCTTGCCAGCTTTGACATAGACGAAACCGACTCCTCTGACAGAGTGGAATTTGTGACCTGAAAAACTAGCAAAATCAACTCGGTCTGTCAGATACCCTTCCGTTGGCACCTTGCCGATAGCCTGCACAGCATCCACATGGAAGGAAATGGTTGGCTTATCAGCTAACAGTTGAGATATTTCCTGAATGGGCTGAATGGAACCAATTTCATTGTTGACGGCCATGATAGAAACCAGTGTGGTATCTGGACGAATCAAGCTTTCTAAGGCTGAAACATCCACAAAACCTTGGGCATTGACCGGAGCCAAATCAACCTCAAAACCTTGCGTTTTGAGCCAAAGTGCTGATTCTTTTACCGCTGGATGCTCAATTGCTGACACGATGATGTGCTTGCCCAGATGTGCCTTTTCAAATGCCACTCCCTTGATGACCCAGTTGTCACCTTCCGTACCACCTGAGGTAAAAAAGATTTCCTTGCTATCCTTGCCAAGCAATTCTGCGATTTGCTTGCGAGATGCTTCCAAAATACGGGTTGCCTGACTGCCGAGACTATGGAGGCTAGAGGGATTTCCCCAGATTTTTGTCGCCACTTCCGTATAGGTCTTGAGAACTTCTGGATAGACCTGAGTCGTGGCTGCATTGTCAAAATAAATCATTTTTTCATTCCTTTGCTTGCAATAGTCCTATTTTATCATGTTTTCATGCCTTTCGGCAATCTTTAAGATAGTTTTAAACTTCCTATCTTAAACTAAAGGTGGAGGTACATCATGAATACACGTAAGAATACAAATAAAAAAACGGCTGGTTTAACTAATTTTCAAAAATATTTAACCTTTATCGGATCTATTTTAGGGATTATCACTGCCTGCATCACTATCTACACCTTTACAGCAAAACCTGCAACATCCTCAACATCTCCAAGTACTACCATTTCATCATCCAGTGCCACTAGCCCCAGCCAATCATCAAACGGCAATCCGTTAACAGAAGAACAAGATTCAACAAGTTCAAGCTCCGAAACAACATCCTCAACCCAAACCGAGACCAGCTCTTCAGTAGAGTCTACTGCCTCTTCCTCGTCTACAGAAACGTCTGCTACCCAAGCTTCGGAGACAATGACAGAAACCAGCACTAATACAGAGGTAACTAGTGGAGCATCCGAAACGACTTCTAATCAATAGCACATAAATATTTGTTTTGCTTTCTTGGATTTGATATACTAATTTCAGGAGGGTACAATATGAAATACGTCATTCTAAAAACGCCGATTTTCGTTTGGCTACTGATTTTTGCGCTTATACAAATCTTCGCCTTATCGTCATTTTTACCAGAACCATTTGATACTCGTTCATTGCTCCCCATGGGAATATTAATCGGCTGTTCAATCAAGGTTTCCAGTGAAGTTAAAGACCAGGATGGCCAGTATGCTCCATTTAAGTACTTATGGTGGGTCATACTAGGATGGACTGTAATCGGTATTCTATTTGGTATCACTATAAAAGCACCACTAGAATTGCACATTGCCCTAATTGTACATGCAATCGCAGGAGGAATAGGCTACCGCCTTATTGAACGTTATGCAGTTTATCGCTATCATTATTTACAGACTAAAAAGAAAGGCTAACCCTTTCTTTTTTGCTTGCTATAATCTATTTCTCAATTCATCAATATCTGCTTGACTAGTTGACCAGCTGGTCGCAAAGCGGATGATACTGTGGCTATCGTCGTATTTTTCCCAGAAGCCATAGGCAATTCCAGCTTCTGTCAATCTATCCAATTCTTCATTCTTAACAATAACGAATTGCTGATTGGTCGGGGATTTGAGATAGAATTGAAAACCTTTCTCTTCCAAAATCTGGATCAGTTGCTCTGCCATTTCGATAGCATGACACCCCAATTCAAGATACAAGTCATCAGTAAATAAGCAATCAAACTGGACACCCGTCACTCGTCCTTTCGCCAACAAGGCACCATGGTGTTTGACGATCGATACGAAATTCTTAGGCTGATTATTCTTGGTGAAGACCAGAGCTTCTCCCAACAAAGCACCAAGTTTTGTCCCTCCGATATAAAAAACATCGGTCAGCTCTGCAATTGTTGGCAAATCAAGATCCGTATCGCGAGCTGCAAGACCGTAACCCAAACGAGCTCCATCTAAAAAAATCGGAATATTATGG
This sequence comes from Streptococcus suis, assembly GCF_902702775.1. NCBI lineage: Bacteria > Bacillati > Bacillota > Bacilli > Lactobacillales > Streptococcaceae > Streptococcus > Streptococcus suis. The sequence goes on from NZ_LR738724.1 coordinate 1,135,035, forward strand.
GTGCGGCAAACTTGGGATAATTCTTCCAACTCTGACTTGCTATAAAGTGTACCATACTCTGTTGGATGGGAAATATAGACCATACCAGGATGAACCATATGGGCATGATTAGCATCTGCGTAGAAATCGGAAATATAGTTCTCAACTTCACTTGCGACAAGTTTACCATCCGTATGCGGTAAAGCCAACACTTTATGGCCTGTGAATTCAATTGCCCCCGCTTCATGAACTGCAATATGACCAGTATCCGCTACAATGACTCCTTCATAGGAAGCTAACATAGACGAAATGACAATTTGATTGGTCTGAGTGCCATCTGCTAAAAACGTAACTTGTGCATGAGGGCAGGCAGTTGCCACTTTAATTTTTTCGATAGCAGATTCAGTATATTTATCAGTGCCATATCCAGATAAACCTTCTTGGTTGCTTGCAACTAAGGCTTCTAGCAAGGCAGGATAGGCACCTTTGTTATAGTCATTTTCAAAATGTAACATATCATAGCCTCCTTGATATAATATAACAAAAAAGCCTGTTAATGCAGGCTTTTCAATTTAGTCCACCCTGAGGGAATCGAACCCCCATCTCAAGAACCGGAATCTTACGTGATATCCATTACACTAAGGGTGGAAAGGAAAAACTTGCACAAGGCAAGTTTTTATATGAATTACAATTCAATGTCACCGAAAAGGTCAGCCATTGAGAATCCAGATTGAGTTTCTGGCAATTCGTAATCACGTTTTTCTTCACGTTTTTGACGACGTGGACGTGGAGCACGTTTTTCAGCTTTTTCTTCACCTTCAACTGCTGCTGGACGCTCTTCCAAAGCTTTGATAGAAAGTGATACACGCTCATCAGCTGCGTTTACTTCAAGAACTTTAACAGTTACTTCTTGACCTACTGACAAAGCATCTTTTGGATTTTCAACACGTTTGTGTGAAATTTGTGAGATATGTACCAAACCATCGATACCTGGCAATACTTCAACGAAAGCACCGAAGTCAGTCAAGCGTTTTACTTTACCTTCGATGACATCGCCAGCTGCCAATTTTTGCTCAACGCCATCCCATGGACCAGGCTGTGTAGCTTTCAATGACAATGATACGCGACCTTCAACTTCGTCGATTGCAAGAACTTTAACTTCAACTTCTTCACCAACTGTTACAGCTGATTTAGGAGATACGTTACGCTCGTGTGACAATTCAGTCAAGTGTACCAAACCATCTACACCACCAAGGTCGATGAAGGCACCAAAGCTTGTGATACGTGCAACTTTACCAGTCACAACTTCACCAACTGCCAATTTACCGAATACTTCAGCACGTGCAGCTGCAGCTTCTGCTTCAACAACGTCACGACGTGACAAGATGAAACGGTTCTCAGCAGGATCAACTTCTTTGATTTTAGCATCAAATTCTTGACCTACAAAACGCTCAGTGTTACGAGTGAAACGGCTGTCGATCATTGAAGCTGGGATGAAACCACGAAGACCTTCAAATTCAACTGCAAGACCACCTTTAACTGCACGAGTTACTTTAACTGTAACAACTTCTTCTTCACGACCAACAAGCTTGTCCCATGCTTTACGTGCTTCCAAACGTTTTTTAGATACAAGATAAGTAACAGTGTCTGTATCTTTACCAACAACTTGGCGAAGTACTAACAATTCAAGTGTTTCACCAACTTTTACAAGGTCGTTGATATCAGCATCACGGTCGTTAGTCAACTCACGAAGAGTCAATACGCCTTCAACACCAGTACCTGAGATAGCTACGTTTGCTTGACCAGCATCAACTGTCAATACTTCTGCAGTTACCACATCACCAGGTGTAACTTCGCTTACACTGTTCAACAAATCTTCAAATTCGTTCATTATAAAAAAACCTCCGACAATCAGGTCTTTCGACCCAACATAAAATATATTTTATTTAAGGCACACGCAAGGACAACAACAATTAGACATCTTTGACGAACTAGACTATATCTAGTACCTTTACTGGGGTAGCTGGATTCGAACCAACGCATGAGGGAGTCAAAGTCCCTTGCCTTACCGCTTGGCGATACCCCAAAACATTTTCTAAGATAGTATTCTGAAATGAACTCGGGCTAAACGCTGTGTAAAAAAGATAAGTCGCCTAGCAAATCAGGATTTGCAGTCAACTCCCTATTTTTAATATGCGTTTGACGACCTTAGTATCTTAGACATGGAGAGAGAGGGATTCGAACCCCCGAACCCGAAGGAGCGGATTTACAGTCCGCCGCGTTTAGCCTCTTCGCTATCTCTCCGTGCACTAACAGTCACTATTCTAACATAAAATAGCGACTATTACAAGCCTTTTAGTGACTTAAATTATAATTTTCAATAATATTTCCGACTGCTTTTTCTAATTTTTTGTAAAAGCTTTCGGTATTTCCATTTTTAATAACTGCAAAGTTATTTTCAGCCAATTCTGCAATTTCTCCAATTACTTTTTTACCTATAACAAGGCGGTAGCCAGGGAACTCTTCTCTATTGACAAGAACTTTGCTATCTTCAATCTGAATTTCAATTTTTTTATCTTTTTTACTCATTTTCAAACCTCACTTTTACTATTCTACAAAAAAAGAGAAGAGCTTGCAAGTGCAAGCCTTCTGAAATTATGGCTTCGAGCCAGTTTTTCTCGTAGAGAAAAACAAGAAAACCACCAGCTATGCTGGTGGCTGACAAGGCTTTGAGCTTCCATTTCTTTTTCCTGATATAATCTAATTGTTCAGGTTAGATAAAGGAGGAAAAAGAAATGGCTAAAACCAGTTACAGTTTATCACATACCAAATGGATGTGCTCTATCACATAGTTTTCACATCTAAGTACCGTAGAAAATCCATTTACTACAAAATAAGGCAGGACTTAATTGATATTTTCCGTCATCTATGTCGATACAAGGGCGTGGGAATCATTGAGGGACACATGATGCCAGACCATGTTCATATGCTTGTCTTGATACCTCCAAAACTTTCAATTTCCGATTTTATGGGATATTTGCAAAGCAAAATCGCTCTAATGATATTTGATAAACATGCCAATTTAAAATATAAGTATGGGAATCGAAAGTTTTGGCCCGAGGCTACTATGTTAGTACCGTTGGGCTGAACGAAAAGACAGTTGCGAAATACATTCGCGAGCAGGAGAAAAATGACATTGCACTTGATAAATTGAGCGTCAAAGAGTATGAAGATCCATTTTCAGATGGCAGTTTTAGAACAAGATAAAAGCCCGTTGTTACGGGCATTAGTCAAGTAATTATAGCACTAACCTGAACGAAGTTCAGCGAACGTCTTTAGACGTCGCTGGAGAGAAACGGCTTATAGCCGGTGTACAAGCCACCCGTTTTCACGGGTGGTTATGACTATTCTACTTCGACAATCCAGCCTTCTGGCGCTTCAATATCACCAAACTGGATACCTGTTAATTCGTCATATAATTTACGAGTGACAGGTCCTACTTCTGTTTCACTATGGAAAACATGGAGTTTGTCTGCAATCTGGATACCACCAATTGGTGAGATGACTGCAGCTGTTCCGCAAGCTCCTGCTTCGACAAACTGGTCTAATTCTTCGACAAGGACTTCTCGTTCCACTGCCTTCATTCCCAGACGATGCTCTGCCAAATACAAGAGAGAATACTTGGTAATGGACGGCAAGATTGATGGCGAAATCGGTGTAACAAACTCGTTATTGGCTGTAATACCAAAGAAATTAGCAGACCCTACTTCTTCAATCTTGGTGTGGGTAGCTGGGTCCAGGTAGATCACATCTGAGAAGCCCTGCTTTTTGGCATATTGGCCCGGTAAGAGCGATGCCGCGTAGTTGCCACCAACCTTAGCTGCCCCTGTTCCATTTGGTGCCGCACGGTCGTACTTGTCCTGAATGAGGAAGTTGGTCGGAGCCAAACCACCCTTGAAGTAGTTGCCAACCGGCATAGCAAAAACGGTGAAAATGTACTCTTCTGCTGGTTTTACGCCGATGATGTCGCCGACACCAATCAGGAGCGGGCGGAGATAGAGCGTGCCACCAGTTCCATAGGGAGGAACGTAATCTGCATTGGCTTTGACCACCTCTTTACAAGCCTTGATGAAAAGGTCCGTCGGTACAGGTTCCATGAGCAAGCGGTCAGCAGTTCGTTGAAGGCGCTCAGCGTTTTGGTCTGGACGAAAGAGCTGGAGTTTTCCCTCCTTGGTGCGATAGGCTTTAAGGCCCTCAAAGGCCTGCTGACCATAGTGAAGGGCTGGTGAGCTTTCTGAAATGTGCAGTTCCGCATCTTCGGTCAATTGCCCTTCAGACCATTGGCCGTTTTTGAAATGAGCGATGAAGCGGTAAGGTAGTTTCATATAAGAAAAACCAAGTTTTTCCCAGTCGATTGTTACTGTCATAGGTATTCTCCAAAGGTATTTTTTACTATTTTACTACTTTTGAAAGTGATTTTCAATTAAAAATTCAGAAAATTTTGTGAATATAAGAAAAAGCCTGGTAAACCAGACTTTTACTCTTTAAAAACAAATTCTAGTTGAATTTCAGGTGAGATAGCATTAAATAAATTTTGATAGTAGTTTTTGGCTGACTCTTTTATGTCTTCCTGATAATCTGCTAGAAACGTTTCTTGTTCTGCTGACTGAAATTCATCTGTGATGAGTTGGGCAGTATCGATTTCTTCCGTCGCAAAACTCAGTATCTCTCCACTCTTATCATATAAGGTATAAGGTTCTTCTGCATCTAATTCCAATCCAATGACTTCAAAGGCTGGAAGGGAAATTTTGTACCGATTTTCAGAAAGATGTTCAATGGATACAGGACTTTTGATACCAAATTTTGCCTTGTACTTGATGATTAAGAGGGCTGATTTTGCTGAGAAGGGCATTTCTTGACCAAATAAGACCGTGTAGTTTTTAGCGGTCACAATTTTCTGGACAGCCGTATTTAGAAATACCAATTCATTGACTTGCTCGACAGACTCAATAGCCGTATGGACACTCACTTCCTGCTGATTACTCTTTTCACCAGAGATGTAGCCGTATCCCCATACACCACACAATAACAGAAGGAAGGACAGAACAAGCCATAGATAGACTTTTATACTGAAAAATAATTTGATAACTTTCATAGCATTTACCTCCCCTACAGTATAGCAAAAAGACTGCTTTGCGAGCAATCTTTTCATCTTTTTAGTCTATCCAGGCTCTGAAGACTTCCTCATCAGAAATGGTATCCGAAATGAAGCTGCCGTTGCTAGTGCGTTCAGACAGGCTAAGCTGGGTCACATCGACCTCATAGAGTTTGCCCATTTTAGACTGCACGTGAAGCACTTGACTAGTCGTTTCATCTTCATTTGCCGTGCTAAAGAGGTCAAAATCCCCCTGGTCCGTCAAGACTGGACCCGCCGCAAAGACACGGTGAGGCTTAGACTTGAGTTCGCGAAGCACCTGCAAACCACGCTTGGCACGACTAGTCACAGGGATTTCCTCCGTTGCCATCCGCTTCAAACTACCACGCTGGGTCAGGAGATAGACGGAGCTGGTATTGCTGATAAAGGCCGCAGCCACCACATCCCCATCCTTGAGGTTGACCGCCTTGACACCGGCCGCCTTGGCACCGATGATTGGCACTTCTTCGATGTTAAATCGCAGAGCGTAACCCTTTTCTGTGATGAGCATGATGTCATCCAAGACTACAGGCGATACAGTAATGACCACATCATCCGCATCTTTGAGTTTGGCATACTTGGTTGACTTAGACTTGTAAGTTCGCCATGGAGTAAACTCCTTCCGCTCCACACGTTTGATTTGACCGTATTTAGTCACCGCGAAATAAGTTCCCTCTTCAAAATTCTCAACCAATTCAGCGAAGATAATCTCTTCATTGGTATCAAAGTTCATCAAGGTCTGACTCAGGTGTTCACCGATGTCTTTCCAACGAATATCTGTCAGTTCATGGACAGGTCGGTAGATAACATTTCCAAGATTGGTAAAGAGCAGGAGATGCTGGGTTGTCTTGGCATTCTGCAAGAAAATCAGCTGGTCATCCTCTCGTTTGCCCATTTCTTCAAGGGTTGAGGCATTGAAAGAACGTGGACTGGTCCGTTTGATGTAACCTACCTTGGTCACGCTGATAAAGGTTTCTTCTTCGACAATCAAGCTGGCGGTGTCAATCTCAATCGCTTCTGCCTGATCCTGCAATTCACTCAAACGAGGATTGCCAAACTGCTTCTTAACCTCACGCAGTTCTTTCTTCATCAGATTGAACATGGTCCGCTCATCGCCGATAATGGCTGCCAAGGTCTGAATCTGCTCGCGTAGGGCTGCCTCTTCATTTTCCAAGGTCACAATGTCGGTATTGGTCAAGCGGTAGAGTTGCAAGGTCACGATTGCTTCTGCCTGTTCCTCGCTGAAATCATAGCTGACTTTCAAGTTTTCCTTAGCATCCGCCTTGTTTTCAGAAGCACGGATAAGGGCAATGACCTCGTCCAAAATAGAAATAACACGGATTAAGCCTTCTACGATATGGAGGCGTTTCTCTGCCTTTTCCTTGTCAAACTTAGAACGGGCAATGATAATCTCACGGCGGTGGGCGATGTAGCTAGACAGAATCTTCTGCAAGCCAACCTGACGCGGTGTGAAGTTATCAATCGCCACCATGTTGAAGTTGTAATTGATTTGTAAGTCGGTGTATTTGTAGAGGTAGTTGAGAATGGTTTGCTCATCGCTGTCTTTTTTCAGCTCAATGGCAATCCGCAGACCTGTACGGTCTGACTCATCACGCACCTCAGCAATACCAGGCACCTTGTTGTTAACACGGACATCATCGATTTTCTTAACCAGAACAGCCTTGTTGACCTCGTAAGGAATCTCAGTAATGACAATCTGTTTCTTACCAGCCTTAAGTTGCTCAATGTCACAACGGCTACGGACAACAACACGCCCCTTACCAGTTTCATAGGCCTTCTTGATTTCGTCAGCCCCTTGGATAATGGCACCTGTTGGGAAGTCTGGTCCAGGCAGGAACTCCATCAACTTTTCTAACTTAGCAGTCGGATGATCAATCATGTAAACAACGGCATCGATGACCTCCGCCAGATTATGCGGCGGGATGTCAGTCGCGTACCCAGCCGAAATTCCTGTCGCTCCATTGACCAAGAGATTTGGGAAGGCAGCTGGTAGCACCGTGGGTTCTTTTTCCGTATCGTCAAAGTTCCAGGCAAATGGCACCGTTTTTTTCTCGATGTCGGCAAGGAGATAGCCAGCCATTTCCGACAGGCGAGCCTCAGTGTAACGCATAGCCGCAGGCGGATCGCCGTCCATGGAACCGTTGTTTCCGTGCATCTCCACCAAAATCTCGCGGTTTTTCCAGTCCTGACTCATACGGACCATGGCATCATAAATAGAGGAATCACCGTGCGGGTGGAAATTCCCCATGATATTCCCGACTGACTTGGCGGACTTGCGGTAGCCCTTGTCAAAGGTGTTGCCGTCCTTATTCATGGAATAAAGAATCCGACGTTGCACGGGCTTTAGACCGTCACGAATGTCCGGCAAGGCCCGCTCCTGAATAATGTATTTGGAGTAGCGACCAAAACGCTCTCCCATGATGTCCTCAAGGGACATGTTTTGAATGTTAGACATAAATTAAGATACAAAGGGACGATTCAGTCCCGTGTTCAGTTAGACAGACTAGCTGAACATTCCTTTCTTTGTTTCTTGGTGGGTAGTTAAATTTTCTTTCTTTTTTACTTTTTTTGATAATCGCCTTAAGTAGTGAGAACGGAAGAGACCTTATATAGCAATTTCTATTGCTATAGCCTTAGCTAAACATTAGTTCTTTACCTAAGTTCTCTGATAAAAGAAAGCAATCATATCCCCTACTCTATCATAAAGATTATCATCAACATATGCTAATTTCTCAATTTCTAGTTCCTCATCATCAATCAAATTTTCTTGATAAGCTTGAGCATATTCACCACACGATTTTAGATAATCCATTATTAAAACTAACTCTTGCTTCTGTTGAGAAGAAAGGACTTTTCCTTTATAGAGAGTCTCCTTTATGAATCGACAGTAGTCTGAGTGCTCTTCACACCAATTGACATTGCCATTTGCTTGAGCTTCCCAGCGAAGTTTTTCTAATTGTCGAAGTAATTTACCTTGTAAAGTAGAAGAAATCCCGTATTTAGGCACATCTGCTCGCCAAATTGAACGTAGAACCTCTGTATGCTGAGAAGCATACGGAACTTTCTTAAGTTGCTCGATAGTTGGCTTTTTTCTTAAAAACTTTATCATAGCTACCCTTCTGCCTTCCACTGACTTGCTTGCCAGCTTCTAAAGTCATCGACATCTGTTTTGATTAATTTCAAACAGGCATTAAGGACAAAGGCATCGTCAAGTAGACCTGCTCCAAGGATGAAATCTGGTAAGGCATCAATAGGACTGAAAAAATAAATCAAAGCACCTATAATTGCGAGGATTGTCCCTTTGGGTAACTTGCTGTAATCTCTACGGATATAGCTTCGCACCATGGAAATCAAGCCTGGAATAGCCGCAAACTTATCTCCACCAAAAGGCATACGAGACAGTTTCCGTTCCGTGCTATGTAAAAAATGTTCTAATTTTCCTTGCTCAGATAGCAAGTTTTCTGCATGTTGTCGAGTTTTGGAAGATTGCCAAATCTTCAATGCTTGTTCAAATTTCTCTTCCAACTCCTGTTTGTTTTTAAATGGCTTGCGCTTTCGAGCCCATTCAGACAACCGTTTTTGAAAACGGTCAGTTAATTTTCCTATTAATGGCATAAAACACCTCACATAGTTTGTCTTTGCTAGATTTACAAATCCTCAGTACGATATAGGTTGTAACCCTCATAGAAATAAGAATGGTCGATGCCCTTGAAATAAGTAGCCTGACCAAGATCTTCCGTTAAGGCTTGCAATAACAGATATTTAAGCTCTCCTGTTGACACATGGCTTCTAACCATGGCATTGAAATACTCATCTTTATCAATGCTATTCCAATCAACCACCTTGCCCAAACTATCCCGTAGCATACAATCCAACCAGATACGCATACTGCGTCCATTTCCTTCTCGGAATGGATGTGCAATGTTCATATCCGCATATTTTTCAACGATTTCGTCAAAGGTTTCATGAGGTAGCTTGTTGATATAGGTTAAAGACTGCTCAAGAAAGATTCGAGGAGCAAATTGAAAATTATCTTTGGCAATGTTGACATCACGAATTTTCCCTGCAAAGTCGTAAATATCCTCAAATAAAGCTTGATGAATGTGTGCCAAACCTGCAAATGTCCCTACTTCTATCTGGAACAGTTGGCCTGTTTCGAACAAGAGGGCTGCCTTTTTCTTGCTGATTTGTTCTTCAAGACGGGCTAATTCCGCCGAATTTTCAATCCCAAATTTATTTTCTAAAACCATACTGCACCTCAACCTCTCTGAGATTATTTAGTAAAAGCTGTCGCTTCTTCCAAGGTAAACTTGACATTGTCTTCAATCCACTTGCGACGTGGCTCGACCTTGTCGCCCATGAGGACGGATACACGGCGTTCAGCACGGGCTAGATCTTCGATGGTGACACGGATAAGGGTACGGGTTTCAGGGTTCATGGTTGTTTCCCAGAGCTGATCGGCATTCATCTCACCAAGACCCTTGTAGCGTTGGAGGATAAAGCCCTTGCCAAAATCCTTGCGGAGATCTTCTAATTCCCCGTCAGACCAAGCATAAGCAATCTTTTCTGTCTTGCCCTTGCCTTTTGACATCTTGTAGAGGGGCGGAAGGGCGATGTAAACCCGTCCTGCTTCTACTAACGGTCGCATATAGCGATAGAAGAAAGTCAGCAAGAGGGTCTGAATGTGGGCACCGTCCGTATCCGCATCGGTCATGATAATAATCTTGTCATAGTTGACATCTTCCAGCGTAAAGTCTGAGCCAACACCTGCACCAATGGTGTAAATCATGGTGTTGATTTCTTCATTTTTGAGGATGTCCGCCATTTTAGCCTTAGCTGTGTTGATCACCTTACCACGCAAAGGTAGAATGGCTTGGAACTTGCGGTCACGGCCCTGTTTGGCAGAGCCTCCGGCTGAATCTCCCTCGACCAGATAGAGTTCGTTTTTGGCTGGATTTTTAGACTGGGCTGGGGTTAATTTTCCTGATAGGAGGCCCTTGTCCTTCTTGTTTTTCTTACCATTTCGGGATTCGTCACGCGCCTTACGCGCAGCCTCGCGGGCGTCACGCGCCTTAATAGCTTTACGAACTAGATTTGAAGCTAATTCCCCATTTTCCAAAAGGAAGAAGGTTAATTTGTCTGATACAATGCCGTCAACCACAGGACGAGCAAGTGGGCTTCCCAACTTGTCCTTGGTCTGCCCTTCGAACTGCAAATGCTCTTCTGGTACAAGGATAGAGAGGACAGCAGACAGACCTTCACGGTAGTCAGAGCCTTCCAAATTCTTGTCCTTTTCCTTGAGCAAGTTGGTCTTACGAGCATAGTCGTTCATGGCCTTGGTAATGGCTAGTTTGAGACCTGTTTCATGGGTACCGCCATCCTTGGTCCGAACGTTGTTAACGAAGGAGAGGATGTTGTCTGAGTAACCGTCGTTGTACTGCATGGCCACTTGGACTTGGAATCCTGCATCTTCTCCTTCAAAATAGAGGACTGGTGTCAGAGTTTCCTTGTCTTCGTTGAGGTAGGATACAAAGTCCTGCACGCCATTTTCATAGTGATACTCTTCCTGCTCACCCGTCCGCTCATCTGTCAAGGTCATAGTGACTTGTTTGAGCAAGAAGGCTGATTCTTTCAGGCGTTCGGCAATGGTGTTGAACTTGAAATCAGTCGTTGAGAAGATGGTATCATCAGGCATAAAGGTAACCTTTGTACCTGTTTTTGATTTTGGAGCGGTACCAATCTTCTCTAAAGTCGTAACTGGCTTTCCGCCCTGCTCAAACCGTTGCTTGTAAACAGCTCCGTCACGGGTAATCTCAACTTCCAACCAGCTGGACAGGGCATTGACCACCGACGAACCAACCCCGTGGAGACCACCTGAAGTCTTGTAGCCACCTTGACCGAACTTACCACCTGCGTGGAGAACGGTGAAGATGACTTCGACTGTTGGCTTGCCTGTTACGTGCATACCGACGGGCATTCCACGTCCACGGTCGGAAACAGACAGGCTGCCGTCCTTGTTAATGGTCACGTCAATCCGATCACCGAAACCTGAAAGAGCCTCATCGACAGCGTTATCGACAATCTCCCAGACCATATGGTGCAAGCCGTTTCCGTCTGTGGATCCGATGTACATACCAGGGCGTTTGCGAACGGCATCTAGGCCTTCCAATACCTGAATGGCATCGTCATTATAGTTATTTATGTTAATCTCTTTCTTAGTCAAAATTGACCTCCATACTTATCATCCTTTCTATATTACAAGTTTTTTAGCATTTTTGCAAAATATTTCTGCTACCTATCGGCTGAGACAACTCATAAAATAAGATTTTGGACTAAATTAGATGAAAATATGCTATAATGAAAACATGTTAGTCAATCTTATTTTACTATTTATTGCATATTTATTGGGATCTATCCCGTCAGGACTTTGGATAGGTCAAACTTTTTTCAATATCAACATTCGCGAACATGGTTCGGGAAATACTGGAACAACCAACACATTCCGTATTTTAGGTCCGAAGGCAGGAACGATTGTATTTGTAATTGATTTTCTCAAGGGAACGTTGGCAGCCTTGCTTCCGCTGATCTTTCATGCCCAAGGAATTTCTCCGATTGTATTTGGGTTAATGGCTGTCTTAGGACATACTTTCCCTATCTTTGCCCAATTCAAAGGTGGAAAGGCGGTTGCAACATCTGCTGGTATGCTTCTAGGCGTCGCACCTGCTTTCTGTCTCTATCTGGTTGTCATCTTTGTGACTTCTCTTTACCTCACTTCGATGGTTTCCTTCTCCAGCGTATTGGCTGCTGCTTTAGCAATCTTAGGAGCTCTGCTATTTCCAGTAATAGGAATCATCCTGCCAAGCTACGACTGGCTCTTCACCATCATCATCGTCTTTTTGGGCCTATTTGTCATTATCCGCCACAAGGAAAATATCCAGCGGATTTTGAAAAAAGAAGAGAACCTTGTCCCATTCGGACTCAATCTAACCAAACAGAAAAAGCGAGTTTAACCACTCGCTTTTCATTTATAGTCTTTTAGTTTACTTTTAGTACTCGCTCCAAAGGTTCGGGGAACCTTTGGAGGTTGGAGATATAGCGAACAAAGTTCGCCTCAATAGCTGCAGACAGCTTGTACAGTCGAGTGACTGTGCAAGGTTGGAGATAGCACTTGCGGAGCAAGTTACCCCCTGCAGAGTACGGCAAAGCGAGTTCAAACAATCCAGTGGAATGTTTGAAGTTGGAAATAAGGAAACGGAGTTTCCTCTTGCGTCGAAGTAATAAAATAAAAACTAAATGGCTATATGTTGACTTCAACCACTTCAATCCTCTCCCCACCAAGCAAAATCAAATGACAGTCTACACGATCTATCTTGTAGGCTTTTTTCAATGCCTCGGCATAGAGTTGCATTTGAGCTTGGTAACGTTGGCTGAGTTGGCTTGGTTGGTCATACTTGTCAGTCTTGTAATCAAAGAGGACAATATGGTCATCGTACAGTAGGTAGCCATCGATAATCCCACGAAGGACAAATTGTTCCTGCGACAAAGAATCTGTCTGCAAACTTGCAAATGGAGCTTCTCGGTGGAGTTTGTCCGTATTGGCTAGAATTTCTCTTCCTAAGTCTGTATCAAAGAAATCTAAAATCATCTGAATATTGATTTTGTCTTTAACCGCTTGCTCAGCATGAACAGTTTCTAGGGCTTCTCTTACCGTATCTTCTGTCACCAACCAAGACAGATCCAAGCGTTGCATGAGTTCATGGACTGCTGAACCGACTTGGGCTCCAGTGATTTTTGGTTTCTTGGAGAAATCTGGCAAGTTGAAGGTTCGTTTTGGCTGGTATTTTTCCATAACTTCCATGCCTTCTTGTTCCAAGACAGGCTCATAGAGTTTCTTGATTTGACTTGGAGTACGTAAACTTGGTAATTCGATGGCAGCCTTATAGCGGGCATTCAACTTTTGGACAGAAGATAATTGGTCCAAGGCCTGGACAATATCTTCTGATTGACGAATATCTTTAAGGCTGGCGTCTTCAAGCTTATTCTTCAATGTCAGTTTACCAATCTTCTCCTCTGTCAAATCCTCATCCGTTACAAAGACTTTCTTGAAGTGCAAGTCTTCTCCTGAGAAGGCCTCATCAATGGCTAGAATCCAGTCTTGGAAGGTCGCCATACTTTCACGAGTTGATTGGGCAAGGACGCCATCTTCCTTCTTACCATCGTATTTTTCAGCTAACTTGTCAGCATTGCCCTTTCCAACCAGATACAGCTTCTTCACTGCACGCGTTAGTGCAACATAAAGCAACCGCATTTGTTCTGAAAGATTGGCAATTTTTAGCTCTTGGAGATTATTTTGATAAGGAAGGGTGTTCATTAAGACTCGCACCTGAGGTAATGGGCTATTTACCTTATCTTTCATATCCGCTAAATATTGGATACCTAGACCATTTTTCCGGCTGATGATGACTGACTGGTAATGGTCTTCCAAGTTGAATCGCTTATCGATGTTCATGAGGAAGACATATTTGAACTCCAAACCTTTTGACTTGTGAATGGTCATAAGCTGTACAGCATTTTGCGGTAGAAACTCTTGTACATCTGCCAAGTCCTTGTCGTTTGCTAAGGCACGGTCAATCATGGCGATGAAGCGGGACAAGCCCTTGTAGCCTGTTTTTTCAAACTGGTTGGCACGCAGACCTAGTGCATAGAGATTGGCCTGACGCTTGCTGCCATTTGTAAGAGCACCGACATAGTCATAGTAGAATTTTTCATTGAAAATCTTCCAGATCAAGTCATAAATAGAGTGCAGCTTGGCAAAGGCACGCCAGTTTTTCAAAATAGACAAGAAATCCGTGATTTTCTTCTTCAACTCTCCTGACATCAGTTCAGGGTACTGCCCACTTGCTTGCTGGGCTAATTCCATTTTCTGGTAAAAGAAACCTGTCCCAGCCTGCAAGGAAATCCGTGTCAGCTCATCCTCATCGAATCGGAACATAGGCGATTTGAGAAGGGCAACCAAGGCATAGTCATTGAGCGAATTGTTGATAACCCGCAAGGTATCCAGCATAATCATGACTTCTAAAGATTGCAGATAGGAGGCTGCTCCGCCATCTGCCACAATAGGAATCCCATGTTTTTCAAAAATGGACATAATGAGATCATTGTGCGTTCGTTTTTGCACCAAGAGAGTGATGTCTTTGAAGTCTGCTCCTTCTTCATTGTGAAGACGAATAATCTCTTTTGCAACGACCTCAATTTCACCAGCAGTCAGAGGAGTTTCCTCCTCAGCATCCGTTGAAGAAGGTGCACTATCCTGCTGGTCGTAAATCAAGTATTCCATCTCATGCTTGGGCTGGGCAATTTTTTGACCAGGACTACCAGCCACCAGACTGTGGGTGTCGTCATACTTGATTTCCCCTACTTGGCGGTCCATCAGGCGCGTGAAAATAGCATTTGTTGCCTCCAAGACCTCAATCTGACTACGGAAGTTTTCCTTGAGCAGAATCAATTTCCCAGCCTGAGGATTTGCCTGATACAGTTCAAATTTCTCTTGGAAAATCATCGGATCCGCCTGACGGAATCGATAGATGGACTGCTTAATGTCGCCCACCATAAAGCGATTATGCCCGTTAGACAGCAAGTCCAACATCCGTTCTTGGCTATGGTTGTTATCCTGGTACTCGTCCACCATGACTTCGTGGTATTTTTCTTGGAAAAACTGGCGGATGTCCGCATTTTCTTCTAAAATACGAATAGCGAAATGCCCAATATCGCCAAATTCAAAGGCTGCTTCCTTGATTTTGACATCCAGATAAGCCTGCGAAAAATCCAAGACAAAGTCACGTAATAATACAAGCAGTGGCAAAGCTTGAACCTGATAATCTTTCAGCAGGGTCAATTCATAAACTTCCTGACCCAAATCTCGTAATTCTGAGATAATCTGGTTCTTGCCAGCATTGTATTCTTCTTTAAAGGCTATCAAATGCTCATCTTTTGGTCGATTGACATTGGTCAGGCCCTTGCCTCTGGACTGGTCATTGATGAGAAGGATTCTTTCAACCCGCTCCATCAAGCCCTTCTGGTCCAGACTATCTAAACCTGTCAACAAATCCAAGACTTCTTCCACATTGGCAAAATACTTGGCGGAACCAAAGTCATTTCTGCCCCATTCCACATGGTAGCGGAAGAAATCTGTAGCTTGATAGAGCTTGTCTAATACTTTTTCCTTAAAGCCTTGCTCTAAGATCTGCTCTATACGCTCTTGACTGTACAAATCAGCTTGAACAGCCTGCTCTTTCAGCCATTTAGTTGGACTGCTCGTCGATTGACTAAAATCATGCACCTGATAAACAACTTGACGAAAACCACTATTATCCTTGCGGTTGCCTGAAAAATTGTGAACCAGTTTGCGGAATGTACCATTTTCATCCTGTTCAAGATAATCTGCAAAGAGCTGATCAAAAACCTCTTTTTTCAGACTCGCTTTTTCTGTCTCATCCTGTAAAATCCGAAACTGCGGAGAAATGCCAAGACTATAACCATAGGTTATGACCAATTTCTGCGTAAAGGAGTCCATGGTCCCAATGTCCGCCTTGGTCAAATCCGCCAACTGGGCCGACAAATGCCGACGCAATTCCATATCGGTCGTCTCAGCAATGGTTTCATTGAGATTTTTCTCAACCCGCTCCTTCAATTCACCAGCCGCTTTGACTGTAAAGGTCGAGATAAAGAGCTGGTCGATTCCCACACCACGCTTCAACTTATCCAAAATCCGTTGAACCATAACGAAGGTCTTTCCTGACCCTGCCGATGCAGAGACCAGAACATTCTGACCGTGCGTGTAGATGGCTTCAATCTGCTCAGGTGTGCGTTTTTGTTGCTTATCAGAATTAGCTTCCGCCAGCTGCACAGCCTTGATTTCTTCCGCGCTTAAAAATTGTTCAAAAGCCATTAGTCCTGACCTCCTTTCATTCGTTCCATCCAATCTTGACGCTTGGCCTCTTTGATCAACCGCCGCGCCATGCCCATGTGCCGATCCGCCTCAAAACCAGTGATTGCCTTCAACTGCTCACCTGCTACCGAACGCCCATCTTTGGTATAAGGGTTAATAGCAAAGCGACCATCTAGGATGTCCTTGGCAGCTTGTTTGTAGAGTTCTTGGTTGTGGTTCAATAAAACCGCAAACTCTTCTTCCGTGTAGAGTTGGTTACGAGTCTGATAAAAATGATTGAGCCCCTGACTTCCCTCCTTCAAGAAAAGCCCCTTGTAAACCAAGCTCGTATTGGCAGCTCCTTCTAGCTGTTCTAAATTCTTTGTGTCTTTTAACTTGATAATCGGATCCTGCAAATGCAAATACATAGCCCCAAAAACAGGTTTATCCTTGGTTTCATCCAGCTCTTGTAAGGCTGCCAGGTAGGTCACCAACTGAGGTTTTAGACCATTGTAAAATTCTCCAACTGAAAAAGATTGGTCGCTGGACTTGTAATCTACAACACCGACAGCCTGATTGATTTGTAAGGTATCCAAGCGGTCAATTGTACCATTTACATGTACACTCTTGCCATTTTGAAGGTCAAAAACCAGCGCCTTATCCTGACGGAAACTCTTTTCCTGACCATCAATTTCAACCAAATCATTATCCCGCAAAATGGTTGCACTGGAGCGAGCAATCTTATCCAGCACCTCCTCCGTATAACGAGCATCCGCATCCTGGTTATAAAACATAGCAAATTCTGCCTCGTCACGCGTATGCAGGATGGCCTTGTCCACTTTTTGATCAAAATCTAGATCAGATTGGTCCATGACCACTCGTTCAAAAATCCGATGCAAGAACAAACCATGCTGAAAGGCAGTCGGATGGATGGATTCCTGTTCCCGCAAGCGAAGAACATTACGGACAAAGTAAAGATATTGGTTGTTGTAGAAATTGGTCAAGCTGGATGCAGAAAGATTGAGCGGCTTATCCTCTGGATATAAAGCAGCCAAGGTATCAGCTGCAAGCTGTTTAGAAGTAATTTCGCCAGTAATGGTCGGAATTTCAATGCCTTGCGACTCCAATTTCTTCTTCAAATGGCGAACCAAGACTGTCCAGAAGGCCGTCTGCCCTTCCCATTCTTCATGATCAAGAGATGGTCTTTCCGACTCAATCAAACGGGATAAGAGACTCTTGTAGTGACCGATGTCTTGTGAACTAAGTGTTTTCATCCTTCCACGTTCTTCGGTTTTCAGCCCCATTTTTTGGAGAATCTTGATATAAGGGGAGAGACTATCCTCGCCTTCATTATATATCTGAGGAGTTGAAATAACTAACTGTTCCGTCGCAGCATTCAGCAGAGACATCATGGCAGCATGGTTCTTCTTGATATTCTCTCGGCTGACCAAATCAAAACGTGAAGAGCTAGCTGAGACAAGATTGATTTTCTCCATCTCTTCTTCTGTCAATAGACTGGTATTCTTGGCAACTTTTGGAAAATTGGACTGGCCCATACCGATAGCATAAACATACTTAGCAGTGTGTGGCTCAATCAAATCATAGGATTTGACATTGACCACATCAACCGTTGCAGGAACGGTACGATAGTGACTAGCCTGCATGCCGGCCTGTAAAATAGCCAGAAAATCATCCATTTTCAATTTTTCTTTTCCGAAAATCTGATGAAAATTCTCTAGAATATGGGTAAAACTTTTCCAGACCTGCTCTTCTTTTTCTTGCTCTACCTCACTCAAATTTCGAGACATTTTTTCCATATTTTTAGGAAGCTCAATTGCCTCCAAAAAAGCCATAAATTTCTCAAGCAAGGCAGTTCCAGATTGTGGTCCAGCCTTAAACAGCTGGTTCAAAGGCTCCATAATCTTAGCACGTAGGGGTTCCAAGACAGTCAAATCATAGACAAGCCTTTTCTCCTTGATGGCTTCAGCATCGTAGTCCGCTCTGCCATTGACCGAAAAAGCCCGCGAAAAAGCAGCCTGCCCCTTCATATCCGCAAAGAGGATGTAAGACTCAAATAGGTCCAGCTCCTTTTGGGAAATGCTGGCGTACAAACCAGATTTGAGGAGATTGAGCAGGTCTTCCGCACGGAAACGATAGCGGCGCAAGCGCTCCAAGGACTCCACAAAATGAACCAGGGGATGATGACTCATCTCCTCTGCCTTGCCGAAATAGTAAGGAATATCATACTTGTCAAAAATCTTGCCAATCTGCAACTTGTAGCTATCTACATCACCCAAAAGTAATAAGATGTCTTTATAGCGAGCCCCTTGATGCACATGCTGACGAATTGCAGTCGCAACCTGCTCAACTTCTTCTTTTTGGTTAACGACTTCCCATAGTTGGATTTTTTCTTGGTCTGCTGGAGTCAAGTCTATCATGGTCCCGCTGTAGTCATAATAGGCTTCCATATTCTTTGAAAATTTACCAATACTGTCCAAGACTGGCTCTTGACCAATATAAGTAGCCGTAGTCTGGAACTGCGTTGATAACTGACGTAAAAAGTCAACGTTGGCTTGATAAACGTTCCCTTCCGCATAGGTCGCTTGCACAGCTTTCTTGCTGGCATATACACCAATCAGGATTTCCGACACCCGTTCATTTAAAGCACTTACTAAAGCTTCTTCTTCTGCCGAAAAACGAGAAAATCCGTCTACCACCAGCACAATGTTCTTCAACTGCTCATCCAACTGACCAGTTTCCACCAAGCTAGTCAGCTGTGCTAACTGAGACTGATGCTCAAAGCCTTCTTTGGACAAAATGTCTGTTACAGCCAGAAAAATCTTTACCAAATCAGCCTGCTTATCTGGTGACTCCATGGCTTCCAAGTCCAAAATAGACATATTTGCCCGTTGCAATTCTTTGTATAAAGCAACTAGCTGGTTAATAAACCCAAAATCTGTCTGTAAACGACCATAGACTTTCAAGTCGCCGTCTTTAAATTGCGATAGCACACGAAAGAAAATCATGGCCAGACCAACATCATCCAGCGGTTGACCTGCTTCTTTCCTATCAATCATCAAATAGCGGGCCAATTGCCCAAAACGGGTCACGATAATATCAAAAGTTGCCTGTTCAGGCAAATATTCCAAGACCTTGCGCTCCATCTCAAAGGATAGAGAGTTTGGAGCAATGTAAAAAACTCGCTTAGCTTCCTTAGCAAATTCTGCTGCGGTATCCGTTAAATACTGCGTCAGAGGATTGCGAATATCTGTATAAACTAATTTCATATCAAATTCTCATTCTTTCATTGAATATACTATGTCTAGTATATCAAAATTCAAACAAAAAAAATGGTCCAATGGACCATTTTTTCAGAAAGGTAATTCTTTCTACATTTATCTAAATTTCTTCACTTATTCTATCGGGGGAAGAATTCGTGTAAAGAAACATAATTAGTCTTCGTTACGACGACGTTTGCCTGCAAGAGCGATTGCTGCAACCAGCATCGCTGCACCAAGGACGCCAGCTGAAGATGAAGCTTCACCAGTATTTGGCAATTGTTTCGTCTTATCAGCAGTTGGAGTCGGAGTTGCTGGCTGAGGCTTCACAGGAGTTTCTGTAGCAGGTGGGGTCGGCTTATTAGAAACTTTGCGATAAATATGCGTTGTGTTACCTTCAACATCAACTACAGTACGTACATATTCATAACCAGGAATTGATTTATTTGGTGTTGTACCATCTTCTTGTGGTGCAACAGGATTACCTTCTTCATCAACGTGTTTTGTTATGACTGTCTTAGTTGGTGTTTTCTTGTAGATGTGGGTTGTATTGCCATCTTCATCAGTAATCGTCTTACCTGTGAACTCATATCCTGGGATTGATTTGTCAGGTGTTGTACCTTCTTCTTGTGGTGCAATCGGATTACCTTCTTCATCAACGTGGTTAGTTACAACTTTCTTAGTTGGTGTTTTCTTGTAGATGTGGGTTGTGTTGCCATCTTCGTCAGTAATCGTCTTACCTGTGAACTCATATCCTGGGATTGATTTATCAGGTGTTGTACCTTCTTCTTGTGGTGCAATCGGATTACCTTCTTCATCAACGTGGTTAGTTACAACTTTCTTAGTTGGTGTTTCAACCTTACGGTAAACATAAGTTACCTCAGTTGTTTTACCACCTACAACAGTACCGTTTTCTGAACCATCAACACGAACAAGCTCATAAGTTGTACCATCTTCTGTAGTGATAGTAGTTGGTTTGTTGTCGGTTGTATCATAAGATTTACCAGCTGGTGCATCTGTTTCATCATTTACAGGTGACTTGATGACTGTGCCATCTTCTGTTACATAGTTAACAACAACATTACCGTTTTGAACATAAGGAATTGGTGTATCTTTACCAGTTTCATCTGGAGTTGGTGGTACATAACCTTTACCTGGATCATTTGGATCAACCGGTTTCAATGGTGTATTGTCCTTAGGATCTACTGGTGTGTAGCCTGGAACATAAGGAATATTTGGAACTTCACCATTTGTTCCTGGTGTTGTTGGATCAACCGGTTTATCAGGATTTGTTGGGTCAAACGGATAAGGGATAACTGGGTTAACTGGTGTTGGATTTTCCGGTGTTGACGGAATTTGTGGAATCCAGTTCGCAACTTTCTTATACACGTAAGTAACAACAGTTTCGCCTTCTACAACTGTACCATTCTCTGAACCAATTGTCTTAGACGGAATTAATACATAACGTGAACCATCTTCCGTTGTAATTTCAGTTGGTTTGTTATCGGTTGTGTCGTATGACGTACCTTCTGGAGAGGTTGGCGTATCTGTCACAGGTGACTTGATGACTGTGCCATCTTCTGTTACGTAATTAACAACAACCGTACCATTCTTAACTGCTGGAGTTGGTGTAGATACCTTACGATAAACATAGGTTACTTGTGTTGTACCCTCTACGACTGAACCAGATTCAGAACCGATTGTCAATACTGGCACGATTTCATAGACAGTACCATCTTCTGTCGTGATAGTAGTTGGTTTGTTGTCGGTTGTGTCGTATGCTGTACCTGTTGATACAGACTTCGTATCTTCGACAGGTGTCTTGATAACATTACCTTCTGTATCGATATAGTTAACAACAACATTTCCTTTCACTTCTTCGTAAACATAAGTTACTTGCTTATCTTCACCTGAAGTGATTGTTCCATTTTCATCACCCGTTGTTGCGTTTGGAACAAGTTTGTAGGTCTTACCGTCTTCGGTTGTGATAGTTGTTGGTTTGTTATCTTCTGTTGTATAAGACTTACCTGGCTCAGCGTTTTCTTCATCCTTCACAGGAGACTTGATAACTGTACCATCGGTCGTTACATAGTTGACTGTGACTGAACCACCTGGTTCGTAGATGTATGTGACTTCTGTTGTACCTTCAACGACATTACCTGTCTCGCTATCACCAGATTTCACTTCCTTGTAGTAGTATGTAACACCGTCGTGTTTGATAATGGCAGGTTTGTAATCTGTTGTATCGTATGGTGTATCCAATTTAGCATCTGTTGTATCATTTACTGAAGTTGCAATTGTTTCACCATTTGTATTGACATAATTAACAACGACACTACCATTTGGTTTTGGAGCAGGAGTTGTTACTTTTTGGTATACATACGTTACTTGTGTTGTACCTTCAACTACTTTACCTGTTTCATCACCTTTTGTTAATACAGGAACAAGTTTGTACTCTGTACCATCTTCTGTCGTGATAGTAGTTGGTTTGTTGTCGGTTGTGTCGTATGCTGTACCTGTTGATACAGACTTAGTATCTTCAACTGGTGTCTTGATAACATTACCTTCTGTATCGATATAGTTAACAATAACATTTCCTTTCACTTCTTCGTAAACATAAGTTACTTGCTTATCTTCGCCTGAAGTGATTGTTCCATTTTCATCACCCGTTGTTGCGTTTGGAACAAGTTTGTAGGTCTTACCGTCTTCGGTTGTGATAGTTGTTGGTTTGTTGTCTTCTGTTGTATAAGACTTACCTGGCTCAGCGTTTTCTTCATCCTTCACAGGAGACTTGATGACTGCACCATCAGTCGTTACATAGTTGACTGTGACTGAACCACCTGGTTCGTAAACATATTGAACAGTTGTTGTACCTTCGCTTACGGTACCTTTCTCAGTAGCAGATGTCGCTTTAACTTCTTTGTAGTAGTATTTCACGCCATCTTTAGTGATGGTTGTTGGTTTGTAATCAAGGGTCTCATAAACTGTTCCAACAGCTGTTTCAGGTGTATCTTCAACATCCGCTGCGATTTTTTCGCCGTCAGTATTGTAATATTCAACTACAACATTACCTGTTTTAGCAACCGGCGCTTCTACTTTACGATAAACATAGGTTACTTCCGTAGTTTTACCACCTTCAACTGAACCATTCTCATTTCCATCGGTGCGAACAAGTTCGTATGTTGTACCATCTTCGGTAGTAATTGTCTTCGGCTTGTTATCAGTCGTATCATACGGACTACCCGTTTTTGCGTTTGTTTCGTCATTAACAGGTGTCTTGATGACTGTACCATCTTCTGTGATGTAGTTAACAACAACATTACCAGCTTTTTCATATACATAAGTGACTTCTGTTGTACCTTCTACAACCTTGCCTGTTTCATTTGAACCAGGCTGAACCTCTTTGTAGTAGTATACATCACCAGTCGCATCTTCAATGATTTTCTCTGGTTTGTTGTCCGTTGTATCGTAAGCTGTACCTGTTGATGTTGCTTTAGTATCTACGACTGGAGTTGCAATTACCTTTCCGTCTGTATTGACATAATTTACAACTACATCACCATACTTAGGATTTTCTTTGAAGTAAACCACTTCATTAATATCTGCATCAGTAGCTGCAACGGTTTTATCCTTAACAGTTTCTGTCATTGGTGCATCTGCACCTTCAAGAGTCGTACGAGTTGCAGTATAGTCTGTGATTTCTGGAATCAAGTTACCACTTAGAACATCTGTAGAATCTGCTGACCATTCACCATAAGTAATCTCACCTGTAACAAGGTTAACTTGAGCTGGACGAGTAAAGGTTACTGTTTGAGTCTTAACAAGTGGTG
The DNA here is from genome assembly GCF_902702775.1 of Streptococcus suis. NCBI lineage: Bacteria > Bacillati > Bacillota > Bacilli > Lactobacillales > Streptococcaceae > Streptococcus > Streptococcus suis. The sequence continues at coordinate 1,158,264 of NZ_LR738724.1, forward strand.
TACCCTCAGTAGAGTCTTTTGGCAAGATATTACCTGACGCATCTACACGGACTGGTGTTCCATCTTCATACTTGTATTCAACAGTACGCGTTACTTCTTGAGTAGTTTCCTGATTTTTTACTGTATCTGGCCAGACTGGTGAGTTTGGATCTGTTGGATCCACTGGTTCCCCAGGTACAACACCTTTAGGAACGTCAACGACACGAGGCTTGATGACAACTAGGAATTCTTGTAGCACCGCCGTATCAGAATCATAGTCTTGACCGCCTGAGGTAGTAAAGTTATCCGAAACAAGTTCATAACCTAGCTTTTTGTACTTATTAATCGTTTCTTCAGTTGAGTAGTTAATATCTGTTCCTGAACCACCCATCAATATACCTGAATCTTCTAAATAGTCTGTAGCACCTTCAACTTGGTAGCGGATGATAGCCTCTTGATTAAGTGCACGATACACATAAGTAGTTGTCAAAGCTGCAGGTGTGGAAGCTCCGCGCAAAGTCTGTTGAATACCGTAAGGTGCGTATCCCAAATCAATATATGAACCGTTAACAGACTGCCATGCAAAAGGAGTATCAGCACCTGTATTCGCTTTGGTCCATACTTGGGAACCGATAAAAATTCGTCCGTAAGGACCTGTTGCATCTGTACCTGACCATTGAGCTACTACACGATATTTAGAACCTTGGGCATTTAGAGGAGACTCCGCAAACACCATATAGCCTGAGTCAGGATCAACTGTATAATTTGCACTAATTGTTGCATTGGTATTATAATCATAGCTTACTCTATCTGGAGTGTAACTCAAATGAGAAGTCTCTAGCAACTTGAAGAATCCGCGAGTATCAAGACCATCCCAGTCTACTGTTCCCGTATAAGTTGGATCCAAAACATAAATCTCATGAACATATTCTGTATTTGATACAATAGTACGAATTACCTTGTATTGAATCGTATTGGATTTGTCAGTTGCAGTATTAACTTTACCAGCAACATATACCGTACCTACTGGATAACCACCTTGGGCTGGTTCCACAATCTTCTCAACAAACTCATAGCCAGCAAATTCACGTTGACCAGAAGATGTAACAGTTTGTCCACCGATGGTTTGAAGATTATAAGTTGCTAAAATTCTTCCATCTTCTACTTTATAAGTAGTCGTGTTAATTTGATAGACGGGCAGGATAGTATTATTGTAGATTGAACCAGTAGTATCACCGATGAATCTCAAATTGCCGTAAGTACTACCATCAACGGCATTTTGAGTTTCATAACTCAACTTAATATTTTCATTATTAGCATTAATGGTTTTTGGATATGTAAAGACTACACTTGTATCGGTTTCCACCGTGTGTTTCTCTAGTACTTGTCCATCGGTTTTACTGACTAACTCTGCTAAAACAGTCTGTGTATTTGGGTTCGAATCTAGAGAGAAACGGACGTAAGCATTCAAAGCTGTTCCATTAAATATACTACCAGCCATGTTTACATTATATGAATTCAAGTCGTATGAATCGAAAGTATACCATCCAGCCTCAGTTGTAGCTGTCACACCAGTTCGAAGAGTGTGTGGCTTGATACCTGCTCCATTTGGATCATCCATTGACGGTGTAGCCGTTGTGCCTTTTTCAACAAGAATTCCTTCGCCTTCACCAACTTTAAGACCTGATGTTACCGAGGTATTCAAAGCGACTTCGATTACATCAGAACCTAGGAATTTACGCAACTCAAGAGCAAGTGCTTCAACATTTGAACGAACTGCATTGATTTGAGCATTCACGGATTCAAGCGTTGCAGTTGAATCGTTCAATACCACTGTTGCTTCTGTTACAACCAATTTAGTTGCGGCAGCTGATGTTTTCAACGCTTCATTTGTGCTATCTGCAGCAACAAAACGATTAGCTTCATTTGCCAATACTTCCGCTTCTGAAGTTACTTGCTCAAGAACTGTTTTAGCTTCTTCTACAGTTGCAGGTGTCGTAGGTGTAGTTGATGTAGCTGCTGTAGTTGTTGAACTAGCAGTTGCTACAGTTGTTGATGTTGTAGTTGGTGAGCTAACAGTTGCTGTAGCTTCTACTTTTTTGACAACTTTTACAGTTACAATATTTTCAGCATTTTCAGTCACTTCATGCAAAACTGTTGCCGACTCACCAGATGCCAATTCATAACCTTCTGGTACAACCGCTGTTACTGTTGCTGTTGCTTTGGCAATTGCCTCTGTAGTTGTTGTTGAAACAGATTCTACCGAAGCACTTACGACTGAACCGTCCTCGAGGACATACTTAACAATGTAAGAAATATCAACCGTACGTTCAGAACTTGCAGCTGTTTCTGTTGATAAAGCAACTGACTCTTTTGCATCTGCATTCAAGGAATCAACCGATGTACTACTTGCAGTAGTCGCATCTGAGGATGCCGCAGTCTCTTCTGCTTTAACAGTTTGTGCACCAGCCCCCATAACCAATGACATACCAAGTAAGACACTTGCAGCACCAAAATGATATTTACGGATTGAGAAATGTTGCTTCATTCCGTACCAATTAAACGACTTTTTCTTAGCTTTACGCATCGAAAAAACCTCCCCCAATTTTTTATTTATTAATTACAAAAATTTTACAGTTTTTACAAAAAATCCTTGAAAAATTCAGTAATTATCTATTGTATTATACTATAAATAATTGAACACGACAAACAATATTATCCAATTTTCTTAAAAATTATATTTATTAATATTTCAGTGAATATTTACGCCATTTATACATGTAAATGCATTTTTAGACATAATATTATATTGATAAATATCGCATTTACAAGTAGATATAAAAAATCTGCCTGTTTTTACGCCAACAAGCAGATTCGGGATTTATTCTTTTTCTTTTTCCTTTGCCAATCGTTCTCTTTCTAAACGAAATTTCCGATTAGGATTAAGTGTATTAAAAAGTTCTTCTAATTTCTCAGCATTCCATACATCGGCTGCTGAGACAAAATTTCCATCCTTATCCTTGAAGGATATTGGTTTATCACCCATATAAACCTCCAACTATTTTATAGATTGTTTACAAACGATCATTAACTGAATGAAATTAGTAAGGTTGGTAGGTAGTCCGCCGTAGCGGCTACCGTATCACATCAAGTCCTTTAGGACTTAGATGTGATTCCAACGTTAATCCACGAACTCAAATTCGAACTTGCCGATGCGAACTGTGTCACCATCTTTGGCTCCGCGGGCACGGAGGGCTTCATCGACGCCCATGCCACGCAACTGGCGAGCAAATTTCATGACAGATTCGTCACGATCAAAGTTAGTCATGGTGAAGAGTTTTTCTAGTTTGTCACCAGATAGAACCCAGCTTGCATCGTCTGCACGGCTGATATCAAATTCTGGCTCATCTGGGTTAAAGCCATAGTAAGCCTCTTCTTCTTGGAAATCTGATTCGTCGTAGAGCAAGAATTCAGGCGTTTTCTCTAGCAACTCAGCTGTGGCTTCCAAAAGATTTTCCAAACCTTGGTGAGCAATCCCTGAAATTGGGAAAATCTGTGGCAGTTCGTCAAACTCGTCGTAGTTGGCTGCTAATTTCTTCTTGAACTCTTCCAGATTTTCTGCCGCTTCTGGCATATCCATTTTGTTGGCAACGATAATCTGAGGACGCTCCATGAGACGAAGATTGTAGGTTTCCAATTCATTGTTGATGGCTACGTAATCTTCATAAGGATCACGGCCTTCACTTGCTGACATGTCCAAAACATGCAAGATAACACGTGTCCGCTCGATGTGACGAAGGAATTGCGTTCCCAATCCAACACCTTGACTAGCACCCTCAATCAAACCTGGTAGGTCTGCCACAGCAAATGACTCGCCAGATTTGGTCCGAACCATTCCCAAATTTGGCACAATGGTTGTAAAATGGTAGGCACCAATTTTAGGTTTAGCTGCTGTAATAACACTAAGAAGCGTTGATTTTCCAACTGATGGGAAACCTACAAGACCTACATCAGCCAACACTTTCAATTCTAATTCAAGATTGCGCTCCTCACCTGGTTCTCCATTTTCAGAAATCTCAGGCGCTGGATTCTTAGGTGTCGCAAAACGAATATTTCCACGACCACCACGACCACCGTGGGCAATGACAAATTCTTGACCATTTTCAACCAAGTCGGTGATGACCTTGCCAGTATCCGCATCACGAACAGTTGTCCCCTGTGGTACTCGAACAATCAGGTCTTCCGCACCACGACCATGCATGCCCTTGGTCATCCCTTTTTCGCCATCGTCAGCTTTAAAACGACGGTTGTAACGGAAGTCCATGAGAGTACGCAAGCCTTCATCTACAATAAAAACAACGTCTCCGCCACGGCCACCATCACCGCCCCAAGGACCGCCATTAGGTACATACTTTTCACGGCGGAAGGCGACCATCCCGTCGCCACCTTTCCCTGCCTTGACCTTAATCTTGGCAGTATCTAAAAACATACTCATAATTTACCCTATTCTTTCCTAGAAAAAAACGCTTAAAAGCGTTTTAGACCTGTATTCACAAGCGAAGTGCTTATATATAAGAAATCGTTTCTAGCCAATCAAGGTAGTTTTTTCAAAATACTGACTGTATTTTGAAAAAAACTAACGATGAGTGCTAAAAAACTAGCCTTAGTATAGAAGTGCTGAACAGTGAATACAGATTCTTAATTCATCAATGCATTAATGGCTGGTAAAATCAAGCCAGCTAATGTCACGACAACCATCACGACAACAATTACTAAAGTTACTTTTTCAAATGTTGTTTTCTTGTGTTTTTCTTCGCCGAACGCCATTGCTTTCTCCTTAATCAGTCATTGATAATTCATTTTACCATAAATTAGTAGAGCTTTCAAATCTCATCTCTACCTGCCAGAAGACAAGATTTACCAGATTATCTTAAAAGGACTGCTTTCCAGCTTTTGACTAGAAAGACAGTCCTCGTGCTTTTCAGAAATATTAGGCAATTAACCAGATACCAAACGTTTTACTTTTAATCTAACTCCAACAAGCATAAGTAAACCACAAATGTAATAAGCAACAGGCAATTCGATTATACGACTCCAGAATTCTTCTCCTAGAGCCAGAATGGGTAAGCAATAAAAATACAATGTAACCATAAAAGTCATGATAAAAATAATCAGTTGAATATTTTTATTAGCTTGATAATTAATGAAAAAGAAAGCTAAAAAGATTAGAATAGAGGACAAGGAAAACAAGTTTTGGCTGAAATACCGCCAACCTGACACAAGGAAAACAGAATAACTTTCACTGTCCGTAGTATATGCAAACGGCAGTAGCATACACAGTATGAACAATAGTCCAACTGCATGAGTGATATATCTTTGCATAGCCTTTACCTAACTCTCTATTTTATTAGCAATAAATTGAAGTTTATCAAGCACTTGATATGTATATTATGATATATAATACCGAGATTGTAAAGTATTTCGATGTATTTTTATTAGATTTTTGGATATTATTACACCGTTTGGTTTTACTTCAACTTCTCCTTGACCAACTCCGCCACCTTATACGGCACACCAGCTTCTGCGATTTCCTGCAAACTTGCTGACTGGATATTGCCAATGGACTTGAAATGCTTCATCAAAGCCTGTTTGCGTTTTGGTCCCAAGCCTTCTATGCCGTCCAATTTAGATGAGAAGGAATTTTTTGAACGAACCTGACGGTGAAACTCAATGGCAAAGCGGTGAACCTCATCTTGAATCCGATGCAGGAGGAAAAATTCCTGTGAATTGCGAGGCAACTCAACTACTTCCAACGGATTGCCAAAAAGCAATTCGTGGGTCTGGTGCTTGTCATTCTTCTGCAAACCTGCAATGGGAATGGACATACCCAACTCCTGCTCGATGACCTGCTTGGCGACATTGACCTGCCCCTGACCACCGTCAATGATAATCAAATCAGGCGGTGTCAAACCGTCCCGCAGTACCCGACTGTACCGCCGCTGCAAAACTTCGCGCATGGAAGCATAGTCATCTGGCCCCTCCACCGTCTTAATCTTGTACTTGCGGTATTCTTTTTTATTAGGCACCCCATTTTCAAAGACAACCATAGCCGACACAGGACTAGTCCCCATAATATTGGAGTTATCGAAAGCCTCAATCCGAACAGGCGTCGGAATCCCCAAAAGCTGACCGATATTCTCCACCGCACCGTAGGTCTTCTCCAGATTTTTCTCCAAAAGATTAAACTTCTGCTCCAGACTAACACGCGCATTCTTGGTCGCCAAATTGATGAGTTGCTTCTTCTCGCCACGCTGAGGCTTGATGACCTTGGTATCCACCAGAGCTTCTACGGCTTCTTGGTCAATATCCTGCGGTATCAAGACCTCTGAGGGAATCAAATGTTGCTGGTCCCTGTAAAACTGACCGATGTAGGTCAAAAAGTCTTCGTCCGCATCATTATAGTATGGAAAAAGATTGACATTCCGCTCAATTAGTTTTCCCTGCCGAACAAAGAAAACCTGCACACACATCCATCCCTTATCCACGTAGTAGCCAAAGACATCTCGATTTTGCAAATCATGTGCCATCACACGCTGCTTGGTCCGTAGGGTTGAAATGGATTGAAGGACATCACGATATTCCGCAGCCTTTTCAAATTCCAGATTAGAAGCAGCTACCTTCATCTTTTCCTGCACTTCCTTGACAATCTTATCGTCATGACCTGTCAAGAACTGGGCAACTTCCTTGCCCATCTTGTCATAGTCAGACAGGCTGGGCAAGTTTTCCCCGTGAGCCAGACATTGCCCCAAATGATAATAAAGACAATACTTGTTCTCAGGCAATTTACACTTGCGGAAAGGGTAGAGACGCTCCAATAGCTTGAGGGTCTGGTTGGCCGCACCCACATCTGGATAGGGACCAAAATACTGACCGCCATCCTTCTTAATCTGCCGTGTAATGAGCAGCCGTGGGTGACGTTCCTTGGTAATCTTGATAAAGGGATAGGACTTGTCATCCTTGAGCATGATGTTATAGCGAGGCTTGTTCTCTTGAATCAGATTGATTTCCAACAAGAGGGCCTCGATATTAGAATCCGTTACGATAAATTCAAAGTCGGCAATCTCTGACACCAGGGCCTCTGTCTTGGTATCATGGGCACCACGAAAATAAGACCGCACCCGATTGCGCAGGTTTTTGGCCTTGCCCACATAGATAATCTTACCGTACTTGTTTTTATGGAGGTAACAGCCAGGGCTATCTGGTAGTAACTCCAATTTATGCTTGATCAAATCGTTCATAGGTCTATTATAGCAAATTTTCTGATAATCGAGCTTATTGCATTCCTTTTTACACTCGACTTCTTGCAATATATCCGCATCCATACTACAAAAATATTGATAGAAACTATTGCTTTTGTACTAATTCAGCAGTATAATAAATGTAATTAATTGTATATATTATTCGAAGAACATTTGGAATAAGGCTTGGAATACTTACAAGCCCCTACTTTTAGTTCACGAATAACAAGGAGGTTACTATGATACAATTTGACCATATCACAAAAACATACGGCGAAACGATCGCACTTGATGACCTAAATTTGACAATTGAAAGCGGCGAGATTTTCGGTTTAATTGGTCACAATGGGGCAGGAAAAACAACGACAATCAGTCTACTGACTTCGATAATCGAAGCCAGTTATGGAACTATCTCTGTTGATGGTTTAAACCTAGAGGAGAACCGCGATGAAGTCAAAAAACGGATAGCCTATGTTCCAGATTCGCCAGACATCTTCCTACACTTAACAGCTTTTGAATACTGGCACTTTATGGGCAAGGTCTATGGTGTAGAAAAAGATACAGTTGATGACCGTATCGCTAAACTATCTAGTCTATTTGATATGACAGCGCGCCAACATGAGCCTATTGACAGTTTTTCACACGGTATGCGTCAGAAAACCATTATTATTGGTGCATTGATCCCTAACCCTGATATTTGGATTTTGGATGAACCCCTAACTGGACTGGATCCTCAGGCTTCTTTCGACCTAAAACAAATGATGAAAGAACATGCTCAATCTGGTCACACCGTTCTATTTTCTACACACGTCCTTTCAGTAGCTGAACAACTCTGTGACCGCATTGCTATTCTCCGAAAAGGGCAACTCATTTTCGTAGGTAGCCTTGATGAACTCAAATCACAGTATCCAGATAAAGATTTGGAGACCATCTATTTGGAATTAGCCGGACGCCAACAAGTGAAGGCAGGTGAGGAAGTATGAGTAAATCCATCATTTGGGAACTAGTAAAGATTAATATTCTTTATTCCAATCCTCAACTTCTAGCTTCCGTCAAGAAGAAACAAAGTAAGCGCAAAGACGCCTCCTTTTCAGCCTATAAAAGTGTCCTCTTGCAACAAGTATTTATGGTTTTGAGTTTCGGACTTCTCTATTCTGTCTTTTTCATGGGAGTAGATTATAGTCAGTCTATCGGTTTCTTTTCTCTGCAACTAGCGCTCTTTACCATTATTGCCATTGTCTACGGTTTTACAGGTTTCTTCTCCGTTTTCTACGATAGTAAGGATACAAAGTTGTATTTAGCACTTCCCCTGAAGCCACAAGAAGTCTTCCTCGCTAAAATCCTCTCTGCACAAGGGATGGTCCTACCCTTCCTCATGCCGTGTCTGTCTTTACTTCTGATCACTTACTGGCAAATTGGCGGTCCGCTCCTCGCCTTAGCTTCCATTCCTTCCTTTTTGATTCTCTGGATTTTAGTTAATTTAGTCAATCTGATTATCATGCACTTTGTTGGGGAAATTCTGACAAAAAGCCCTCGTAAAACATTGATTTCTACAATCCTGATGACAGGTTCTTCCTTGCTGGCTTTTGCTGCGCTCATGTTCCTGCAATCCCAGCAGACCGTTTCACTCGAATCTGGTGGCTTTGTTGATTTTCCTATCATACCCATATTTGCTGGATTCCATTACTTGGTCAGCCATACTATATCACTAGAAACACTCCTTCATTTTGGACTTCCTTTCATTTTGATGTTTGGACTGATTGTGTTTGCGTTTAAAACTGTCATTCCCAACTACTTTAATCAAGTTTTGGCGATTGAAAATGCTTCGACAAAACGGACCAATAATGCTAAGTCTGCCAAGATTCCTAGCAATCTCAATCTGGCTTTAGTGAAACACCACCTATCTACTCTTAAAGATAGCAACCTCATGGTCCAAACCATGATACAACCAATCATCATGGGAGTGGCGCTTTTTCCAAGTTTTAGCCGTTTCACGGAAAATGGTGGTCTAAGTTCAGTTGGATGGGATTTCTTTGGTATTGCTCTATTAGCTGGATTCTTGCTTGGCAGTCTATTTGCTGGTTCTACAACCTTCATCGGAGTGGCCATGTCATTGGAAAAGGAAAATTATCATTTCATTCGAACGCTTCCTATTAGTTTCAAAAAATTTATCATCCAAAAATTCTGGGTATTGGCTGCCGTGCAATTTGCACTACCAACTCTACTTTACTTTGCTTTGGCTCTAGGTTTCATGAAAGTCAAACTCATTCTAGCAGTCTTCTTTACAGTCGGCATCATCATTTCAGCCCTGCTAACTGGTCAGATTTATTACTGGCGTGACCAACGACTCCTCATGCTCAACTGGCAAAATAGTAACCAGTTATTTGGTCGCGGAGCGGGTCAATGGTTGATTGCTGGATCGATCATAGGAACAATGTTTCTCGGAGCCATTATTCTAGTTGTCAGCATCATATTGGCTGGCACTATTGGTGCAGCCTATGTAAGCTCAGCCTTGATGACCTTACTGCTCATCCTATCAGCTACTCTTCAACTGTATATCTATAAAGCTTATTGGCAAAAACTAAAATAGATTGGACAATGCCTTGTCCAATCTATTTTAGTTTTCTGCGTAATATTCCTGACCGTAGCCTTCTACTTCAGCATTGATTTGCCAAGAGATACCAAACTTGTCTGTTACATTACCATAGGCAGGAGACCAAGGAACTGCTTGAAGTTCCATATTGATAGCAGTTGCATCTACGGATAACTTGCTGTATAGTTCCTGCGCTGTCTCAGCATCATCTGTGATAAGCGCAACTGTAATATTGTCACCTACTGTATAAGGCATTTCTGGGTTGTTGTCTGACAACATAAACCGTTGACCATTCAAACGAAACTGTGCATTCATCACGTAATTTTCTAGTTCAGCAGGGCAGTCTGGTAAGAAATCTTTAAATAGATTTACTTGCTCCACTGTTGCCCCAAGAGCATTTTTATAAAACTCGATAGCTTCCAAACCATTACCATTAGTAACCAAGTATACTTCCATTGCTTTAAGCATGATGGACCTCCAAAATTATGATGGTTTATTATATCACGAGTTAGTTATACGGACAAATTTTTCGACTTATTTCTGACTAAATGTAATATTAGTAGTCTCCACCTGGTACACCAAAATATTCTTCCAAGGTCAAGCCTGAATTGTAAATATCTGTCGCTTCTTGACCAATATATCGCACATGCCAGGATTCTGCCATATAGCCTGTGCTAGATTCTTTTCCTGGAAGATAGCGGACAATAAAGCCATATAGATGTGCATTCGTAGCCAACCACTGAGAAGCATTGGGTTCTTCTAATAAATTACCACTTGTATCCAATAAATCAAAGGCTAATCCTGTCTGATGTTCACTATATCCAGCTCTTGCAGAATACGTATCTGCCGCTGCTTGTCCTTCCTGATTTACATAAGACTGGTAGAGGTTTGCCTGAGTTTCATAGGAACGAAATCCACTGTAGTTATTGGAGATACCAAATCCTAGCGCCTGCATATCTGCTATTAAACGTTGAAAAGCTGCTAAGGCTTCAGGATTTTCGCCTGGTGCATAATCAGCTGCAAGCGGATGCTTTTTATTGGCGATAATCACTTCGCCATATTTTCCTTGTACACTATAATAGGAACCGTTAAAATTTACCTGAGTCTCTGTACTTGTTACTTCTTGATTCGTTTCCACCGATGTAGAGCTGCTTGTTGACTGCTCCGAAGTTGTTGAAGTAGACTGACTTGAAGTAGTCGAAACAGTTGTTGACGAATTTTTTGTAGTATTGGTCTGATCCGGCTTTTGATGACATGCTGCTAGTAACAGTATAGTCGGCAAGCATAATAGAATAGTACGTTTCATTATCATCACTCCGTTCTCTTATAATTATGTCTATTGTAGCACAATCATAAAACTCCGTCTAATGACGGCTTATGATTTTAACTACCATTGATATTTTTAGTGTTCATTGAATTTCTCTCGATTCTTTTCCTTCAAATAGCGGCATTCATGATAACATACGTGTCATAAATAGAAACACCAGCCTTTCGACTGGTGGACATATATAATGTTAAATAATCGTATCACAAGTAAAGTGATTTATATACAAATAGTTTTTTAGGAAATACTGACTATATTTTGAAAAATCCGTCTTAGCTAGAGATACTGAACTGTAAGTACAACTAGATACCTCATCAGTAGGTTCTAAACAAACATTATTGTTGATTTTTAGATGACATACCGTTTTTTAGGATGTCTTCTACCTTCACATCCGGTTTATTATTTAGCACTCCTAAAAATACAAGAATACTAAGTATGATACAAATCGTCTGCTCGATTTGGTTTAAGGTACGACTACATTCAATATTAAAATAACAAAATAGGACATTATCAACGAGCATCAATACCAACGAAATGAGTCCAATCCAAAACATATGTTTTTTTAAACGATTCTTTATTTGTTTCATATCTATACTCCTTTTTGATGTATAAAAATACATTTTAACATAAATAAACCGTTAATTCAAAAAAATATGGGATAAAAAATATGATAAAGTAATCGAATGAGACCATGTAGCAAAACTAATTCAAATGACTAAATATCAGCATAATAAAACGGGTGATGATACCGAGTTGATAGAAACTACATATCATCATCCGTTTGTCAGCTGTAGGGAGAAAGAAATTTTTTCGATTAGCTTGATGTCCGTTCTTCTCATTGTTTACCCTACAATAAACAATGAGAAGAAACTTGTACCAACCATATCCGCAAGAGCATGTCCTAAGAAATAGGGCAATAAATTATCATTTTTCCTTGTGTACATGTAGTAATAGAAAAGACCGAAGGCTACACCAATAACAAGAGCAGATACCATTCCCTGATAGGTATGGAAAGATATACGGACAATTGTTGAAAAGAGTAAAACCAGCGAACGCTTTTTCTTATCTGTACTCAACAATAAGCCTAAGAAAAAGAACTCTTCATAGAAGCCGTTAAACAAGGAATAGATAACCGTGCTGTAGTCAACCGCTAGGAAACGGTTGAGCACTGTCATGATATTCCAGTCATAGTAAGGCAAGTATCCGAGAAAATTATACCCACCAGATAGACCAGGAATATAAGAAAAAGCTGTAAATGCTAAATCGCTAATCAGACCAGCACCGATGAAAATGAGAGGTCCCCAGAGCAAAACTCTCCACTCTAATTTTACTTTTAGCTGCTTGAAATCATAATTCCGAATCAATAAATACACCAGGGCAAACAGGAATAGCTTTCCTTGATTGGCTAGAGCCCACCAATTGTCTGCTGCAGTAAAGGATTGGACTCCTGTTTCCACTACTTCTGTTGCAGAAAATGATGCTATCCATTGCATGGTTGAGGTATAAATAGCATTACCACATAAAATCGTTGTGATCATAATCAAATCTATCCAAGTGAGTTCTTTTAGGGGCTTGGTTGGACGAATGCGTCTCAGTAATCTTTTCACGTTTTCCTCCTTATAGTGTGTTTTTTATTACAAATATACGAAAAATCTTATAGAATTTTAAAACATTCTATAGTAAGTCCAATAATTCTTGATAACTACTAATTGTATAGGTTGGAACTGCCTTACTCTTGTTTATCATATGAGTCGGATTGTACCAAACAGTATCCATGCCAGCATTATTGCCGCCTTGAATATCTGCTGTCAAACTGTCCCCAATCATTAAGGCTTGATCAAACTGAAAACCTGAAATCTGCTCTGCTATTTTTTCATAAAAATCAGCCGCAGGCTTTTGCGTCCCCATCTGCTCAGAAATAAATACTTCTTTGAAATACGATTGAATCGGTGAGTGAAGCAAGCGATTTTCCTGTATATAGGTCACGCCGTTGGTCGCCGCATAAATCTGGTAGCCTCGGTGTGTCAATTCCTGCAAAAGCTTATCTGCACCTGTAAAAATTTGTCCCTGCCGCCCAATAAATTCTTGGTAGCGCAAGGCCATCTCCCTTCCATCAACTTGCCGACCAAAGTGGGCAAAGGTCCGTGAAAAGCGGGTATTGATCAGCTCTTTCTTTGTAATATTCCCTTTTTCCAAATCCTTCCACATGGCCTGGTTGAGCGGTCGATAGACTTCTTTAAAAGTTTGAATATCTTCAACCTCCATAGCTGTCAAAAACTGGGTTAAGGCTACTTCTTCTCCACGGCTAAAATCAAGAAGAGTATGGTCAAGATCAAAGAGTAAGTGTTTGTATTGCAAGATGATAAATCCTTTCTAAGCAGAAATTACTGAAGCGATGTCAGGTAGTATGTCTAAAGTATACCACAGTTTCTAAAAAAATAGCTCTGTGTCCTAGGCTCTATTATACTGTTTTTCAGATTTCATACTCTTTAAATATCAAAATTATCCATTGTCAACTTGCCTCGATGAGTGAAAAACTCCTGTGGGGCTTTTTAGCCTGTTGCCTTGAAATAAGAAAAACAACAGAGTTCTGTCATCGGCTTCGTTTCCTAGGCTACTTTTGATTTTTATTGAGTATCAGCAGCCCTGGATACACCCATTTCCTCATCATATTATACAAGAACTAGTTTATTCAAGCAAAAAGACGAGGACTCGCAGAAAAAGGCAATCGTAGTAGCCTTAACTACACACGATTGCCACTGGTTGGCTTAGTTCTGCAAATTGTCAGTCACTTATTTCGGCCATTCAACTTTCACATCAAGTCCTGCAAGCGAAGTTGGTTCACTCAAGTATGATGTTCTAGCATAGAAGTTTTTCATTACCGCTACTAGAGGGAAGGAAGTTTTAGTTTGATCAGTTACTTCTGCCTCCAATTCATAAGTTACTGGACCTGCATGGCGAGGACTATCGATATAATAGATATCAGAAAAAGCATTTTCATTTTTCCATTGATTTATCTTATCATTACTTGCTCGTCCAACTGACCATCCCCACTGACTATCGAAGTCACGATCCCCGTATGTTTTTTCACCTTTTTTAAAATGGCGATATTGGCTATATGAGTCGTTGCTAACATCGTTAACATTTGGAAATTTATTAAGCAAATTTTCACCTGATTGTCCTCCAACCATAGTAATGCTCTTCAAATTCATACCTGAAGGAACAACAAAATAGTATCCACCTTTATCATAGTTAAAGTTCCAATAAGTCGAATCAAAGATAACTTTCCACCGAACCTCTTTTTTATTACTTCCAGGAGTCGCCTCAATAGATACTGACTTTTTGACCAAGTCGTTATAGTTAGTCTCTTGAATAAGCTCCCCAGGATCAAAGATAGGCGAGATATGTGCTATTTGCACCTTTCCCTCTTCATTTGCTTTTACGGTTGGTGTCTGTGTAAACAGCAATCCTCCCAATACGGTAGCACTTAAAAATAAACTTGATATAATTTTACGTTTGCTCATAAGAGTCTCCTTCTTTTATTTGATCTATTTTTGCGCTAGCTACAAAAATATTGGCAAGCTAATCGTCCCATTTCTAGGCTATCCCTTCCTTACTAAGATGAGAGTCTCTAGCAAATAAAAGACTTTTAACTACTATCAGTATAACAATACAAGTAGTATTTTCTCTTGGAGCTATCCGTTTTTTTTCTATATTTGTCATTTAGCATATAGATGGTAAGATACACTCTAAAAACGTCCGATGCAAAATTTGCTCATCTAGATGTCATCAAAGCATGCAAGATTGTTTCGATACTTTAAGCAGTATACAAAAAATCACCTCAAAACAGTCAGGTCAAGACCCATTTTGAGGTGTCATATGTCGTTCTAAAAATAATATTATGAAGACGTCGCAAGTCTTATAAAATGCGATGTTTCCTCTTTACTTTTGGTTCATCCCTACTCTTCCTTACTAATCGGTGCTAAGCTTGCCAAGACTTTTTTGAGGCCCATTTCTGGGAAATTGATTTTGAGTTCTTGGTTGCTGCCTGAGCCTGAAACTTCAAGGACTGTCCCTCGTCCCCATTTCTTGTGGACTGCGATGTCACCAACTGACCAGTTGGTGCCTGAGCTTGACGATTTGTTATTTGATGCGAAGGGCATACTGCCTCCGAGCTTGGCAGATGGTTGTACGGATGCTTTTCGACTTTGCATGGCCTGTTGCAAACTCATACCTTGTCCAAACTGTGTCGCTCTGCCATTGACATAAGAAGCCTTAAAGCTAGTATTGGCTGGACGAGCGAGCCCCTGGTAATCAAGGAGGTCACTGGAAATTTCTCGGATAAAGCGGCTTGGTTGGTTGTAGTTGGTGCGACCGAAAAGGAGTCGAGAATTGGCATTGGTCAGGTAGAGAGTCTGCTCAGCACGGGTGATGCCTACGTAGGCCAAACGACGTTCTTCTTCCAATTCGTCCTCTTCTTCTGCTGCACGACTGAGTGGGAAGACATTTTCCTCCATGCCAATCAGGAATACGACTGGAAATTCCAGACCCTTGGCCGCATGGAGAGTCATGAGGGTCACTTCTGAAGATTCTGTATTGCCATCATCTGTATCCGCAATCAGTGCTAAATCAAGCAGGAAGCGTGTCAACCGATCCAGACCTGTCTCTTCTTCCTCAGCATCCTTTTCATCAAAGTTTTTGGTAACAGAAAGGAATTCCTGGATGTTTTCAATGCGAGCATTAGCTTCCAGCGTATTTTGTGCGGCAAGGGCATCGATGTAGCCTGTTTGGTTCAATACTGCCTCGACTACTTGGGTGACCGTCAAGTTGTCTAATTGATTACGAAGATTATAGAGGAGATTGGCTAGGTCAAAGACTGCCTGTGCTGCCTTCCCTTTAATCGGCGACAACATAATATCCTGAGAAGCTTCTAGCAAGGACATGCTGTGACTGGTCGCAAAATCACGGAGTTTGTCAACCGTACCAGGTCCAACGCCACGTTTTGGCTCATTGACAATGCGTTCATAGGAAATATTATCCGATGGATTTGCGATGATATTCAAATAAGAAATCACATCACGGATTTCCTTACGGCTGTAGAACTTGGTTCCTCCAACCATGGTATAAGGGATATTAGATTTGAGTAGGGCTTCTTCAATGGTACGGGACTGGGCATTGGTCCGATAGAGAACTGCAAAATCCTTATAAGCCTCACCTTCTCGGTGCAACTGGTCAATCTGCCCTGCGACAAAAATCGCCTCGTCATTCTCATCTCTGGCACGATAGTAGGTAATCAAATCCCCTTGGGCATTCTGTGTCCAGAGTTTTTTGGGACGGCGATTGCGGTTGTTTTCGATAACCTCATTGGCAGCCTGCAAGACATTCTTGGTGGAGCGGTAGTTTTCCTCCAAAAGGACAACCTTGCTCTCTGGATAGTCCTTTTCAAAGTCCAGGATATTTTGCATATCCGCACCACGCCAACCATAGATAGACTGGTCCGCATCACCGACCACGCAGATATTCTTGAAACGTGATGCCAGGAGCTTGACCAATTGGTACTGGGCATGGTTGGTATCCTGATACTCATCGACATGGATATACTGGAATTTCTGCTGGTAATAGGTCAGGACCTCTGGATTTTGGTCAAAAAGGCGGAGCGTCAACATGATCAAATCATCAAAGTCAACGGCCTCTGACTGTCTGAGTTCCTTTTGATAAGCCGTGTAGCATTTTGCAACAATCTGCGTGTATAGGTCGCCAGCCTGGGCTTCAAATGCCTTGTCATCAATCAAGTCGTTTTTGGCATTAGAAATGGTTCCCAAGATTGAGCGTTCACTCCACTTTTTCGGGTCTAGATTGAGATTTTTCAAAATCCGTTTCATGAGACTGCGTTGCTCACCTGGGTCCACAATGGTGAAGTTACGGTTGTAGCCGATATGGTCAGCATCTCGACGCAAAATCCGCACACACATGGAGTGGAAGGTAGCAATCAAACAGTCTTGCGTAGCAGGATTGAGGGCGTAGGCCCGCTCCTTCATCTCACGCGCTGCTTTGTTGGTAAAGGTAATGGCTAGGATATTCCAAGGATTGACCATTTTTTCATCAATCAAATAAGCGATTCGGTGAGTCAGGACTCGCGTCTTACCCGAACCAGCCCCTGCCATAATCAATAGCGGACCTTCCGTCGTCTGTACCGCTTCTGCCTGTCTGTCATTCATTCCGTTTAATAATGGGTTCATTGTCTCATACTTTCTTAGAACATGTATTACAAGTGGAGTGCTTTTAAATAAGAGATAGTTTTTCGCTAATCAAGGCAGTTTTTTGAAGGAATACCGACTGTATTTTGAAAAAAACTAACGATGAGTAGCTGAAAAACTAGGCTTAGATGGAAGTACTACACTGTGAATACAGGTTCGTTATAATCATTCTCTCCATTATACCAAAAAATCATTTTTAGGGCAGGTGGTAAATTAGAAAGATCAACTAATCGTTGAGTGATGAATTTCCAAATTTGGAGGATCATTAGTAGCAAGCGCCAAAAAAGCCCAGAGTTATCTCTGAGCTTTTGTATTCAATTGATTATTCAGCACCCAAGGCAGCTACTGTGATGTAGTTGTAAGGCTTGTTGAAGTGTGGCAAGAAGAATAAGTCTGTCAAGGCCAATTTTTCGATTGTTACACCTTCTTGGATTGCCAATGAGAAGAGGTGGATACCCAATGAGATGTCTTCACGAGCAGCCATTTGCGCACCAAGGATACGACGTGAATCTTTATCGTAAACAATCTTGATTGTAACTGGGAAGTTGCCGTGCTCCATGAATTCTGGTTTTTGGTTGTCTGTTACTTCAGTAACAGCAGCGTTCAAACCAAGACGAGTAGCTTTTTCAAGTGTCAAACCAGTTGATACAAGGTTAAGACCATAGATAGAGATACCGTTAGAACCTTGTACACCGATACCTTCAAGGTCAGTGCCACAGATGTTGTGAGCTGCTACGATACCAGTACGTACTGCGTTTGAAGCCAAAGCGATGTAGCTTGTGTCACCAGTAGCGTTGTCGTAGATAGTTGCACAGTCACCGATAGCGTAAACACCTGGGATTGAAGTTTCTTGGCGTTTGTTTACAAGGAAGGCACCGTTACGGAAGCGCTCGATTCCTTCACCTGCAAATGCAGTGTTTGGACGGAAACCAACAGCCAAGATAACCATGTCAACATCGTATTCGTTCTTGTCAGTGATGATTTTCTCAACTTTACCATTACCAGCAACTTCTTTAACAGTTTCGCCAAAGGCAAGTTGAATACCATGTTCTTCCATGTTTTTAGCCATAAGGTCTGACAAGTCGCGGTCATAGTAACCAGCCAAACATGTATCTACAACGTCGATAAGGATAACTTCTTTACCTTTACGTTGGAATGCTTCTGCAAGCTCAACACCGATGTAACCAGCACCAACAACTGCTACGCGGTTGATGTCTTTGTTTTTCAATTTTTCAATAACATCTGCTGAGTTTTGGTACAATTTAACGAATTGCAAGTTTTCAAGAGTTGCTTCAAATTCAAGAGAACCTTCTTTGATTTCAGCTCCTTTGATTGGTGGCAAGATAGGTTGTGAACCAGTTGCGAAAAGAAGTTTTTCAAATGATTCAACATGTTCTTGACCATTTACAAGCGCTGTAACTGTTTTGGCATCATAGTCAATGTTTGTAACAGGTGACTCCATGTATACTGTCGCGCCCAAGCTCTCCAACTCTTCTTTGTTTGAGTAGAAAAGTCCTTCAGGACCGCCAATTTGCTCACCAATCCACAAAGCCATACCACAACCCAAGAATGAAATATTTGAGTTTTGGTCAAATACAACGATTTCGTTTTCTTGACCATAATTTGTCAACATAGTTTTGATTGCGGCAGTACCAGCATGGTTAGCACCGACAACAACGATTTTAGCCATAATGTAAAATCTCACTTTCGAAAATATATTTTTTTACGAACTATATTATACAATACAAATGTTACCGATTTCAAAAAATATGCTCAGAATATCACATTTTTTTCAAAAAGTTTTTGAAATGCTATTTTCTTTAAACAATGTAAAGATATATAAAAGCAAAAAACCTAGATTTCTCTAGGCTTCTCTTAACGTACTTGTTCAAAACGCAGATGTACAATAATCTTATCGCCATAGCCGTTACGTTCCAAATCACGTTGCAAGCGATAGGAAATGTAATGCTCAGCAATAGAAATATAACCTGCATCTAAAAGACGGTGTTCAACTTGCGACTGAACCATGCTAATCGTTGGTCGCTCTGTATGAGCTTCTTCCAAGTCAAGCACTACTTTCTTTGTGACCTGTGCAAGATTTTTCCGCCAAGTTTCATCAATGACATAGACTGTCTGTGCAGCTTTAATGATGGCTTGGTAGATTTTATCTGGGTCAAATTCAACAATCTCTCCACTACGTTTAATGACTTGCATAAAAGCTCCTTTCTGGTTTTCAGTAAACCCTTTCATACTTACATTATCTAGGTTTTTGTGTATTTTGTCAAGTATTCTTTTTCATAAATTTTGCCTTGGCTTATTTTCGCTGAAAGCCCTTTAGTATGATATAATGGACCTATTAAAATGAAATAAGGAGAAAATCATGACAAACGCAATGCCTAAACGTCAAGAAATTGATGTGCAATTAACTTGGGATACGGACATTCTATTTCCGACCCCTGATAACTACAAAGAAAATTTAGCAGCCTACGCTAAGCAAGTGACAGCTTTCGAATCGAATTACAAAGGGAAGTTAACTGATAAGGATACCATCGTTTCCGCCTTAACAGAATACGAAAAAATCGTTATTCTTGATAGCAGACTTTCCCACTATGCCTTTTTGCCATTAGAAGTTGACAAGATGAATACTGAATTGGCGAGCCTGGCCAACGAATACGACCTCGTTTCTGCCAAGGCACGTCCTCAACGAGATTTCCTCTATTCAGAACTTGGTCAATTAGATGAAGGTTTTCTTCTCGAATTAAAAGAAGAACAACCACAATGGGCTGCTTTCTTCGATGCAATCCTACGTGATAAGCCGCATCAGCTTCATCCACTACAAGAAGAACTTCTCTCTAACTTCGCACCAACCTTTGGTCAGCCATATAATAACTACGGTGTGACCAAGTTTGAAGATATGACCTTTGATAACTTCGAGGCAAATGGCGAAACGCTCGGCAATAGCTATGTGCTCTTTGAAAATGATTATGAACTCAGCCATGATACCGAAATCCGTCGCAATTCAGCTGCTGGTTTCTATTCAACCTTGAAAAAATACAAGAATACAACTGCAGCAACTTATTTGTCTCATATCAAAAACGAGCAAATCGAAGCTCGTTTGCGCGGATTTGACAATACGATTGATTTCCTCTTGCACAGTCAAAATGTCTCCCGTGATCTATTTGACCGTCAGATTGATGTCATCATGAAGGAATTGGCTCCTCACATGCGTCGCTATGTGAAATTGGTTGCCAAGGCTCATGGTTTGGATAAAATCACTCATGCTGACTTGAAAATCAGCCTACCATCTGAATACAATCAACGCATTACTCCTGAAGAGTCCAAACAATTCTTGATTGACTGCTTGGGTATTCTTGGAGAAGATTATGTAAAAATGATTGAACAATCATTTGATGAGCGTTGGATTGACTTTGCTCAAAACGAAGGTAAGGCTACTGGTGGCTTCTGTGCTACTCTTTACGATGGACCATCCTATATCCTACTTTCATGGACAGGTTTGATGAACGAAGTCTTGGTATTGGCTCACGAATTGGGTCATGCTGGTCATTTCCAATTGGCTAAGAAACAAAGTGTCCTCAGCTACGATCCATCCCTCTACTTCATCGAGGCTCCTTCTACAGCTAATGAAGTCTTGACATGTAACACCCTTTTGAAAAACAACCAAGACCCTGGCTTCCAAGCTTACTTGATTAGCGAGTTGATCAGCCGTACTTACTTCCACAACATGGTGACTCACTTGCTTGAAGCAGCCTTCCAACGTGAAGTCTACACTCGTTTGGACAATGAAGAATACCTCAATGGTGATATTCTCTGCCAAATAAAGTTGGATGTCATCAAGGAATTCTGGGGTGAAGACTTTGAAATCGGTGACGATGCAGGTCTTATCTGGATGCGTCAACCGCACTACTACATTGGTTTGTATCCATATACCTACTCAGCTGGTTTGACCATCGGTACGGCTATGGCTAAGCAATTGGAAGAACATCCTGAAGAAGTTGTTGAAAAATGGTTGGAAACCTTGTCACTCGGTGCAAGTCTTTCTGCCCAAGACCTTGCTAAACACGCTGGTGTCGACGTTTCGACTGACCAACCACTCAAAGAAACCATTGCCTACGTTGGTTCCTTGGTGGATAAATTGGAATCCTTAATCTAATAACTCTTAAAGACTTGAACTTATTTGTTCAGGTCTTTTTGTCTATTCTTTCTTGATACCAATTTTTGACATAGGTCAATTCATACTGACTTAAAAAATGTCCCTTGTCAAAACGAACTAGGTTAGCTCTGGGAAAAGCTGACGCTTGCCAGTCATCTACAAGATGTTCAAGAGCGACTTGGTCGACGAGTTGGTCATTCTGCCCCAGTGTAAACAATATCTCTGCTCTGCTATTTTCCATAGGAAAAGCATAATCTAAGGCTGAGGGATGGAGTAAGATATAATTGTCCGCCAGGTTTGACTGTTTGGTCAACAAGCCCATGACAAAATTGGCACCGTTTGAAAAGCCAAAGAAGGTAATCTGCTGGTAGGGCTGATTGTCTAAGTCCTGCCAAAAATCCAGAAAAGCCGACAAACGCATTTCAAAATCGACAAGATCCAGCTGACCATCAATCAGCGAGGCAAAGAACCGCCTTTCCCTTCCTTGACCTCAACTTCCATCTAAGGAAAGGACAGAAGCTTTTGGATCCAGCTGTTGGCGGAGAAAGAGCATGGATTCCTTGTTGCCACCTGTGCCGTGGAAAAAGACCAAAAGACGGGGACTGGTCCCTTTGATAAAGCGATAATCCATATCTCATTTCTCCTAATAACGTTGGGAGAGAGTTTTTTCAATTTCCTGTCTATCCTCTTCAAAGAAACTTGGCAAGAACAGTTCAACTTTATCTAGCAGCTTATCTTGTCTTGGCATGGTAGCCTCTCTTTCGCCAGCCATGGTCGCGACCTCAAACATGAGATAATTGGGCGCTCGGAAGTACAAGGAATGAATGAAATCTCGATTAATGATACCAGAATGTGGACGATTGATGAGATTTAATCGGCTAATCAGATCTTCCAAATCAGACTCATCTAAGACACCAAATGCAATATGATGAATGGCCCCGACTCCCATAACGCTGATTGGCGACTCTTGGTCAAGTATCAAATATAGACGATGTTGGAAGGTGTTGTCAAAGAGCAGAGAAATCACTATCTTATCCTCAAAGACAAATCGACTTTCCTCGACAAAACCAAAAGTCTCTGTCAGCAAAGATAACAACTCCTTTTCTTCACGAATCCGCATGTGAAGACTGGCAATGCCAAGAATAGCGTATTCTGACGGAATTTCATCTATTTTATACGGAAACATTTCTCCAACTGATTCATGGTAAGTTAAACCAAGCAGCTGTCCATCTTCATCTTGGAAATTCAGAATATGCCCATTTCCAAAAGCCTGAATTCCTTCGTTTTCCACTTCAAACTCTGTCAGTCTTTTCTGCCAGAATTCCAAGGCAGCAAAATCTTTAACCAGAAAAACGGTTCGTTCCAAACGATTGCTGCCTGATCGATGACTAGGATGATTGGGCATATCAAAAATGGTAAATTCCGTTCCAAAGCGGCCCTCTTCATCACCGAAAAAGAGATGATACATGCTTGAATCTTCTTGATTGACTGTTTTCAAGGTCAATTTTAAGCCGAGAATATGATGATAAAAATGATAGGCTTGGTGAATATTTCCTACCAAGCTTGAAATGTGATGAATACCTGTATTGTTCATAAGATGACCTCACTGATGTTGATATACCTATTTTATCGCTAATTATTGATATTTTAAACTATATTGCTTACAATTGTTATCCAAATACCAAAAAACTTCCCTAACCATTGCTGATTAGAGAAGGATATTTTTTAAAAAATGAGACCATAAAGGAGAGCCGCAAGCAAGCCTCCGATGATTGGACCAACTACTGGTACCCATGCATAGCCCCAATCCGAATCTCCCTTGTGCTTCAATGGAAGGATGGCATGCATGATACGAGGACCAAGGTCACGCGCAGGGTTTAGGGCATATCCTGTTGGACCACCAAGAGAAACTCCGAGGGAGACAATCAAACCACCGACGATTAAAGTGCCAAGCCCTGTTGGAAAATCATACTGACCGAAAGCCAGTAATCCCAAGACCAAAACAAAGGTTCCGATTGCTTCGCTAATTGTATTAGAAATTAAGTTCCGGATGGCAGGTCCAGTAGAGAAGGTTGCCAATACAGCACCAGTGTCTTCTGTTGCATCGTAGTGGTCTTTGTACATGACGTAGACCAAGATACTTCCGATAAAGGCTCCGATAAATTGTGCAAGGATGTAAGGGACTACAGAAGCCCATGGGAGATTTCCTGCAAAAGCCATTGCAATTGATACAGCTGGGTTGAGGTGGGCAGGTCCCAATAAACCACTCACAAAGGCTGCCATGGCTACTGCTAGACCCCAACCAATTGTGATTACAATCCAACCAGCATCCTTGGCCTTACTCTTATCTAGTACTACTCCTGCTACCACACCATTACCTAGTAAGACAAGTAAGGCGGTTCCCAACACTTCACCGATTAATTCATTTGTCATCATGCACCTCTTTCTATTTTTCTTTCAAATAAGTCAAATCATTCTTAACAAGCGTATCTGCCAACAATTGTTCCTGTTGAGTAACTTCCTCTTCTGACCAAGCATAGTAAGCTGCCATTTCTTTCAAAACGTCTGGTGCTACTGCATCCAACTGCTCACACATAAAGAGCATGTAGTTGGTACGACGGAGAAGATAGTCAACTGCTGTCAAGGTCATCTCTTCCTTCATAGCATAGTGAAGGGAAAGCAAGTCACGCTTGTTCAAGCCAGAAACGGCTTCAACTTTATGGTTCAAAGCAAAGACTTTTGGCGCATTTGAACCGTACAAGTTTGCCAAGTAAAGGGCGTCATCATAAAGGAGACCTTTCTTCACACCAAGTTGGGCAAGATGTTCGATTTCTTCTGCAACGTTTGCCGGGTTTAATTCACCACCAGAGACTGGGTAAGTCTTAGAATTGATGAGTTTGAAGCTACGACCATGCTCTTCTTTGAGGATGTCTGCAACCTTTTCCATTGCTCCTTCGGCCATTTTACGGAAGTCCGTGATTTTTCCACCTGCAAGGGTAAGCAAACCATTGTCATCGCGATCAAGGGCAGAACCGCGTGATACAGCAGACGGGTCCAAATGTTTCTCAGAAACGCTACCTTCCAAATGTGTCAAATCATGTTCCACATCGTCTCGTGTCTTTTCATTGTTCAAATAGCCTTTGACGGTTTCAATCAAGCTATTAAAGCTGTCATCGCTGAGTTTGCCGTTGTTTCCACCGTTGTAGTCAGAAGCACCATTTCCAGACAAGAGGGGACGAAGACCTGCCCAGCCACTCTCAATGTCATCCAGGGTCAAGTTTGCTTCTGGGAAGCGATTGTTGACAATATCAAGCAGGTAGTCAACGTCTTCTTGAGTTACCATCGGATTCGCCAAATCGCCAGTGTAGTCTGTATCTGTCGTACCAAAATAGGTTTTATTTTCACGTGGAAGGACAAAGACCATGCGACCATCTGCGTGACCTGTATCAAAATAAGTCGGCTGTGGCACAGACAAGCGAGAACTATCAACAACTAGGTGCACACCCTTGGTTGGACGCATTTGAAGGACACCTGAACCTTCGCCACCCAGGTTGCGTACTTCGTCACTCCAAGGGCCTGTTGTATTGATGACCAAACGCGAACGAATTTCAAAGGTGCTATCTGTCAGTAAGTCACGAGCGACGATACCGACAACTTTTCCAGCCTCATCTTTGATGAATTTCTCAGCTTTGACGCGGCTGGCAATCAAGGCACCGTCTTTAGCTGCACGTTTAATATTTTCAATTACCAAGCGAGCATCATTGTTACGGAAGTCGAGGTAAACACCGCCACCAATCAAACCTTCTTGCTTCAAGTTTGGTTCGCGTTCAAGTACTTCTTCTTTGGTCAAGACCTTATTGGCCATATCGGTATTGTTGACGCCAGCCAAAAGATCATAGAGATCCATAGCCACTTTCAAGCGAAAGAGACTAAAGGTAGAACCTGGCTCGTCATAGACTGGAAGCAACATTGGGTCTGGTTTTGGAATATGTGGGGCAATATTTTGTACTACTGCGCGTTCAGATACGGTATCCGATACCACTTCCACATCAAATTGTTTGAGGTAGCGAAGACCACCGTGGACCAATTTGGTTGAGCGACTTGAAGTTCCTTCTGCAAAGTCTTGCATTTCAATCAAGGCTGTTTCCATACCACTTGCTGCTGCCTGCAAAGCCACACCAGCACCCGTAATACCACCCCCGATAATCAAGAGGTCAAGTTGACGATCCTGCATTCGCTCAATAGCTAAGCGTCTTGTTTCTTTTGAAAATTCCATACGATTCACTTCCTAACATTCTAATAGAATTGTCTAGCTAGAAGAAAAAATCCATTCCCCTAGCTAACAAGTCCTTTATTGCTCCTCATCCACTTCTGCAAATAGTTGAGTTGCTGCGACAGCTTTTTTCCATCCCTTGTAAAGTTGTTCTTTACGAGCTTCGTTCATGGTTGGTTGGAAGGATTGGCCGACAGCGTTGAGTTCTTTCAATTCATCCAAATCTTTCCAGAAACCAACTGCTAAACCTGCTAGGAATGCTGCTCCAAGAGCTGTAGTTTCAAGGTTTTGTGCTCGTGCGATTTCAATGCCCAAAATATCTGCTTGGAATTGCATGAGGAGGCTGTTCATTGCTGCACCACCGTCAACCTTCAAGACAGAAATATCAATACCTGTATCCAATTGCATGGTATCAATAACATCACGAACTTGGTAGGCAATGGATTGAAGAGTTGCTTTGACGAAGTCTTCTTTGGTTGTACCACGAGTGAGACCAAAGACTGAACCACGCGCATCTGAGTTCCAATACGGAGCTCCAAGTCCTGTAAAGGCTGGAACAACATAGACTTCATCATTGCTGGTAGACTTACGAGCAAGCTCTTCTGACTCAGGTGATGTAGTCACCATTCGCATGCTGTCACGGAGCCATTGAACTGCTGAACCAGCAATAAAGATAGAGCCTTCCAAAGCATAGTATACTTTACCATTGATACCATAGCCAATTGTTGTGAGAAGGTTGTTCTGTGACAACTGCATCTCTTCACCTGTATTCATCACGATGAAGGAACCAGTTCCGTAAGTATTTTTCACCATACCTGGCTCAAATGCCAATTGTCCAAATAGAGCTGCCTGTTGGTCACCTGCCATACCTGAGATTGGCACTTCTGCGCCATAGAAATGGAATGGAGCTGTTGTACCGTAAACTTCAGAGTTTGAACGAACTTCCGGCAACATGGCTTTTGGAATATTGAGAAGAGATAAAATTTCATCATCCCATTTCAACTCTTCAATGTTGTAGAGCATGGTACGAGCTGCGTTTGAATAATCCGTCACATGGCATTTCCCATCGGTCAATTTCCATACCAACCAAGTATCAATGGTTCCAAACAGAATCTCACCTTTTTCAGCACGTTCCTGCGCTCCAGGAACTTGGTCCAAAATCCAACGAACTTTGGTTGCTGAGAAGTAGGCGTCGACCACAAGTCCAGTCTTTTTATGAATCATGTCTGCATGACCATCCGCCTTCAGCTGGTCAGCAATATGAGCTGTTTGACGAGATTGCCAGACAACGGCATTGTAAATTGGAAGACCTGTTTCCTTATCCCAGACAACGGTTGTTTCACGCTGGTTGGTAATACCAATTCCTTCAATCTGATCGGGACGAACACCACTTTCAATAAAGGATCCCGCAATGACAGACTGAACAGAATTCCAAATTTCATTGGCGTTGTGTTCAACCCAACCTGGTTTAGGGAAAATTTGCGTAAACTCTTTTTGGTAACTGCCAACTTTTTCACCTTTTTTATTGAAGATAATGGCACGTGAACTTGTAGTTCCTTGGTCAATGGCCATGATGTATTTTTCAGTAGACATAGGTCTCCCTCCTGTTTGTTTATCTTTTTTTGAAAACGCTTCCGCTTTCTTGGTAATTCTATTCTAACCCATTCTTGTGAATTTTTCCTATCATTTTTTTCAAAAAAATAAAAAAATCTGATAAGCAGTGGCTAGAAAGATGATTCTATCAACTGTTATCAGAGTTTATAAAATAAATTTTTCAAGGTTAAATGCACTTACATTTTTCACAAAGACTATCTGACATTGTCTAGCGATGCTCGATAGGAAAAGAAGTTTTGGTCGCCATAATCTCTGATTGACAGGACTTTTGATGGTATATATCCTGTATCCATGCTTTTAATTGTACAATGTCTTGGATTTTCAATCGATTTCCTAGGCAATAAACTGGAAGGCTTGTATTTTCGAGGTAATCTGTAATGATCAAATCATAGTCATACCCTGCTTGATAGGGCTCAATAAGAACCTGACGATTGCCTTCTAACTTCTCCCTTAGTTGCAACAAGAGAGGATAGGATAGAACCTCATGTAGGGAAGAAGCAAAAGCAACCTTGACCTGTATAGGCTGGACCTGACCAAAATAAATATACAAATCCGAAATATTTGTCAGATAAGAGTTCCTTATTTCTTTATCGACTTTTCTATGAAAAACTGATTTATAGACGTCTTTTAGCAAGTCTTCTGCTTCTGGATAAAAACTAGAAGCTTCTACTTCTTCCAGTTCAACGGAAGAATAAAAGAAGTATAGCTGGCTCATAATTTGGTTCAAATGATAGAGTGCTTCTTCTGAGACTGGTAAATTTTCCTCAAAATATAACCGTAATTTCTGAAGAGCCAAAGAGGTAGCTTCCATAATCGGCCCACCGAAACCAAGAACCTGCTCTAATTGATGCGGCGCTAAAATAAAGTGGCTAAACAAGAAAGCAAACAATGCCATAATCTCCCCTTCTTGGAAAGAGGTGGATTGTTGCTGACTTAGTGTAAAATACATCTTTCTCAAACGTCGGTAAAACTTATGTTCTTGATAGGGTTCCATCAATTTGTAAAGAGGCTTAAAATCTAGCTGTCGCAATCGAGATCGTTGCTGTGAAATCATTAACCACAATAAAAGACGATGAGCTTGCTTGGGATTGAGCGGCGATTGATAGAAGCGTTCGAAAACCGGCAATAAGGCCTCTACTTTCCCAAGCACAAACTCTTCTTGTAATTCCGCTCTCCTAGTAGTCAAACTCAACATTTGATGTAAAAAGTACCGTATTTGAAGCTCACTACCTTTTAGACGACCACTTTTGATTCCAATACCAAATTCTGCCAATATCTGGTTCAAAGAGGCAAGATGGCGATTCAGAGTCGCTTCGCTTATCAGCAATTCTTGAGCCAGCTGTTGAATAGATACCTCTTCCTTATCAGATAAATACACAATAATTTGATATTTGGTACTGGTTTGACAGAGATAGGCTAGGATACGATGAAGACTCAAACTGGCCTTTTTCTTCAAAAAGACCCTTTCATCTTCGAGTTGAAAAGAGAGTCCCAAGTCGGCTGCTTCTGCTTCTTCATTGAAAGATACAATATAGCGAAGAAGAGTTGATTTTGACAATTCTAAATAGTAACATATATCCTTTAGTGATGGTGCCTCTTTCCTATCTTCTAAGTAGAGGAGAAGCTGATAAATGGCGCGCTCACGCTTTTCCAATAAGGAATCAATCCGCATAGACACCCTCCCCATCAACCTGATAAAATTGCCGAATATACTCTTGAGCGGCCTCTACGATGAAGGGAACCAGAGGAGTATTTCCAGGAAGACAGAGCCAAGAATGTTCTACCAAGTCAAAGACGGTCAAATCCTTTGAAATCGCAAGAGACAGTACATCCATCTGCTCAATATAATCTGCAGTGGAAACGAGTTGTCCCCCTATGATGCGTCCACTCGTTTCTTCGACAATTAGTTTGAAATCTACTAAAGTTGGTTCCCACTGGCTATATGGCCTTTTAATCCGAATTGATTTACTCTCCAACCACAAGCTCGCCTCGCTCTCGGTCAAGCCAAGGCTAGTTATATAATAACCAAATACATGACTAGAAACAATCCGCTGGACTCTCTTAATAGGTGCAACCCTCTTTTGCAAATTTCGAGCAGCCATCCTCCCTGTCATAATCGCATGATGAATCATCGGAAGATATGCCTGTCCAAAATAATCTACTGGGAGACTAACCAAATCACCTACAGCAAAAATATTCTCTTGGCTTGTTTCAAGAAACTCATCCACCCATACAGTCCCTTCTGCAGTCACTTTTAGCCTATCTTTCACTAGCTGAATATTGGGCGTCAAATTGGTGGATGGTAAGACTAAATCAGCTTGATAGTTACCTGTGACTGTATGACAAACCAGCTGTTCTTCCTGAGTATCAATCGTTATCTGATTGACTGTTTCGGATAAATGAAGTTGGATTCCTCTTTTTTCTATCTCTTGACGAATCGGCACAATCATATCCTCATCAACGTACTTTGCAAGGAGCGAATCTTGCGCCTCAAACACATGCAAATTCAAATCCAACTGGCTAAGTGCATCCAAGCTTTCCAAACCAATCTGTCCTGCCCCAATCACTGCAACTGTTTTTGCATTTGTCAATTTCTCTAGACTAGCTTGTGCTTGAGATAGCGTTTTTGAACGAATTAGATAGTCTTGAAGTTCTTCCGTTCCCCATTCCCATGTCTGACTAGCTCCCATAGCCAATATTAGTCGGTCATAAATAATATCACCTATATCTTGATGATGCCGTATCTTTACCTTTCGCATTTCGGGATAAACTGCGAGACATTCTGTTTCAAAAAGACAAGAAATAGCTGCATGCTGCACCTCACTGAACAAAGAAATCTTCGCTTCTTCCCAATCAGAAATTTTTCCTGCCACTTTCCAATTCAAGGTATTTGGAAAGTAAGCCACATCTTTTTCTCTATCAATTAGTGTTATCTGAGCATTTTGATACAATTTCCGACATTCCAAAGCTGCGCTTAAACCAGCAAAGGAGGCGCCTATAATAACAATATTCATACTTAATCCTTTTATCATTTTTAGTTATTATATCAAGAATGCCCAAAAATTGAAAAGGCTTGCAACTGAAAAAGCACACCAGATAACTGATGTGCTTGTGTAGATTTAAATAAACTGACGAAAATGACAAGAAGCTCCACTTGGTTAACCGTTTTCCAAATTCCTCACTCGTTATGCTCTAACTCACGTAAAAATACTTCGATTTTTTATTTTCAAGCTCAGGTACGAATAGACCACCGGTCTACTCGTATCCCCCGAACAAGCCTCGCTTTCATATTTTCAGGCTCGGGTTAAAACAGTCTATCCGTAGACTGTCCTCGCTTTCGGGTTTTTGAGCTCGGGTCTTCTGTGGTCACTTTCGTATTTCTTGGTGACCAGCTGAAACAGTTCCCCGAACTGTTTCACTCCACTGGACGTTGCTCTCTCTCTTGTTTCTTGGCTCACGTTAAAATAGTCACTCCCCTGACTATTTTAATAATCCGGTCGTACGACTCCTGTCACAGTCGCTTTGGTTGCTTCGTAGTCGCCGTCAACGACTACTTTGATAATGCGTTTGGCATCTTCTTCTGGGCATGGAACCAACGGTAAGCGGAGTGGACCAACTTCAAATCCAAGATAGTTGAGAACTGCCTTAACTGGTGCAGGACTTGGATATGAGAAGAGGGCATTGACTTTCGGAATGAACTTGCGTTGAATAGTGGCTGCTGTTCGAATATCTTGTTGTTCGATGGCTGTAAACATTTCATACATCTCATCACCATTCGTGTGAGATGCAACAGAAATCACACCATCTGCTCCCAAGTTCATTGCATGGAAAGCATCGCCATCCTCACCTGTATAAATCAAGAAGTCGTCAGGTTTATGCTCAATTAGGTAAGCCATGTTGGCAAGGCTTGTACACTCTTTAACACCGATGATGTTTGGATGCTCAGCCAAACGTAACATGGTTTCTGGCGTCATTTCAACCACGACACGACCTGGGATATTGTAGATAATGATTGGCAAATCAGAGGCATCCGCAATAGCCTTGAAGTGCTGATACATTCCCTCTTGAGAGGGTTTGTTGTAGTAAGGCACAATGGCAAGACCTGCCGCAAAGCCGCCGAATGCTGCGACTTCCTTAGCAAACTCAATCGAGTCGCGCGTATCGTTTGTACCAATACCTGCAATCAAGGGAACACGACCGTTGACAATTTTTTGCACAGCACCAAATAATTCCAGTTCTTCCTCGTGTGTCAGGGTTGGACTTTCGGCAGTTGTTCCTGCTAATAAAATCCCTTCTGTGTGATGGGACAACAGATGCTCAATCAACTCGGGTAAAACTTCAAAATTAATCGAGCCATCTTCTTTGAAAGGGGTAATCATTGCTGTAATAATTTTTACATCACGTAAATCTTGAATAGACATAGGCTTCCTCTCTTACTGATTGTTGCTAAAAAAGGCTGAGTGCAGCCTTTTGTGTACTTTTGGTTAATGAAATTATTTCAATTCAAATTTCAAGTCTGCCGTTGGACGAACTAGACCACGCTCATGAAGGGTTTCAGCGATTTGAACAGAGTTCCATGCAGCACCTTTGAGCAAGTTGTCAGAAACAACCCACATGTGGATACCGTTTTCCTTATCCAAATCTTTACGGATACGACCAACAAAGGTATCACGGCTACCGACAGCGTTAATCGCTTGCGGATAAATTTGATTAGCCACATCGTCTTCTAAAACAGCTCCTGGGAAGGATGCAATAGCTGCCTTCACTTCTTCAATCGGTGCAATTTCTTTGGTTTCGATGTAAACAGACTCAGAGTGGGCAGACAAGACAGGAATACGGACGCAGGTTGCAGAAACGGCAATACTGTCATCTTCCATGATTTTCTTAGTCTCTTTTGTCATCTTCATCTCTTCGTAAGTGTAGTCATTTTCAGTGAAGAGGTCGATTTGCGGAATAGCATTGAAACCGATTGGGTAGTGCTTCTTATCGCCACCAGAAGGAAGAATGTTCGCTTCTACCGCTTTTGGTTCCACGCCATCATTCAAGACAGAACGAAGCTGAGCTTGCGTTTCCAAAATAGCTCCCATACCAGCACCAGAGACCGCCTGATAAGTGGATACGATAATCCGCTCCAAGCCCCATTTCTGACGAACAGGCTCCAAGGCAACCATCATTTGAATGGTTGAGCAGTTTGGACATGCAATGATACCATTGTGGGCATCCAGTGCGTGAGCATTCACCTCAGGAACAACCAAAGGCACATCTGGATTTTGACGGAAGTAAGAGGTATTGTCAACAACTACAGCTCCTGCCTTTACAGCGTAAGGAGCATACTTGGCAGATGTAGAGCCACCAGCTGAGAAGAGGGCAATATCCACTCCTTCAAAGGCTGTTTCTGTTGTTTCTTCAATGACAATATCCTGTCCCTTGAACTGCAAGGTCTTGCCTGCTGAACGGGCAGAAGCAAGGAAACGCACTTTCTTGATTGGAAGTGTTGACTCTTCCAACATTTTAATCATTTGGGCACCGACTGCACCAGTGGCACCAACAACAGCTACTACATAGGCCATAGAAATCTCCTTTAAGTCAATTCTTCAAAATTTTCTAAAAATTTGTTATTTCATAATTATACCACAATTTCAGTAAATGGAAAGTCTGAAATACAAAAAAAGCCCACCATAAAGGTGGGCAAGGGCATCGTTTCCGATGAGAATAGAAGGTTCACACAACTATTCAAGGTCCGCTCCTGCGTTTCAATTTAATGAAGACCTCCCTAGCGTCGAATGTGACAAAGTCACTACTCGGCTCATCGCATGAATCTATTCTACCATAATCTCAAGGATTTGCAAGCCTGATTACTCCATTCGTTCTTGAATGGTTACTTGTACTCTATCACCAGCCTGTTTTCCAATAGTCGCTCGAATAGCCTTTTGAACGCCAATAATGTAACAGATATTGCCTGCTTCATCCTTAACTCCCATATTGACAATGGAGCCATCATAGGGATGATCATCAAATCTGGCATGGACCTTTACCCTCCCCTTGCCAAACTCTTCTCGTATATCATAGGGAAAGATGACATAGGCTCCACCCTTATCTGGTACTGGATGGATAAGGGCTTCAAATTCATAGACTTTAGACATGGCTCCTCCTAGATGTACTTACTAGCCTCACGGATGGACAAGCCTGCCATTTGGGAACTGTATTTGTCAAGAAAAGTTCGGACCCAGTCAGGATTGGTCTTAGAATAATCCCGTAAGCTCCAGCCAATCGCCTTGTTGATGAAAAATTCAGTCTGATTGAGATTATTGATCAGGATTTTCTCCAACAGCTCCGTATCCGTCTTTTCTTTTTGCAATAACTGGTGGTCAATGGCAATCCGTCTCAACCAGAAATCGTCATCCAGACTCCATTCCAAGATGGTCTGCTTGGCCTCTGAATTGTCCAAAACAATCTTACCGACTAGTTTATCTAATCCATCAATACTATCCCACCAAGACTTGCTTTGAGCCAGTTTTTTCAAGCGGGGTAGGTCAGCTAAGACTAGATCTTTTTTCTTGGTGACCAGGTAATCAATGGCGACATACTGAAACTCCCGGTAGGGGCTGGCCCAACAAGCCTCTACAAAATCCCAATCAATTCCCGGAGCCTTAAAATCTTTGAAGAATTGCCTAGCAACTTTCCGTCGATCAGGTGTCCGAACACCTAGAAAGTCAAAGTGATTCTTCATATAGGCTTTCATGGGTTGAGCTTGACTGGCATCCGCCACAGCCAACAAGCATTTTTCTAACTCTTCAATCTTCATTTTGCTTACCTACAAGAGATTTTTGAAGCCAAACAATATCATGCCATGTATCAAATTTATAACCAACTTTTTTGAAATGAGCTACCTGTTCATAGCCCCTCTTCTCATGGAGTGCTATAGAGGCTGGGTTTGGTAGGGCAATACAGGCTAAGAAATTTTTAAAACCACGCGCGGTCAGTTCCCTTTCCAAAGCATTATAGAGAAGAGTTCCAATTCCTTTTCCACGTGCTTCTTGCTTGATATATACAGATAATTCCACCGTCCAATCGTAAGCCGCACGGGCATAGTAGGTTGAAGCATAGGCATACCCTACAAGAGCTCCCTCTTCAACTGCGACCAGATAGGGAAACTTCTCCAAGGTCTTTTCAATTCGACTCGCAAAGGCTTCGACAGTCGGCACTTCTGTTTCAAAGGTAATAGCGGTCTTTTCTACATAAGGAGCATAAATTGCCACAAGGTCTGCAGCATCCTCTATCCTTGCGGAACGAATATCTATCATTTAGTTCTCCAATAATTCTCTATCATAAATTGTATAATCACAACGGTAGATAATTAACCGTTTGCCATCAATCAAGAGTTCAGAAGTCTTAGGTGCATCAGATGCATAAAGAGACACTCTATCACCTACATAAGTAGCAAGCGGTGTTCCGTTTTGCGAACGAATCAAAACCACCTTTGCCTTACCTGTAAAATCATTTTTGAGACTAGATACCATACGGTTAACAAGCGGAATTGCACGATCGTAATTTGCAATATCTACTGTGGTCTGATATTTCGCATACAAGTCTTCCAAACCTTCTTCTGCTGCAATCAAAGATGAGCCTACATGGTCAATTTCATAATTGCCAAGTGTCACCTTCAAGACCGACGAATCCGCATTGGAATAGCCTTCGGCATCCACCGAGTCAAATTCCTGATTCCGCGAAATCGATAGGGACTTACCAGACATTTCATCTATCAATTGAGAATTTTCATCGTATGTCCGTACCGTCATCTCCAAACCAATCCATTCTTCCTTGGTATTTTTCCACCAGTTAGAAATTGACTGACAGGCAGACAAACTAACAAGGCTCAAACCAAGAACAACAGATAACATGATTTTCTTTTGCAATTTCATATAATAGTCCTCCAACATATTTTACTTATTATATCATGGAATACAAAAACCGAGAAAAAATAGATAGACCTGAGATAATAAAAAGATGGCTATGATAAACTATAGCACGGTAGGGATAGGTGACATCTACTAAATTAATATAAAGGAAGTCATTTTTATGAAACAATTCTGTGCTAAACACAAAATGAAGCTACTTATTTTTTTAGCCGCTTGGAGTTTTTTCTCTGGCTGTAAAGTTCTTCTTACCTTTTTTGGGAAACCGGATGGAATGGACGGAAAATATCCTCTCTTCTTTCTAACTATTTCCTTAGTTGCACTTTATGTCCTCCCTATGATTCTTATCATTCGTTATGTAGCGAAACGTTTTGATATTTCTAAAAAAGTTATCCATCTCAGTTGGATTTTGGGTATAACAGCTAGTTTTTACTTCTCTGGTATTGGTCAAACACTTTTAGGAGCTTTTTGGTTATTCATCGTCAAACCACCTCAAACATTTATACAAAACTGGGGAGCAGCTGTCACCGCCCCCTTCCATGAAGAGTTTGGTAAGGGGCTAGTTGTACTACTCGTACTCCTTTTGCTCAAAAAACTTACTCTAAAAAATGCCGTAGTCAGCGGTATGATTGTAGGTTTGAGTTTCCAAATTATTGAAGACGGTCTCTATGTCTTTCAACAAATCTTTAAATCTAAAGCAGATGGCTTCGCCACTCTTATCGAACGTATGCTTCACGCTGGCGGAACTCACTGGGCCTTCTCCCTTGCATTCGCAGTCGGTTTGGTCGCTCTCGTCTCAAAAAATAGTGGCATGTCTAAAAAACAAGGACTTTTCTGGATGCTAATGGCCGTCTTAGCACACTTTTTCTTGAATACTCCATTCAACGAAGGACTAACATCTGACTCTGGTGAAATAACCGTTCTCATGCTCTGCTTTAGTTTCTGCGTGGCACTTGCTGCATTTTTCAAAGTAGACCAAATTGAAACGACTCAGCACCACCAGTAACACATACTAAAACAAGCCTGCATTGACAGGCTTTTATTATGTTACAAACCAAGTATTCGAAATGGTTGTTGATTCATCAATATCTATTACCAATCTTTATCCCATTCCAATCTGTCCAAGAAATCGCAGATAATTATAAAAAACCGCCCTTTCGGACGGTCATAGTCAACCAACAAAATATGGTCACTCGATGATCTTGATACTAGTCTAGGAAACGAAGCCGCAGATTATACTTGAGTATAGGCAGACAGCTTCCCTCCCTAAAGTATTAAAAATTAAAAATATCATTCAAATTCTCAGCCATAGTCGGATGGGTGAAAATCTGTGTTTTGAAGTAGGTATAAGGAATCTTATTGTCAATCGCCATAGCAATCAAGTTAATCAACTCTTCTGAATTACGACCAAATAGTGTTGCACCCAGAACAAGCTTCGTTTCCTTATCCACGATAACCTTGAAAATACCTTTGAGGTCATTATTGACATGGGCACGTGGCATATTGGCAACAGGCAGTTCATTGGCAATGTAGTCGTAACCTGCTTCCTTGGCTTCCTTCTCGGTCAGACCGACACGAGAAAGCACAGGCGTAATAAAGACACTGGTTGGAATAGACTTACGTTGGCTCAAGCTATAAGTTCCTGTTCCAGTCAACTTGCCGAAGACGATACGGAAGTCGTCTAGGGATGTGTAAGTGAATTGTGGACCGCCATTGACATCGCCCACTGCATAGACACCTGGAACTGTCGTTTCGCAGTAGTCATCCACCTTAACAGCACCATTTTCCAAAAGCTCAATCGCCGTATTTTCCAAGCCCAAGTCAGCAGTGTTTGGCACACGACCTGTCGCATAGAGGACAGCATCAAAGACTGCCGTTTCGCCATTAACCGTCACAGCAACTTGCTCGCCCGCAGCTGCTACTTGCTCGATTTTCGCACCCAAGACGAAGGTCACGCCAGCTTCTTCCATATACTCCTTGGCTAGCTGAGCCACCACTTCCTCTTCTCTTGGTAAAATAGCAGAGCTGGCTTCATATACCGTCACCTGGCTACCGAGTTTGCTGTAGAGTCCAGCAAATTCCAGACCGATGTTACCTCCGCCGATAATAGCCAACTTATCAGGACGAGTTTCCAAGTTCTGAATACCTGTACTATCATACACGTGAGCTGTATTCAACAAACCTGGAATTGGTAGCACGCGCGACTTAGCACCTGTATTGATGACAATCGTTTCCGCAGTCAGTTGGATGGATTCCTCACCAGCTGACACTTCCACAACCTTATCCGCCACAAAACGCGCATGTCCTTGGTACAAACTAGCATCGCTACCTTTCAAGACTGCTTCGTTTTTGTTCCGCAAGCGAGTAGTGACGGTCTCTTTTTGTTCCATGACCTGCTCAAAGGTCCAGTTTTTATCTGCTGCTACCAAGAGGGTCTTGGTTGGAATACAGCCAATATTGATACAAGTCCCGCCAAACATAGCAGGATTTTCCTCTACTAAGGCAACCTTCTTCCCAGCCGCAGAAAGCTTACCTGCCAAGGTCTTTCCTGCCTTGCCAAAACCAATGACTACTAAATCATATTGTTCCATAAAATACTCCTTTTATTTTTTCAACATTAGTCTATCAAAAAAGGAAATTTTTGGCACAATTCTGCTACGGCCTATTATGGAGGCCTAGTTACAAGAAAAAACATTACAATAACTGAGAAGGCTTAGATAAAAAATAGGCGGATTATAGACAAAACGTACTCATTTTTGATATAATGTATCCATACACTAGTTTATTGATACAGAAAGGTCAAACTATGAAAGAAAAATTTCAAATGTGTAAAACCTATCTTCCAGTCGTCTTAGCAACGATTGGATTTGTCAACGGTTGCAAAATTATCTTTGGAGAATTCGGTAAGCCAAATGGTATGGAGGCTAAATATCCTCTCTTTCTCCTCACAATTTCCTTGGTCGCTATTTACATCATCCCCCTACTAATACTGACATATTCCTTAGCTAAACGCTATAACATCTCAAAACAAGTTATAGGTCTTAGCTGGCTTTTAGGCTTAACAAGTAGCATCTCTTTTTCTGAACTTGGACATACAGCTATTGGATATTTCCTACTCGAAATTGTTAAAGCTAGTGATAATTTCCTAAATGACTGGGGCGCAGCTATTTCAGGTCCATTGGCAGAAGAAATCGGTAAAGGGCTAACTGTTCTACTTGTACTGCTTATTTGTAGAAAAATGACACTAAAAAATGCATTGGTAAGCGGAGTGATTGTTGGATTAGGTTTCCAAATCGTGGAAGACATCACCTTTGTTTTTAGAGATATGTTCATGAATAAGTTAGACGGCTTTGAAACCATTCTTGAACGCGTTGGTCAAGCTGGTTGGGCCCATTGGGTTTTCACGCTTCTCTTCGCCATTGGTTTAGTAGCCCTTCTCACGAAAAATACAGGCATGTCAAAAGCACAGGGAGTATTTTGGATTGGTGCAAGCTTTGGAATCCATTTCCTCTTTAATTCACCATTCAACACTGGTATCTTCCAGACGGTGTTTCCTATCATGAGTATTTTACTTGGCTTACTTGCCTATCAAACGGTTGAGAAACTATCTGAATAGACAAAAAATCCGCCTTTGAGCGGATTTTTTATATTCATTCTTGTTAGAACAAGCCGATAGCCGTCCCGTCTGCTGCCACATCCATGTTGAGAGCTGCGGGAGCTTTTGGCAAACCGGGCATGGTCATGACATCTCCAGTCAAGGCAACGATAAAGCCTGCACCTAATTTTGGCACAAATTCACGGACTGTAATGTCAAATCCTGTTGGTGCACCAATGGCAAACTGATCATCTGAGAAGCTGTATTGGGTCTTGGCCATGCAGACTGGCAACTTATCCCAGCCATTCTTAGCAAATTCAGCCAGCTGGTTACGAGCCTTCTTCTCAAAGACAACGCCTGTACCACCGTAGATTTGCGTAACAATCTTGGTCACTTTCTCTTCCAAGCTCTCCTCAGCCTTATAGAGGCGTTGGTAGTTTGCTGCTTGGTTATCAATAGTAGCAACAACTGTTTCAGCCAGTTCAACACCACCATCAGCGCCATTTGCCCAAACACTTGCCAACTCGACAGGTACGCCAATTTCAGCGCAAAGTTCTTTCAAAGCAGCAATTTCATCAGCTGTATCTGAGACGAATTCGTTGATAGCAACCACCGCTGGAATACCGTACTTCTGGATATTTTCAACGTGACGCTTCAAGTTAGAAAAACCAGCTTTGACTGCCTCTACATTTTCAGTAGAAAGTTCTGTCTTAGCTACACCACCGTGCATTTTAAGCGCACGCAGGGTCGCTACAATCACCACAGCATCAGGAGCCTTAGGCAAGTTCGGCACCTTAATATCAAGGAACTTCTCTGCTCCAAGGTCAGCCCCGAAGCCTGCTTCTGTGACGGTATAATCGGCCAATCGCAGAGCGGTTGTTGTTGCCAGGACTGAGTTGCAGCCGTGGGCAATGTTAGCAAATGGACCACCATGGACAAAGGCTGGCGTGCCATAGATGGTTTGGACAAGGTTTGGCTTGATAGCGTCCTTCAAAATAAGGGTCAAAGCACCTTCCACCGCCAAATCACGCACGTAGACAGGACTGCGATCGAAACGATAACCGATAACAATATTTGCCAAACGTTCTTTCAAGTCATTGATGTCCGTCGCCAAGCACAAAATCGCCATGATTTCAGAAGCTACGGTAATATCAAAACCATCTTCGCGAGGAATACCATTGAGTGGACCACCCAAGCCAACTGTTACCTTACGAAGGGCACGATCGTTGAGGTCCACAACACGTTTCCAGATAATTCGACGTTGATCAATCCCAATCACATTCCCCTGATGGATATGGTTATCAATCAAGGCTGAAAGGGCATTGTTTGCTGTGGTAATGGCATGCATGTCGCCTGTAAAATGCAAGTTGATGTCTTCCATAGGTAAGACCTGAGCATAGCCACCACCTGCAGCTCCACCTTTAATCCCCATGACAGGACCCAATGAAGGCTCACGAAGGGCAATCATGGTTTTCTTGCCAATTTTAGAAAGAGCATCTGCCAAACCGATAGTAATAGTCGACTTACCTTCACCAGCTGGCGTTGGGTTGATAGCTGTTACTAAAATCAACTTACCAGGCGCATTTTCCTTGACGGCATTGATTTTATCGAAAGACAATTTTGCCTTGTATTTTCCATAAAGTTCAATATCATCAAAGCTGATACCAACTTTTTCAACGATTTCTGTGATTGGTTTCAAGGTTACACTTTGTGCAATTTCAATATCTGTTTTCATGAGAGCTCCTAATTTCCTTATTTTTTATGGACATTATACCATACCACAACTTATTTTCGCATATTTTTTACTATTTATTCACTAACGTACGGAATTTTCAGAAAAACTACAGATTCCCTTACTTAAACAGATACAAATTTTTAAAAACTGTATTCTCATCATATCATAGCTCTATACTTCCGTCTAAGACTGATCCTTATATTTTTTATTAGTGTTATCATTTTCCAGTGTCACAGATTTATTAGCAAATGAGTTAGTGCAAACTTTACGAAAAATAGAAATTCTAGTAAAATATGAACATGAAACTATTGATTACATCAGGCGGAACAAGCGAAGCTATCGATCAAGTCCGCGCTATTACAAACCATGCTTCTGGAAATCTTGGAAAAATCATTGCCGAACAAGCCTTGAAACGTGGTCATGAAGTTACTCTTGTGACTACAAGACAGGCTGTCAAACCAAATTCTCAGAAGAATTTAACCATTATCGAAATCACAAATGTTGATAGTTTGAAAGAAACATTAGAACCTTTAGTCAAAACACATCAGGCCCTGATTCATAGCATGGCTGTATCCGATTATACACCTGTTTATATGACTGGTTTAGATGAACTAAGAGCAACTGAAGACATCTCTAGCCTACTAAAAAAACAGAATACAGAAAGTAAGATTTCATCCAAGGATGACTACCAAGTTCTTTTCTTGAAAAAAACTCCCAAGGTCATTTCCTATGTAAAAACATGGAATCCAGCTATCACACTCTTTGGCTTCAAACTATTGGTTAATGTTCCTAAGGAGGAATTATTTGCCGTAGCTCGCCAAAGCATTGAACGAAATGGCGCTGATTATATACTTGCTAATGACTTGAAGGATATTGGAGAAAATCAACACATTGCCTATTTAGTTGATAAAACAAGGGAAATTCAAGCACAGACAAAAGATGAAATTGCTCAGCTCATTTTAAATACCCTAGAAAAAGGAGAACAAAATGGCTAATATCACACTTGCCGTTACTGGCTCTATTTCAGCCTATAAAGCAGCTGACCTAACCAGTCAATTGACCAAGCTCGGTCATCAGGTTACAGTCCTCATGAGTCGCTCTGCTATGGACTTCATCACACCTTTGACTCTCCAATCCTTATCAAAAAATCTGGTTCACACAGATGTCATGATTGAAGAAAATCCTGCTCTTATCAAGCATATCGATATTGCCAAAGAAACAGACTTATTTTTAGTTGCCCCTGCTTCTGCCAATACGATAGCTAAATTAGCTAATGGTATGGCTGACAACATTATTACTGCAACAGCCCTGGCTCTGCCAATTGGTACTAAAAAACTGCTGGCACCTGCTATGAATACTAACATGTACCTCAATCCTGCTACCCAGAAAAATATCAAAACCCTCATAGAGTATGGTTTTGAGGAAATCAAACCGCGTGAAGCTCTGCTTGCTTGCGGCGACTTTGGTACAGGCGCTCTGGCCGAGGTTGATGTGATTCTTAATAAAGTAATGGAGGTTCTAAATGAAAACAAATAAATCCAGGGATGTTGCGACTCTTGCAATATTTCTAACAATCATGATTGTCATTGAAGTGGTCAGTCAGATGATTTTTGCTAATTTTATCTTGCCAATAAAACCGACTATTACCCATATTCCCATCATCATCGCTTCCATTCTTTACGGTCCACGCTTGGGGGCACAACTGGGTGGTTTTATGGGAATAATGAGTATCATCCGCAATAGCATAATCCTTTCACCGATGAGTTATGTTTTCTCTCCTTTCGTAGAACATGGAAACTTCAATTCTATCCTGATTGCCTTAGTTCCACGTATTTTAATCGGAGTTACACCATATTTTGTTTACAAATTGATGAAAAACAAAAAGGGGCTCCTACTAGCAGGTCTTACTGGTACCTTGACAAATACAATTTTTGTCTTGACTGGTATCTTCTTCCTATTTTCTAATGTATATGCTGGGGATATAAAATTGTTACTAGCTAGCATCGTCTCATTCAATTCTATTGCAGAATTAACCATCTCCGGTCTCTTAACCATAGCTATCGTTCCAGTTTTACAGAAAGTTCAAAAATAAATATCAGAAAATCACGTGAAAGCGTGATTTTTCTTTTCAAACATGGTATAATGAAAGCGTTTAATAGAAAAATTTTTAAGGAGATATGAGATGACTTATCAAGAAACCTATCAAACATGGCTCGACTTTGCGGACCTTCCAGATTACTTGCGTGAAGAATTAGTCGCAATGGATGAAAAAACAAAAGAAGATGCCTTCTATACAAATCTTGAATTTGGTACAGCTGGTATGCGTGGTTATATTGGCGCTGGTACCAACCGCATCAACGTATTCGTCGTTCGTCAAGCTACTGAAGGTTTGGCAAAATTGGTAGAATCAAAAGGTGAAGAAGCTAAAAAACGTGGTGTTGCCATCGCTTACGACTCACGTCACTTCTCTCCAGAATTTGCCTTTGAATCAGCTCAAGTTTTGGCAGCGCATGGTATCAAATCTTATGTATTTGAAAGCCTTCGTCCAACTCCTGAGTTGTCATTTGCTGTTCGTCATTACAATGCCATCGCAGGTATCATGGTGACTGCCAGCCACAACCCGAAAGAATTTAACGGCTACAAGGTTTACGGTGAAGACGGCGGACAAATGCCACCAGCTGATGCAGATGCATTGACCAACTTCATCCGTGCCATTGACAATCCATTTGCAGTTGAATTGGCTGACCTTGAAGCCAGCAAGGAAAATGGCTTGATTACAGTTCTTGGCGAAGAAACTGACCTTAAATATCTTGAAGAACTCAAAGACCTCAACATCAACCCTGAATTGATTGCTGAATACGGTAAAGACATGAAGATTGTCTACACACCACTTCATGGTACGGGTGAAATGTTGGCTCGTCGTGCCCTTGCACAGGCTGGTTTTGAGTCTGTCCAAGTTGTTGAAGCACAGGCAACTGCTGACCCTGACTTCTCTACTGTCGCTTCACCAAACCCAGAAAGCCAAGCTGCATTTGCCCTTGCGGAAGAATTGGGCCGTGAAGTCGGTGCAGATGTCCTTCTTGCAACTGACCCTGACGCTGACCGTGTTGGTGTTGAAGTTCGTCAAGCTGACGGTTCATACTGGAACCTTTCTGGTAACCAAATCGGCGCTATCATTGCTAAATACATCCTTGAAGCCCACAAGCAAGCAGGCACACTTCCTGCAAACGCTGCCCTTGCTAAGTCAATCGTATCCACTGAGTTGGTAACTAAGATTGCAGAAAGCTACGGTGCTACCATGTTCAACGTCTTGACTGGTTTCAAATTCATCGCTGAGAAAATCCAAGAGTTCGAAGAAAAACACAACCATACTTACATGTTTGGTTTTGAAGAAAGCTTTGGTTACTTGATCAAACCATTTGTACGTGACAAGGATGCTATCCAGGCTGTGCTTATGGTTGCTGAAATTGCTGCCTACTACCGTTCACGTGGCATGACCTTGGCTGACGGTATCGATGAAATCTTCAAAGAATATGGCTACTTTGCTGAGAAAACAATCTCTGTTACTCTTTCTGGTAAAGACGGTGCAGAACAAATCAAGGCAATCATGGCTAAATTCCGCGATAACTCACCAGCACAATTCAACGCAACTGACATCGCAGTCTTTGAAGACTTTGCCCTTCAAACTAAGACAGACAAAGATGGAAATGTTGAAAAACTCACTACTCCTCCTTCAGATGTCTTGAAATACACCTTGGCAGATGATTCTTGGTTTGCAGTTCGTCCTTCGGGAACCGAACCAAAAATCAAATTCTACATCGCAACAGTTGGTGAAACACTTGCCGAAGCGGAAGAAA
Organism: Streptococcus suis; assembly: GCF_902702775.1. Classification (NCBI taxonomy): domain Bacteria; kingdom Bacillati; phylum Bacillota; class Bacilli; order Lactobacillales; family Streptococcaceae; genus Streptococcus; species Streptococcus suis. The sequence goes on from NZ_LR738724.1 coordinate 1,202,876, forward strand.
AAATTGCCAATATCGAAAAAGAAATCAACGAATTTGTTGGGTAATCATCATAAGCTAAAAAGAGTCGCAATTGCGGCTCTTTTCTAGTCAATTAAAATATTAGCAGAAAACATGAACCTCATAAAAAAATTGCAATTGAGCAATAATTTTCTAAGGTGTTTTTTATTTGCAGTGCTTCTTATACTCAATGAAAATCAAAATCAGACTTACTCCAAATGTTCGGGTAAAGTCTCTAGAGTTTCAAGTGCAGTTAGAATAAGGTCTAGTTTGCTGTCTGCAGATTGTTGAATGTAGAAATTAAGTAAGATATATTCATAAATCCCTCTCAAGCCCTTTTTTGCTTGATCCGTGAGGAAAACTTGGCATCATTTATGATTATTCAAGCACAAAATCTTTTCTCTCAACCGCCAAAGATGTTAGTTTACCTTGCTCAATTTTTTGATGACCAATCAGAATTTCCTTTTTAAAGCCTTCAAAGGCAACTTGAAATTCCGTCACTTGTATATCACTGTTTACGTACTCTTTGGGTTCTTTAGTTTGTTCATAAAAAGTTGCATCTACTATGAAGTTGACGGGTTTAGTATTTGCCATAGTTATTCCTTATTGTAAAGATGGTTTGTAAATACATTCTATCATGTTTAACTTCTAAATTCAGCTAACCCCCTACAATTCCCAAGTACATCGAAGACAAAACCTCATCGATTTTGTACTATTCATTCATGCAATCTTTATAACTGAAAATACAGTTAAAACTAGAGAAGTCTGCAAGCTACCTAACTCTCCATCCCTAATTCTTCCAAAAAGAAGCGATTCAGTGGAAAGATATCCTGTCTCTCATCCTGAACAATTTGGATATAGGCTTCAATTTCTCGAATGCTTTCTTCCAAATAGTTTTGAATCGGAAGTAAGGATGAAATGAGTGTTTCTTCTGGATGGTTGATTTTCAAGTCCAGCAATGCTGCGACATGGGGTTTCATTTCCTCTGGAAGCAAAGCCTGAACAAGGTCATCAAACAAAATAGGGGGAATGGTATGATACTTCTCAATCCAGCGACATGCCAAAATTGGGCGCAAAGCATAAAAATATTTTTTAGGTTTGACCTGTTCACAAAGCAGGTATTTTTGCATATTACCTTTGGCAGTGTTGAGATAATGATAGAGCATTTTTTTCTCAGAAAAATAGGTCTGAGCATACTGGCGAATTCGCTCAATAAAATCTGTCTGATGATAGACAATCGGCGATTGCAACCATTCAAATAAGGTTGGGTTTGACTTAAACAAGAGTTTCAAGGTTTTGTCTAGATCCCACCCACTCACATCCCAGGTTTCATCAATCGGCAATTCAATCACATCTCGGCCTTTATCCAAAGCCAAATAAAAATCCGGCTTATGCTTGTAGATAAAACGAACATCGAAGTCACTGTCTGGTGATTCAAAACCCCAAGCACGACTACCTGATTCGATTGCCCACAAGACCTCGACATCAAATTCCTTCTCAATCTCCCGCAATTTTTGGGGGACTAAGGTCATCATTTCATTTTGTGTTTTCATTATTACTTTTCTTTCTTTAGATAATCCTCATATGCTTTAAAATCATCTGGATTATCAGCATAGTTATATTCATTAGAACAGATAAACTGGTTCGTTTTTAGACTGGTAAAAATATGTTAATTCGCCACATGAAACACAAGCTTCTTGAAAGCTCTGTTCGGTTAGGCCCAAATTGGGAAGGCAATCCTGATAAACGGCATTTTTAAAAAGATTTGGGCGAATATTCTTTTGATAGTCCCATTCTTTTCTGCGATTCCGTAAATACTCGTCAAATTTTTCATGCCAGTACAGAGTCGGGTGCAATTCCTCGCACTTCTTGCACCAAAATCCATCAATTTCAATATCCACGTCTCCCATTTTTTCCACCTCAAAATAAATCATCCCATCGGTGTCGAACAGTATCAAATTGTGAATGCCCAAGTAATTCTACAACCTGTTCATACACAGATTGATAATAAGTTCCATTATTTTGCAGTTCGATTTCATAGCCTTTTTGAGCAAACCGTAAAAATTGATAGGCAAGATCAAGATTTACAAACAGTTGGCCATCCAAAAGCATCGATTTTCCCAAAGCAAGGCACAAACTTGGATAATTTTCAAGTGCCTGATACCAAGTGATATCATATAAAGCCTCCAAAGGCTCATCTAATAGATAGGATACAGCCAATCGATAATAATAAAGAGACAATTCTTCATCCTGAATTCCCCATTTTGTAGTTCTATAGATATCTCCTAATTTATAAGTAGCGTCAATATTTTCCTTCTTAGCTGCTAGCTTGAAATAAGCAAGTGCAAGTCTCAAGTTTGGTTCAGAATGTCTACCATATAAATAACAATAACCCAAATTTGACATAGCATCTGAATTTCCCATACTAGCCGCTAGATGATAGTAGGCAGCAGCAAGGCCGTATTCACCATCGCGATAAAAATTTGCTCCTTTGCTATTTAGATAACCTGAATCATTGTTTTCAATCGCTTTGTAATCCGCTTCCGATAATTGTAATGTATTGTTCATTTTATCCTCCTTCATTCAACACTAGTTTCGGCGACCACTTGCAAACATATATTTTAATATTTATAAATTGATTATACCATTAAAACAACAATAAACTGCAATATCGCTGTCACAGCTACAAAAAAGATATGTCTATTAATAAACGAATTCCACATCATAAAAATAGGAGCAAGTCAACCAACTACTCCCATTTCTATATTGAATAATGAATTTCTTAACTAATTTATTCTTTAGTTGTGTGTCGCTTGCCTAAACTAAGTGCTTGTTCCTCTGACATCTCAATAACCTTTGCAAAATTGGTATTGGCTGGCATGTTTTCTTTAGAATACCAATAAACATCCGCATTTCCATTCCTAGCAATATAAACAACTGGAGCAAGCTGAGTTTCAGATTGAGCTACTTGACTACTTTCGCTTAGTTGTGATTCCGGCGCAACACTAGAGGAGGCAGTTTGACTAGTTTCATCAGTTGAAACTAAGGATGGTGTCGCAGTACCTTTCAAATAATCTATTGTTGCATTTTTAGAATAATTATCTAAGATGACAGTTGTAATTCCATATCCATCTACCGACTCTTTCGGACTTCCAAGGTTTATGTTTATTAGATATCCAGATTCATCCAAACCAACATATTGAAGAGAAATCTGCCTTGGTATCAGCTCATCACCGGAATAAATAGGAGTTACTTTATAATCTAACCAAAAATGAGGGTGATTTGCTAGCCAACTATCCAAACGATTTTCATAGTAAAGCATGCTCTCGAAATTGCTATCATCTGTTCCTTTATAGTTCCCGCTATTTGTCCAAGCAGTCAAGGGAACCAAATTTTTTCCTTCGTCTGTCAAACCACTAAATTGGTAACCAATCAGATGGCCCCTATTAAAAAGCCAAGATTTTTTACCTTGATTACCATAGGCAATTTTATAGTTATGCCATCCAACAGGAGTAAATTTTATCCGTGGTTCCCTACGCTTCTTAGGTTCATCCTTATCCTGAAGTTGAATATGTGCGGAAGTTGCCCTACCTAACGTATCAAATTCACCAAGCACAATCTGCTTATTTCCATTGAACGGAATTAAGTTTAGACTACCGTAATCAATACTTTCTTGGTTAGCTTTAACAGGAAAACCACTTACAAGAAAGGAAATGAACACAAGTAAAAATAGACAAATTCTTTTCATAATCAATTCTCCTAGATATTAGTGGTTGAAATGATAGCCCAAAAATTGTATATCGGAAACATTTGTACTATACATTCCACCAATTTTCCATAATACAGATAAAACAGGAATAATATACACTATATTCATATAATACACTCTCGCGGTAAAAAAATCAATTCTTTATAGGTATTGAAAGTAAAAACTATCTCTCCCTTTTTAATATGGTATTTAAAAATAGAATATGGACGAGTGAAAATGTAATTAATAGATTTCATTAAACAATACCGCAAAAACATTTAGTAAAAAGCAAAGCTAAATTATTCAATTTCAAAACTAATAAAAAACTCTTGAAACCTAACGATTGCAAGAGTTTTAATCCTATGCTTATAGCACTTGTATTCAACTTGTTTCAAATAGACTAAGATTGTAATACAATTTAGGAAATTTCCTTTCTAAGAGGGCAAATTATTTCTTTCTACCTCCAAGAACTTTGTTTAATATAAAAGGTGCAGCAGTTAGAGCAATACCACCCATTACTTTCCCAGCTTTACGTATTCCACCCAGTATCTTATTTCTACATGATTCACACTTATTATATTTATAATCTTTTGGAATGATTCTACCACATTTTTTACACGTATTTTTTTCTATCATGTTAAATCCTCAGTTTCAATCTCTTTTAAATTATTAGGTAATTCTAATATTGTTGCATTGATTTTAGGTAACTCTTCAGTCCAATAATTTGTTGGAGATGGATCAAGTAAATCCAATCGTTCCACCAAATGTGGTGTTGCTAGATATGTATCATTTATAAAATGTGCAAAGTATTCGAGACTTTTTTGAGCAGCCTTCTCTTCACCCAATTCATTATAAGCCATTGCGGCTGACAAAGAAACAATATTTACAGCAGATAGTCCATCTCTTATTTCACTTATTCTAGAATCAATTGTTTCTTGTTTAACACCTTTTAATAATTTACCAAAAGTATCTTCAGGTTGTTCTTGAATAAAAGAAACATTAGATTTTTGGCTTAGCATCAAAAGATTGCGACTATCTTCAGCATCAGAAATTACCTGAAGAAGCATTGAAGTTCTTAACTGTGGGTTGACAATTTCCCTTGCTTGAATTAATTTTTGTTGACAGCTGTATGCTATAGCTAACCTATCAGACTCCTGCCCCTTTCTGACATCCTCAATCGCAAGCTGAACATTTTCAATCTGCTCCGCAAGTCGTGCCATTTGAAGTTGTGACGAATAGTTGGAAATGGATTCAGTAATTTCTGGCGCAAGATTCACAGTTTCCAGGGGGACTGTCGCAGCAATTTTCCCAGTTTCCGTATTCAACAATGTTGCCATTAATGAACCGTCTTTTTTAGTCATTAATTTTAAAGCACCTTTTGCAATTGCTTGTTTTTGCTCTTTAGACAATACAGCCTGTAAGGCTTCTTCTGGTACTGTTGACTTTACTGCATTAATAAATGATGGAGCAGTATAGAGCAACTTCTCTATTTGAGAAAAAATTGTGTTAGCTTTGCTTAATAATGGTCTTGCAATTTCTGGAAGGTTACCAAATACACTTGTAGGTTTTGCTTCAAACGCCTCAACATCTAGAATCTCATAATCATCTGGACCATAATATATAATTTCTTCATTCATTAATTTACCCCTTTCAAATAGTTCATAATAATCGGGCTTTTACTTTAGTGATTTCAACCAAAATATCACTTATTACTCTAATTATATCACTAAAAGCTTGTTAATAAAACATCACATTAGGTTTTTGCATTTATATATAAAGAAAAGTCTACTAAATTCCCTAGATTAAACCCTACTCTAGTTTCATAGACTTGGTGAATACGTTTCTATTCCTAAAAATTCCTTTTCAATAGAAATAAACATATCCCCACAGGGGGATTGGAAATAGAATTAGATAATTTCATACTAGCACTTCTACTCACTCTGATACTTTCCCACCACAAAGCAAAAAGCCTTACAATCAAGGCTTTTCATTATCCCTTTCGTTCAAAGGTTTCTAAGCTTTTACAAGCAGAGCGACGCACTCCACATGTTTTAAATGAGTATTAAAAGGCAAAGCTTTCATAAAAGATGCGGTCTTCTGGGATGCCATTTTTGACCAAATAATTTTGGTAGGCACGGTTCATTGCCATTGGACCTGCAATGAGGAAAAAATTGTCACGGTCTAGGGGGATGAGTTCCTTCAACTGGGTCTCATCCAGTCGTCCCTCTTGAGCAAAATAGGTGAAATTTGGTCGCTTAGTTGCTAGGCATTGTAGCCAGTCATAGGCAATTTTTGCTCTGCCATTTTTTACGGTATGAATCAGATGAATCGTCTGACGGGGATTTTTTTCAATCAAGGATAGAAAGGGGACGATACCTACACCACCCGCAATCATAACCAGTTTATCCTGCCGTAGAAGCGATGATTTGAAACGATGAAGTACCCCGTAGCCGTGGGTAAATTCAAGTCCCTCTCCAATATCAAGTCGAGCTAAGGCTTGAGTAAAATCACCCACCTGGTCGATAATGAGGGAAAAGCTATAATCATCAAAACACGCAAGAGAAAAGGGGTGGGGCTCAGCTAAATCTGGCTGATTAGGAAACCTAATGAAGATAAAATCCCCTGCTTTAAATCGGGTCAGGTTCTGACTCTTAACATCCAGTTTCAGCAAACCATCATCCAGATACTCTAGGGAAAGCAATACACCAGACTGCCACTTCTTTAGCTTAAAAACGGCATATGAACCAAGGGCAAAGAGGGTATAAAGACTGATTAACACCATAAAACCAGTGGCTTGACGGATATAATCAATGACCCAGATATGAAGATAAACTAGAATCACAGCAAGAAGATTCAGGCGATGAATCCAAATGCTAAACTCGTGTTTGAAGAGCTTTTCTAAGAACCGCTTGAGATTTACCAGCCAGACCCAGCGACTGGTCAGCCAACCCGCCATAAAAATAAGGGAGTAGGCAATCAGGGTCAGAAAGAGATAAAAGGCGATATCTCCTAAAAACTTAGGCAGGTCTTCCGAAGGGAGCAACCATTTATGGAGGTGGCTCAAGCCCAGAGCAAAAAGACTGGTTATCCCGTGAATGATATACATATCAGGCAAACCAATTAAACGATCTAACCAACTGGGTCTGGAGGACAGCCAAATGACCACTAAAAACCAGACATAGGCAACCAAGCCGTAGAGAACGCCGACTTGACTTCTGCCATCCAAACTAAGTTGTGCAAAGAGTAGGCTAATTGCTGGTAGGGGAATCAAAAAGAGCAAACCTAGCCACAAACAATTTAGGTAAAACCGATGATGTTTTAACATAAAAGACCTCCATTATACTGTAAAATCTGATTATCATTAGTCACTAGGGTTGCAGTCAGGGCGTGTTGTCTGATAAATGCCCCAACTTCCTCATCCGACAGGGTCATCAACAGGGTTGACCAGGCATCCATGTCAACCAAAGACTGACCGACTAGGGTGATTTGAGCAAGGGAATTGGACTTTCCCTTCCAAAAATGATTGCCTCGTTGACTTTTCCCTGATGTCGCCACCCCACCTTGCCTTAGAGAAATTACCTTATCCATTTTTAAACGGGCATTTGGAGGGGCAACGGTAACTTTCCATTCAAAATCATTGTTTTCCTGGCTAAAGCAAAACATATCACCGCCACCGTTTAAGATGATTGAAACCAAGACCCCTTGATTGACCAAATCAGTCCAGATGCCCTTGACAACTTCCTCAACAGCCCAGCCTTTGACAAAGGAGGTGGGATTGAAACCTCGCTCATCATAGGGATGAAAGAGATAACCTGATTTTTCTTCAAGATGTCGAGCTAGACCAATGATGGTCGCCAGTTTATCATTGATGACAGGCTCTCGACGACGGTAACGACTGAGTGAACTGGTTTCGAGAAAGGCAGAAAGTGATTCTTCCACACTCTTTAAAAATTGGTCAGTCTGGTGCAGGGCTTGCGAGACTTGGGCAACTTCAACCTTATCCATGGAACGCTGGCTCGCCAGTTGGATGGTAAAGACGGTATCCATATGAAAGAAATGGTAAAGCTGATAGAGATAGTTAGACATTGACACTTACCCCCTGAATCATCTCCTTGTTAAAGGAATCATCACTCGAATAGACGCTAGTTACGTCTCCAACTAGGGAAAAAAAACCATTTTCAAGGACGATGTCTTGCTGGAAGAGGACATTGCTCTCCCAGTAGAGGGTTCCCTCCAGATAAATGGTGTATAGACCATCTTCAAGTCCCAGTCCATCGTCAGTCTTGCCATCCCAAATATAGGTATTTTCCCCTGTTGACGGCGTTGGACTTGTCACCAAATCCAGTTGCTGTTGACTGAGCTGACTGGCTTGAACTGCTGACACCCAATGATTTAGACTATCGGGACGGCGAGAAAAACCTCCCTGAGCCGTAAAGCGACTGACCGACAGGGTTCGGACGACTTCACCAGCCTGGTTCTCGACCCAGATTGCCACCTGGTTTGATGCCGACCCCGCCATGCGTTGGTAATCCAGTAAAATGGTCACTTGGTTTGATGAAGTGGTTGAATCCGAATCTAGACTATCAGTATGCGTTTCCGAGTCAGCAATATCAACCTGACCAGTCGCAACTGCTGTCCCACCAGCATCCGTCTTCCAAAAATTGGTATAAATGGAAAGATAAGTCAGAATGGTAAAGGCACCAACACTGAGCCATACAGGGAGTGATTTTTTCATCATAAAACCTTTCTTTTTAGTTTGTTGATAATTTATGATATGATAGGGCTATGTTAGAGAAAAACTCCGTCTCAGCCAAATTAGCCTACATGACCTATCTCAATCGTGAGAATCAGTTCAAGCACTTCGATTCCTATTCGGAAGATATGCGTCAATACCATCTCCTTGCTCAAGGTAAGGACGAAGCCCTGACTGAAGGGGAACGCATCTTTGAAAAAATGCGTTCTGTCAGCCTCTCTAAGAACACCCTCCAAAGTAGTCGCTATATGTTTATCGCCAACGCCACCCTTGCCACTCGATTTGTCATTGAAGCTGGTGTCGAGGCGGAAAAAGCGTACAATATTAGTGATTTGTTCATCCACCAGATGGATGAGGCTAAGGAGTTCACAGAAATTAAGGGCATCCAGCAGAAAATGATTGCCTATTTCCTTAAGGAAGTGAAACAAGTGCAACACCAGCGGATATTTTCAAAACCAGTCATGACCTGTCTGGACTATATCGACCAACATCTCCATGAGAAGATTTCTGTGCCAGACCTGAGCGATTCGGTCAATCTATCGCCTAACTACCTGTCCCGACTCTTCAAGGATGAGACAGGCATGACCATTACAAGCTATATCAATAACCAACGCATTCGAACAGCTGAAAATATGATTCGCTACTCGGACTACAATTTTACCGAAATCAGTCAGATTTTAGCCTTCGGCAACCAAACCTATTTTAATCGGCAGTTTAAAAAACAAACTGGTCTCAGCCCCAGTCAATACCGCAAACACGGTCGACCAGACTACTTCCTCAATCAGCCAGCTGATAGGGACTGACCTCATCAACAATCGCCAACACCTGACGACTATGCTCAAATTGCTTTGCCATCGTTTCAACATCACGCTCAGTAATGATTCGGTTAAACTCAACAAATTCGGCATACATCCTGTGCTGACCAGCATTTTTATCTAAAACTTGTCCCTTGTCTTTTCCTGTTTGGACAAAGACTGACGGCAGTTCGTTGGTCGGTCCATCGATGCGGATAAAACCGTCCGTTCCCTGAATCGTTGACGAAATGGTTGACGATGAATCCTTGGCACCGATACAAATGGCCTGAAAATCGCCATAATCAAGGGAAAGAATGCCTGAAGTATCAACTCCTTTTTCCATATTCGCCGCATAAGAGACCGACTTGGGACGACCGAACAAGCCGACCATCAGGTGGATGTTGTAGATGTTAATATCTCTCAAAGCGCCACCACCTTTTTGAGGGTCAAAGGCTGGCAAGATATCGCCCCGCTTAAAGGTATCATAACGCGAAGAATACTGGGAATAATTGCAGGAAACAATTTTAATGTCACCAAGATTTGCCAACTGGTCTTTGATGACCTGAAAATTCGGCAGGTATTGGTTGGTGATGGCTTCCAGCAAGAATAGATTTTTTTCTTGAGCCACTGCCTGCAACTCATCCAATTCTCTCTCCCTCAGTGTGAACGGCTTTTCGCAAATCACATGTTTCCCCGCCTCCAAGGCTTGCTTGGCATAGTGATAGTGAAGGTGATTTGGCAAGGCAACATAGACGGTGTCAATCTCAGGATTGGACAGAATGCTGTCATAGTCACTCGTCACCTCTTTTATCTTGTAGGTTGCTGCAAGATTTTTTGTTTCCTCCAAACTCCGAGAACTAGATAAAATAACCTCCAAGGAAATCTCATCAATCTGTGTAAGGACTGGCAGAACATCCTTCACAATCATACCAGCACCTAAAATTGCAAGCTTCATTAAACATACCCATCATCCCCTTTGGGATGCCTTTCTGTCAACTATTATAGGAAAAATACCCAAGGTAAACTTATCCTATTCTACGAAACTTTATCTTCAACTTTATGAATAAAGGCCATGTTTTTTTTATTTTTCTTTCTATTGGTGTTATATGGAAATAGAAAAAGAGGTGAGCTCAAACTCACCCCACTAGTAGAACCGTTTAAGACGGTGGCTAGCTCAAAGTTATATTAAAACAACTGTCGGACTCGCCAAAGTTAACAACGATTGTTTTCTTTTTCAATCAGTTCCAACAATAAACCGACTGGCTCTAGAACAAAAGCTCCCAAATGCAACATCATACCTCATTTAAATCAATCCTTTTCTCAATAACATAATAAACTTAGTTACCTTAATTTTTCTTATTCTATGCCATATAACTTGTTTTAACTGTCCTCGAACACACTCTACTTGATTTCCAAATTAGGAAGGGGTGGGGACATCTATTCCCTCATACTCCTTATCTCATGTCCCCCCTTGCGTCTACGGAAATAAATCCCTCTAAAATCCACCAGCACATCAACTACTTCAACTGAAATAGTTACTCTGATACTTTCCCACCACAAAGCAAAAAGCCTTACAATCAAGGCTTTTCATTATCCCTTTCGTTCAAAGGTTTCTAGGCTTTTACGAGCAGAGCAACACACTCCACATGTGCTGAGAGCTTTCTTCTATACTAATAGACGAAAGGGATTGAAAGTTATCTTAAAATTTTGTATAATAGGAATTGAAGTTAAATTAGATGCTAAAAATTTGTAATTAAGAAGGAGGGATTCGTCATGTTGGTATTCCAAATGCGTAATGTAGATAAAACATCTACTGTTTTGAAACAGACTAAAAACAGTGATTACGCAGATAAATAAATACGTTAGATTAATTCCTACCAGTGACTAATCTTATGACTTTTTAAACAGATAACTAAAATTACAAACAAATCGTTTAACTTCTGTATTTGTTTATAGATGTAATCACTTCAGGAGAGATTACATGAACAAAAATATAAAATATTCTCAAAACTTTTTAACGAGTGAAAAAGTACTCAACCAAATAATAAAACAATTGAATTTAAAAGAAACCGATACCGTTTACGAAATTGGAACAGGTAAAGGGCATTTAACGACGAAACTGGCTAAAATAAGTAAACAGGTAACGTCTATTGAATTAGACAGTCATCTATTCAACTTATCGTCAGAAAAATTAAAACTGAATACTCGTGTCACTTTAATTCACCAAGATATTCTACAGTTTCAATTCCCTAACAAACAGAGGTATAAAATTGTTGGGAATATTCCTTACCATTTAAGCACACAAATTATTAAAAAAGTGGTTTTTGAAAGCCGTGCGTCTGACATCTATCTGATTGTTGAAGAAGGATTCTACAAGCGTACCTTGGATATTCACCGAACACTAGGGTTGCTCTTGCACACTCAAGTCTCGATTCAGCAATTGCTTAAGCTGCCAGCGGAATGCTTTCATCCTAAACCAAAAGTAAACAGTGTCTTAATAAAACTTACCCGCCATACCACAGATGTTCCAGATAAATATTGGAAGCTATATACGTACTTTGTTTCAAAATGGGTCAATCGAGAATATCGTCAACTGTTTACTAAAAATCAGTTTCATCAAGCAATGAAACACGCCAAAGTAAACAATTTAAGTACCGTTACTTATGAGCAAGTATTGTCTATTTTTAATAGTTATCTATTATTTAACGGGAGGAAATAATTCTATGAGTCGCTTTTGTAAATTTGGAAAGTTACACGTTACTAAAGGGAATGTAGATAAATTATTAGGTATACTACTGACAGCTTCCAAGAAGCTAAAGAGGTCCCTAGCGCCTACGGGGAATTTGTATCGATAAGGGGTACAAATTCCCACTAAGCGCTCGGGACCCCTTGTAGGAAAATGTCCTAAGTGTGGCAACAATATTGTATTAAAAAAATCGTTTTATGGTTGTTCAAATTATCCTGAATGTACCTTCACTTTAGCTGAACATTTTAGAAAGAAAAAACTCACCAAAACAAATGTAAAAGAATTACTAGAGGGAAAAGAAACCCTGGTAAAAGGAATCAAAACGAAAGATAGAAAGTCCTACAATGCCGTTGTAAAAATCGGAGAAAAGGGATATATTGATTTTATCTCTTTTTCAAAATAAGCATAAAAGCCCTTTAAAGAGGGCTTTTATATATTAATCACAAATCACTTATCACAAATCACAAGTGATTCCTAATGATACAATATTACTATACAAAAAAAGAATGGGGCGTAGTTATGGAGAAGGAAGAACTCAAAATACTTGAAGAATTAAGACGTATTTTAAACAGTAAAAATGAAGCGATTGTTATCTTAAACAATTATTTTAAAGGTGGTGTTGGAAAGTCAAAATTATCGACTATGTTTGCTTACTTGACAGACAAATTTAATTTAAAAGTTTTAATGATCGATAAGGACTTACAAGCAACATTGACAAAAGACTTAGCAAAAACATTTAAGGTAGAATTGCCACGTGTTAATTTTTATGAAGGACTGAAAAATGGAAACTTGGCTTCTTCTATTGTTCATTTGACTGATAATTTAGACTTGATCCCTGGCACGTTTGATTTGATGTTACTGCCAAAATTAACTCGCTCATGGACTTTTGAAAATGAAAGTAGATTGCTTGCTACTCTTTTAGCACCTTTAAAAAGTGACTATGATCTCATTATTATTGATACTGTACCAACGCCAAGCGTTTATACAAATAATGCAATCGTGGCGAGTGATTACGTTATGATCCCTTTACAAGCAGAAGAAGAAAGTACAAACAACATTCAAAACTATATTTCCTATTTGATTGATTTACAAGAACAATTTAACCCTGGACTAGATATGATCGGTTTTGTTCCTTATTTAGTTGATACGGACAGCGCAACGATAAAATCAAACCTGGAAGAACTGTACAAGCAACATAAAGAAGATAACTTGGTTTTCCAAAATATTATCAAGCGAAGTAATAAAGTAAGTACCTGGTCTAAAAATGGAATTACAGAACACAAAGGCTATGACAAAAAAGTTTTATCCATGTATGAGAACGTATTTTTTGAAATGCTTGAGCGAATTATTCAATTAGAAAACGAAAAAGAATAGAATCACAAATCACAAGTGATTAATCACAAATCACTTGTGATTTGTGATTGTTGATGATAAAATAAGAATAAGAAGAAATAGAAAGAAGTGAGTGATTGTGGGAAATTTAGGCGCACAAAAAGCAAAACGAAATGATACACCAATCAGTGCAAAAAAAGATATAATGGGAGATAAGACGGTTCGTGTTCGTGCTGACTTACACCATATTATAAAAATTGAAACAGCAAAAAATGGCGGAAACGTAAAAGAAGTTATGGATCAAGCCTTAGAAGAATATATACGGAAATATTTACCTGATAAACTTTAAAAAGGAGTGAAAATGAAATGGCAGTTACGTATGAAAAAACATTTGAAATAGAGATCATTAACGAATTATCGGCAAGCGTTTATAATCGAGTATTAAACTATGTTTTGAACCATGAACTAGATACTAAAAATACTCGTTTACTAGAAGTGAATCTTTTAAATCAATTAGAAGTGGCACAAGAAGTTGATTTATTTCAACAACCATTTGAAGAATTACAAGCTATTCATGAGTATTGGCGGTCAATGAATCAATATTCAAAACAAATTTTGACAAAAGAGAAAGTGGCTTAACATGGCGAATATTACTGACTTCACCGAAAAGCAATTTGAAGATCGTTTAGAAAAGAATGTTGAACGACTAACTAAAAATAGACTAGCGGTTGAATCGCCAACCGCTTTTTTACTTGGTGGGCAACCAGGATCAGGTAAAACTAGTTTGCGATCGGCAATTTCCGAAGAGACACAAGGAAATGTTGTTATCATTGATAATGATACGTTCAAACAACAGCACCCTAATTTTGATGAACTAGTGAAACTTTATGAAAAAGACGTAGTAAAATACGTTACCCCTTATTCTAATCGCATGACAGAAGCGATCATAAGCCGTTTGAGAGATAAAGGGTATAATTTAGTGATTGAAGGTACAGGACGAACAACAGACGTTCCTATTCAAACCGCAACAATGCTTCAAGCCAAAGATTATGAAACAAAACGTTATAGTAATTACAGCAGCTATCACATAAAAATGGATAGTCATAATCAATTACTCCTGATTGGACCATAAAAGTTTGAAATTCCAGCATGTAACTATCGAAATTATCAACCACTTTTTCCTCTGCAATTGCTACAAATTCAACCAGTGTCTGCAATATCTTATGACCTCCAAATTGTTCTACAATTTGATTCTACCACAAAAACGCAAAAAATGCTGTAACCACAGTGGTTTCCCACTGTCGTCACAGCCTTTCTTTACTCTATAAATCTACCTCAGTTCCTTCCAGGAAGCGAACCGCGATTTCGCCTTTAAGTCCTATCGAGATATCGTTAAAAGGTATCAGATAGATTAACTGGTATTTTTTTAGCTTTAGTTATCGGAATCCAAAGCTCCATTTTATAATCTTTACTATCCATATCACCTTCATAATAATATTCAAAGTCAGGTTTTCCTGAATGAACATAACCATGCTCAGGGAAGAAAACTTCCAACGCATATTTCCATCCGTTATGAATACAATCCGGAACAGATCCTATTAATTCTACAACAGCATACTCTGCTTCTTCCACTTCCAAAACATCTAAGCCTATGCTTCTTGCTTTATCCACATCATTAACAATATAGCCTGCCATATAGCTAATTGTATTGGATTCTAAAACATCATGATTATCAAGGTTTAATATATCGTGGCAAACCCCAACAGATTCTCCTGTCCCTAATTTTGAGATTTCTTCATGGCTAACCTTAGAAAACAATTTCCCCCATATACCTGAACATAATGATGAATTGATGTTATTTTCATTGATCCCTGCAACTGTAAATGCTTTTTTCTTTTGAATTGTAATATTCATACTTCTTCCTCCTCTTACACTGAGTGATAATTGCACTCGTGATAATAATTTGAATGGTTTCCCGTTTCTTACCTCTGAAGGAGTAAATCCATGAAAATTCTTAAAAGCTGTTCCAAACGAATCCGATGACTCATATCCGAATTTGAAGGCAACATCAATAATCTTTTCGTCCGTATCTCTTAAAATAACGGCTGCTTCCGTCAATCTTCTGCTTCTTAAATATTCTGAGAGCGTTGTTTCGGTCAGAATAGAAAACAAGCGACTAAACATCGAGTACGAATATCCGGATAGCTGTGCTACTTTCTTTTCGTCAATTTCATCATCAAGAACTGTTTCAAGATAATCAATCGTATTGTTAAACGACTTGATAATATTCACTTCGATCCCCCTTTTCATTCGGTTTATTTTAGTATAGAGGAAGATTTCATTTCCTACCCTACAATATCCGTACAAGTTTTATAGGTTTTATCTCTTAGAAACTTATAGTTTGCTAAGTTCGATAAACTTAGATTTTTCATAGTCCTATTTCAGCGTAAATTTTCTCTATGAATGGTGCTTTATAAGCAATATAGCTTTCTATATCGTTTGGGTAAAATTTTGCCGATAACGATTTGATACTGTTCATTCATCATTTTACCACAAAAACGCAAAAAAGGCTGTAACCACAATGGTTTCCCCCTGTAGTTACAGCCTTTCGTTTGCTTTATAAATCTACCTCAGTTCCTTCCAGGAAACAAACGGTTATTTCACCATCAAGTCCTATCCTGATATGGTCTAGCACTCGGCACATATCTGAGGGGTTGAAGTCTATCTGCTCCTGCCTAAGCAGGTCACTCAATGCCATGCTGTAGTGCTTATCCAGTAGGCGATTCTCTGCTAAGATTTTCTCCCACTTGCCATCAAGCAAATCAATGTTCTCGCTTAGTAGCTCTAATGCCTTTAGAAAAATCTGCTCGAGTGTCGCCTCATCCAAATGGCTACTGTAACACCCTTCAACACCCTTTATGCGATAGCGGTTGTTACATTGCCAAACTTTACGTTTCCCTCGGCTGGTTGCCCAATTCTTCCGTCCAAAGGCTGACCCGCAGGCTCCGCAGAACACCTTGGTGGTAAATGGGTTGTCCTCACTCTGCATGATATAAGATTTGAGCTGATGCTCATCTCGGTAGGTTTTGCGTCTAGCCATTTCCAGTTGAACAGTCTCCCAAGTCTCCTCATCAATAATGGCCTCATGGCTATTTTCTACATAGTATTGGTTAACCTGACCGTCATTTTGAACTCGTTTCTTAGTCAGAAAATCAACTGTAAAAGTCTTTTGCAATAAGGCATCACCCTTATACTTTTCATTTTGAAGCATTTTCTGTATTGCGCTTGGATACCAATTTGCCTTTCCTGTCCAACCAGGTATTTCATTGTCATTCAAATATTTAGCTATGGACTCAGGACTATACCCATCTAAGAATTTCTCGTAAATGAATTTAACTGTTTCTGCTTGCTGCGGGTTAATGATAAGCCTACCATTATCATCCTTGTCATAACCCATGAACTTAGTGGTATTCACGCGCACCTCGCCACGTTCAAACTTCTTACGAATTCCCCACGTCGCATTCTCTGAGATAGAGCGTGACTCATCCTGTGCTAAGGAAGAAAGGATTGTAAGGAGAACTTCACCTTTGGAATCCAGGCTGTCTATATTCTCTTTCTCAAAAGTCACACCAACACCAAGTTCTTTCAGCTCTCGGACGTATTTGATACAATCAAGGGTGTTTCTGGCAAATCGACTTATCGACTTGACCAAAATCCTATCCACCTTACCAGCCCTACAATCTTGTATCAACCGGTTAAAAGCATCACGTTTTTTGGTATTGGTTGCTGAGATGCCCTCATCCGCATAGATGTCAACTAACTCATAGTCCTCGTGTTTGGAGATATAATCTCGGTAATAATTAACTTGGTTTTCATAACTTGATAGCTGTTCGTCTTGGTCGGTGGACACTCGGCAATAAGCGGCTACATTGATTTTCTTTCTGACCTGATGAGGAACACTGGTCTGCACTTTCTTGGCCGGAATAACTGTAATACTTTTCCCCATTTCTATCCCTTTCTATCACTGTAACAGTTGAGGTTATCTCCCAATTTGAAATATCTACTTCTGGCACACGCATCCCTTGACAAGCTGCTTTTCCTTCCTTAATGTATTTGGAACAGCACCAAACAATTTTTTTCTTGTAAGAAACTTGTCTCTTTAAAGTCGAACCACAATGCTGACACTTTAATAACCCCGTAAATTTATAGGTTTTGTTTCTACCTTGTTGCCATCTTCTACTGCTTAGTTTGTCCTGGACTGTTTGCCAATCCTCCATGGAAATAATAGCTTCATGATTATCCTCTATAAAGTATTGTTCGAGTTCGCCTTGGTTCAATTTTTTAGGACCATTCACACCATCATGGAAATACTTCTGCAGTAAGACTGAACCTTTGTATTTTTCATTGCTTAACATTTGACGGATCGTGGTATCATGCCATTTAGCACCTGTGACCGTCCCAACGCCCTTTTCATTTAACTGTTTGGCAATGCGATGTGTACCATTTCCTGCAAGGTAAAGTGCAAATATTTCCCTTACTATTAAGGCTTCTTCAGGATTGATAATCAACTCACCGTTTTCGTCAACATCGTATCCTAAGAATCGCTTGGTGTTAATGACCAGCTCTCCTCGTTGGAATTTCTTCTGAAAAGCCCAACGTTGATTGCCACTCATACTCCTTAACTCGTCCTCTGCAATACTCGCTAATACTGAAAGCATCACTTCCCCCTCACTTGAAAGGGTATGAATGTTTTGCTCCTCAAAGAATATGTCTACTCCTATCGCTTTCAGTTCACGACTAATTTCAAGAACTGTAACCGTGTTTCTGGCAAAGCGTGCAATTGACTTGGTATGAATAACATCAATCTTACCTCTACGACAATCTTCAATCATTGCTTGAAAATTTGGACGATTATCCTTAGAACCAGATATACCTCTGTCATGATAAACACCTATAAAATCAATATCGTCTCTATTGGAATACAGGTTTTCAAAATACTGCTTCTGATTTTCTAATGAATCTAACTGACTTCCATTGGTCGTCGAAACTCGAATGTAGGCACAGACCCTCTTCCTATGTTTTTGTCTATTGACTCTAATCTTCTTTACGGACATTTACTCTCCTTCCTATGTAATGGCACACTATATATCACTCTAAAAAGGATATTAGTCAAGTTATCAGACAAACTAATTCGACCTGATAAATTTATGCCATAGTTCATGGAATACAAATATTCCTCCTACTTTACTAGGTAGGTTTGGGAGCGATTTTTCCGCGCTTTTTGAAAAAAAGGCAAAAAAATAAAGCCTGATGTTCCCACCAGGCTTATATCTTAATTATGAAATTCTAAACCAACCAACAACTTTACCAAGTTTAACTGTTCCAGTAGAATCGTAGAGTGAGCCATCCGCCATCCATTGACGTTTCACACGACGAGTGATACCACCGCCACCAATTTCCAATTGGTCATTGATTCCGTTCTTATTATGGTCAGAATATCCATCAATATTCTGTTCCACACCATCAATACTTTTTCCATCTGAATCCATCACACAGACACCAATGTGACCATATACCAAACCAGCCGTCTGAATGACATAAAAATCACCTGCTTTAGGATTCACACCCCAAGCATCGTAGATTACTTGAAAACCATTTGATTTTGCTTTCTTCAAACAATCAATGGCGTTAGTATAGGACATATTCTTGTCCGTAAGTTCTTGAACAATCTTATCCACCAAGGCAACACACTGTCCGCCATAAGGGTTAGATGGAACAGTCACCTTTTGACCGACCTTAGATAAAGCTGACGCAACCACACGACTGGCAACACTGGTTGGAATAGCGGTTGTTGTCCTTGAAGCTGCGTTGACCTTTAGAGTTTGTCCAACTCTTAAAATATCCGTCTTCTTCAAGCCATTTAATGCAAGAAGAGCATCTACTGATAGACCAAACTTCCGAGCGATTCCATAATACGTATCGCCTTTCTGTGCTTGATAGGTCTGCTCACTATGGCCTTTAGTTGATCCTTCTACATCCTGCTCAAGCACCCATGACTTGATTCCATCAAGTAGATAAGCTCTCTTACTGTTGGACTGGTGAACATTCTTCACTTGGATGATTTTGTAGGTTCGCCCCTTGACCCAGTTGGCAATTTTCTGACCAGTCTGATAATGAGTCGCATGAGGCAACACCCTAAGACTATCACCAACAAGATAGATTGGTTTTGAAGGAGTTCCTGAACTCCCAACGGTTGAACTGGGGGGCGAGGGAACTATTGTCTTGACTTCAACTCCTGTTATAGCTGATACAAGACCTCTCGCAATGTCCTCTTTCTTGTTTTCAAAAATCTCCATATCTTGTTCATTATCAATGAAGGCAATCTCCACCAAACGGTAGGTATATCCACGGCTCGCTGCTTGGTTGGCATTATAGAGCCAATCTACCTTCTTAATACCACGATATTGAAAGTAACGTGAAAGCAGAGATAGGATTGCCATATCTTCCTTATCTGCTTCTAAGGAGGATTGAATTAAGACTTCTGTTCCTTTGGCACTACCATTAAAGGCATTGAAGTGCAATTCAGTAATCGAGTCGTATCCCTTACCAATACTAGTAATACTCCGATAATCATAAACATTTTGTTCGGTAATAAAATCAATCTGTTGTCCACTGTACTTAGCCATTAACTTGGCTAATTCACGAACCTTTCCTGCTTCTGTGATGCCTAGTTTGGCATTCACTGCTCCAGGATCATAGCCTGTTCGCCCCTGTCCATGACCACAAATGACTAGATGTTTTCCCATATCTTCTCACCTCTCGTTGATTTGTTTTAAAATTGCTTGTAGTTTCTCAGGTATTGGTAGACCAATTCGAACGGTATTTTCTAGGATACTTAACCCCTCATTACTGAGATAAAAGAAAATGACCATGGTTCGAATTGTTCCACCCTGCTTGATAATAGCTGTATCAATCAGATGACCTAATGAAACCAAAAATAAAATGGCTATCTTTTTAAAGATGCCACGAAAACCGATACTACTCGACAACTGTTTCTCTACAACTGCCGCAAAAATTCCTGTTAGATAGTCAATAATAATGAAGACCAGTAGAGCATATAGGATGCCATCCAACTCTCCAAATAGACTACCAATCAAGCCTCCAATCATGGAAAATAAAATCTTATTAAGTGTTAACAATTCCTTCATCGGTCACCTCACTTTCTACTGAACCCTCCTGCACAATGGTAGGGTCTGACCAATCTGGTTGACCGTTCTCATCAAACCGCATCAGATAGAAACAATCATGGAACAAATCAGAAAGGTTCAGTGTTAATGTGGTACTGCCCCACTGATTAAATGCCCAAACTGTTTCAGTTGTAATCAACTGCCGCTTTCCATTCTTAATGGCAGGTCGCCTTACTTCTTCAAGATACATGTAAAAATCCTGCTCTGCGGTCCTACAACGTATGAACTCTCCATTCTTACGCATGTAAGCGAGAGCTGTTTCCAAATCAAATGGTTCTGTTACTTTGTCAATATTGAGAAGTGCCATGATAACTATTCTCCTTTCCCTTCTTCAGGTTTTGTCTGAACTTCTAACAACTCAGTCAATTCCTGTTTTTCTTTCCGCAATTGACTAAGTTCCTCATCCCTTTCCACCAATTGGATGGCAATGAGGTTCTTAGCGGTAATTTCATCAGATAGCTTTGTGACAAGCTCCTGAATAGTTAGTTTTAGTGATTGGTTGATTTGTTCTAGATTCATCTGTGAACTCCTTTATTTAATCGTATCCCATGTCAAGATGACGTCACCTCGACCAGTGATGTTTACTAAGTGTTTAAAATTGTGATTGAATTGATGAAGTACGTCCTTCAAGCTGACATAGCTTGTACTGTTTCGATAGATGCGGATATCTCCGATATTCAAAATTGAACTTGGTCGGTCAGAAGCTTTATAGGCATCAATACTCAGTCGGTTAGGCAACGTTACTATTTCCCAGCCATCTGGATTGGTATATAGAGCACTAGCTAAACGTACCTTATCGCCTACCACATCAATTTGGTCGGTATCTGTACCGTTCCACGCTCGAATTCCTACAAAGCCACCGTCATTGGCATTCCAGTTGTTCCATCGATTAGAACCGATAATGGTTACACCACATGGCTTACCGTTTGAGGTACCTGTTTCAAATGAAACCCATTGGTGAGGATAGCCACTAACCTCACGAGAAATGGATGGAGAGTTTGTAAAGAACTTGATGTTTCCAAGTGACAGATTGATTTTCATGGCTCCGTTGATTGCTGACAAGATACCACCAGAAATTTTGTTGGCAGATAGGGTTACTGACTGCACTTGGGTTATAAAGGCTGATTTGGCAAACAACTGCTTGAGATAGGCTTCTGTAGCCATAAACTTGGTAAAGAATGCTTGGTCAACCTTTAGTTTATCCGCGGTGATTGCTTCTGCTCCAATTCGAGCTGCAGAGATAATACCTGTCGTAATCTTGCCTGCATCAAGACTGGCAATCTTACCACTCGCAATGACACCATCTTGGATATAGGTAGTGCCTGTAATTTGGACGAGTTTTCCATCGATTTTGACCGTCCCATCCTTATTGAGATTAAGTTGGCTCAAAACTGTGCCTGCACTGGTCAGATTTCGAACCGACCACGCCCCTGCAAGAGTTGAAACTTGAGTTTGAATGGCATTGACGGCAGCCGTTGTCGCTCGACTTGTTTCTAGATTGCCAACTCGTGTCACAATCCCAGTAGCCGTTTGAACAACCTGACTGATTTGATTGGTGTGATCTCCAATTGTTCGAGTGTGACTGCTTACAGTATCCCGCACTTCATGAAATGCGGTTAAAGTCGTAAAGTCTTCTAACGATGGTGTCCAATAGTCTGGAAAGATATCACCAGTTGAAACCATTAAGGCTCTCACATGGAACTTACCAGTTTTAACTCCATCGATTCTGACTTGAAGTTCAAAACCTTTAGAGTGTTGGTACATCTCTTGAGTGACGGTAGCGGTCAATTTTATCAAGCGATAGTTGTTACCTGTTGTCAGATTACTGCTCCACTTATTGTAGAAAGGGTGATACAAATTCCAGTTGGTCCATGTCCAAGAATTTTGATTATCTAAGATTGGACCTTGGAGTTTCATAGAACGAGTCGTCACCGCAGGGTCAAATGTAATCTCATCCGCTGAGACATGAACATATAAATGAACTTTTGATCCAACATAGATACCACTACTATCTCCAAATTGAACTCTTCCTAATGATGCTATCCAGTTACTATTGGCATTTATCGTCTGATAAGCACTCCATCTATCCGAAGTACCAGCTATCAAGTTGCGATGCGAAACTGAGGTAGGGATTCTACTTTCCGTTTGACTGATTCGCTGGGTAAAACTATCAGAGGTGGTTCTAACCAAATTCTGCACACTAGTTGTCGTCGCATAGGGTTGGAGAGAACTGCTGGTTAGATAGCCACGACCAGTAATATTGGAATCGACCTGTGACTTGGTTTGGTAACCTTTTGAGTTAATAGCTGATTCAACTTGTGTACTTGTTAGTCGTTGTTCAATTTGCCCAGCCTGTGTACGTATAGTGGATTCTGCACTTGCTACTCGACCAGTCAATTTATTAAAATCCGTCTTTGCGACTTTCTGTGAGATGGCATCAGTGGCAACAGTTAGCTCAGACTTAGTCTGACTAATCATTGTCGCATTGCTAGTTGCTTTTGAAAGGGCGGTTTCTGCCGTAGATTTCACACCGTCCACAAAAGTCTTGTCCGCTTTAAGTAAAATGGACTGGGACGTCTGATTAATACTTGTCGTATGATTCTCAACTGTACTCTTGAGATTGTCATAGTCCGTTTTTGATACTTTACTAGCCACATCACCCAACAATTGCCTGATTTGGGTTTCAGCATTCATCATTTTATTCTCAGTATGAATGACCTTTGTAGACAGTTGAGTTTGTCCCTCAGCTGTCTGAGTAATTAGCGTTCTGGTTTGGCTAAGATCTGTGATTAAGTCCTCAGGAGCAGGTGACCAGTCTGTAGGCATAGAAGAAAGTTCAAACTTTGGTCTTCCAGCTAAGGCATTTCCTCTGACTTGCACAAAAAGATTGAGCTTTGCTACACTAACAACCGATACACCATCAGGAATACGAACCGTTCGGTATATCCGCTCGCGAGGTTGGGTTGCTGAAACAACTTTATAGCAGTTTAGATAGAGAGGATTGCCATTGGATAAAGTCAAGCGTAGCTCGCAGCCTATCCTAGACTGTCCCCTTTCATCAGGCGACAGATTTTCCCCCTTTATATCAACGCTGATCGTCACAAACTTCCCTGCCTGAGCATAGTCGATAAAGTCCGAAGCACTATCCAGAAACTTACTCCCGGATGTAATATAAGTATCACTTTTTAGTATGTAATTTCGACCACCAAAATCAACTGGAATCTTAGCTATGGTCTCTCGAATCTCAGTCGTTATCCGATTCCCCAATTGCGTAATAGACGACTCGGCAGTTTCGATTCTCTGTTTTGCTTGGTTAAAATCACTGGTTTTAACACGCTGGGAAATTTGGTCTGCTTGCACTTGAATCATGGATTCTGCACCGGTTACTCGACCAGTCAGACTATCTACAAGTTGCTTACTCGCAAGAAGTTTTATTTCCTCCTTGGTTTGCGAGAGATTGGTACTGACAGTTGCCAACTGTCCACTCAACAGTGATTTTGCTACATCAACCAATCGACTAGCTTCAGAGATAGCTTGTGATTTTGCTGTCGCAATTTTGGACTCTATCTGACTACGCTCCGTTACAGTCAAGCGGTTAGCTTCTTGAATGGCATCAAGCTTGGCTTGTTCTGCCCTCCTGATGGCTTCAGTCGCCCCAGTTTGAGCCTGTTCTGCTTTTTGTTTGGCTTCTGTAGCTAGGTTGGTGTTAATCCCAGCCTTTGCCAATAAATCACGAGTTGTGCGTTGCTGCTCCTCTTCCTGTTGTCGCATCTGTTGGTGAATAATAGAAAGTTCACTATCAATTCTAGCCTTTAATCGATCCGCATAGACCTCACCATGACTTTGAGCCTGTTCGATAGCGTTATCAATGGCTACTTGACGTTTCTCAAATTCCGCATCAAAGGCTCTATTGGCATTCTCAAGAGCAATTTCAACGGCAACATCCTCACTCCGCTTATTCCCATCAAGTAGATTATTTGCTAGTGTACTTAAGCTACCGCCAGTTTTACCTGTTCCGATACTTGCCTTATCATCAAATGTGATAGAGCGGTAATTCTTAGCTAAAGGATCATAATCATAGGCGATGGCTTTCTTCCTCACATCAATCCCGTGTAGCTTGCTTTTTAAAGTCACTGTATCGCCTAGATGAACCGTTTGACCATCTAACTCAAATGCCTCAATGATGATGGCATCTTTTGGTTTATCAATTCCCTCTAAGCGAAACTTGCTACTAGCCCACTCTATTAACTCTTGACGAGTTCTGACGCTATTATTTGTATAGGTCACTTCATTGATGAAAGGATAGAAGTTAATCAACGGACTATCTACAGTGACTTGAAGTACAGTCTCCCTATCCTCCCCCTCTTGTTTGAAACTTGAAGTGGCATGGATACGAGTGATAACCTGTGAACTTTCTTTGGTTCGTTGATACTTTTTCAAATTGTAGTGAGTAGAGATAACAACTCCACGGTCTTGTCCTCGCTCACTTTTAATTGATAGGGCAAGGTTATCTCGAACCAATTCTCCCTCCCAAGTTCCAAGGATAGAGTGTTTACCATCCAGTAGTGTGGAGTAAAGCGTCTGTTCCTTGTCTGTTGTATAGGTTCTGTTCTTGACAATATCACTTGTAAAAGAAAAATCTCCCAGTGGAGACTTGCTCGCCATGACTAGAGAAGAGAGAGCTGTTGCACAGGCAACTTGTTCACAAGAAAAAGGAGAAACAATTCTAGTCATGACATCATCTGAAATATGATAAGCTGTCACTTCTAGAGTTGAATCACCTTCAATAATTTTCTTGATTCGAAACAACTGGTGTCCTAATACTGGTACTGGACTTCGAACCAAATAATCCTCTTTAACCTCACGATACAAACCACTATCCGTAATTGGATAGGTAAAGGTCAAAACAAAATCCCCATTCAAGGTTTCCTTGACACTTGCCTTAATGGTTTCAGGAAGTGGTTTTCCATGCCATTTTGCCGTTCGAACAGTTTTGTCCAATAATGATAACACTAAGCCCACCCCCAATTCATTTCTATTGTTAATGATGTGATGCCAGCACCTAAGACAACTCCAACCGAGTCATTTCTGGCCGCATCAATGGAAATAAAATCGCCAGACCATTTTACAGGCTGACCTCTCTGTGTCTTAAAACTTGGCTGACTAGGATTATTATCCATAATGAGTGTTTCTTGTAATCGCTCCAAGCGTATGACATCATCCCCAATCGTAAAGCTAGTTTCACTAGTCGAGTTGCCACTTATGGTAATCTTCGGAAAAGCAATGGCTGAACCTTGACTTCTCAAAGTACCACTAGTCCTAAACACCTGCGAGGTCGTCGTTTTGAACCACTTGGTTGGGTGACAAGAAAATGTAACCTTAAACTCATACACCCCCAGCTTATCCTTTTGAACTGGA
This sequence comes from Streptococcus suis, assembly GCF_902702775.1. Lineage (NCBI taxonomy): Bacteria > Bacillati > Bacillota > Bacilli > Lactobacillales > Streptococcaceae > Streptococcus > Streptococcus suis. The sequence continues at coordinate 1,228,911 of NZ_LR738724.1, forward strand.
GTATGGTGTACCTTGTAACACCAAAAGCGTATGGTCTTGAAACTAGCGTTCTCAAGCCAAAATCCTTCTTTCAAAAATAGCTTCAAAAAGGATAATAACTGTTCTTCACTAGGTTTTACAAGATAGAGGGTGTAGATCAGTTCCATGACACTTCTGCGAGGATTGGTTTGAAGAACCGCTCCTGACAGGCCTTGGTGTTCTATCAATTGCGTCTTACTTTCACTTACTGTGATTGAAGGACTATCTTCCACGATTACCTTAAAAGGAAAAGAACTCGTGGACACTCCACCAATGGTTAATGCATTATGTCTAATCATGGTTTCACTCCTCTCAATCCTTGCTGACGTTCTAATTCATATACTAGTTTCTCTCCAACCATCTCCGCTAGTCGATGAAGGTCAGTCTCTTCTCTTACTGTGTTACCTGTAATAGTGATGTGAATGGTCGGTAGATTGCTTGTCATGGTCTTTGCAATTCCTCGACCAATTGCACCTAACGTTTGTTCATTCAATGGCAAGACTGCTTCTTTTCCAGCCTCACCACCTACCATTAGGCTATTGCCGTTTACTCCAAATGCGGTTGGTTTGGTTAAAATTCCTCCTTTGGCATACCAATCTATAGAAATTCTTGGAATTCCGCCCTTCAACCAATCGAGTGGATTGGCTGAACCTGATACTCGAAAATGAGGAAGGGGAATATGTGGCCATCTGATTTGGAAGTTAAAAAGATTTTTAATGGCATTGATGGCATTACTCACGGCATCTCTTGCACCATTGATAGCACTTGAAATGGTATTTTTCACACCGTTCCAAACAGATGAAACTGTATTGGATATCCCATTCAGAATGTTGGATACGGTATTACTGATACCATTCCATATGGTTGATACTGTTGAACCAATCGCAGACAGGACACTAGAAATTATCGACTGAATAGCTGACCAGATTGATGAAATGACAGAACTAATGGCAGATAGTACATTTGAGATGGTATTCTTGATGCCTGTCCAAGCAGTTGAGATGTACTGGGTGATAAAATTGAGGGCTAAGGAAATAAGGGACTTGATGCCCTCCCATGCCATCGACAAGACCTGTTTGATGCTTTCCCAAGCGCCAGTCCAATCACCAGTGATAGCCTGCATGACTGCCTTGATGATACCAAGTACCACATTGATAGCAGTCTCGACCACAATCTTTATCATATCCCAAGCGGCTACGATGATGAGTTTGATATTCTCCCAACTTGCTTGGATGAGCGGTCCAAGAATAGTCATCACCGTTTGAATAACCGTAGTGATAGCATTCCATACCGTGGTTGCAGCATTTAGAATCAATTGCTGGTTTTCAGTCCACCATGTGGTTAGCGTTCCCCAGATGGACATAACAAAACTAGAAATCTGCTGGATGATCATGGACAGAAAGGCATAGATACTATTCCAGATTTCCGTCACAGCCGTTCGAAAGCCTTCGTGATTCGTCCAGAGTTCTTTTAACCCAACAATCAGCAAGGTAATGGCAGCTACAATACCAACAATAATCCCCACAATCGGCAAAAATGCCGTTATCATTCCAACAACGGTTGTCCCCATAGCAGCTGCCGCAACCTGTAAGCCCAAGAAAACAGGAAGTAACATCCCTACCACGGCTAAAATACCTGTGAAGATAATGACGACTTCCTTGATGGGACTGGATAAGTTGGTAAACCAAGTCGCTAGTTGACTAACAATGTCTGCCAAACTTTGAAAGACTGGAATAAGCATCTCCAGAATCGGTTGACCGATTGCTGCTAGAGCATTAGTTCCAGACTGTCTTAAGTTACCCAGAACGTTTTCCAGTCCGTCTGATTCCCTTGCAGCTTGTCCCAAGGCTCCAGAGAGTTCATTGCCGTCCTCTACCATTTGAAGGAGGGTTAACTGCTTCTGAGCTTCTGATAGTTCATTGAAGGACTTTCCATAGAGTTTGTTCGCCGCTGCATTACGAGTGGTTTCTGTCGCAGAAATGCCTAGAGCTGCGTCATTTTCATAGTTTCCTTTGAGGAAGGACTGTAGGTTTTCGGTGACTTCTTCGATGGATTTGTCGTAAAATGCTGCCCCATCAGCCGCTGCTCTGGTGGCACGAGTGGTCAGATCCAAAGCTTGAGCCGTATCCATCCCAGAGGTTTTGGCAAAGGAAGCCATTTGAGTGAAGGAGCCTTGAAGACGCTCTGGAACAATGTCCATCTCTTCCCCAATCTTATTGAGGGCAACCTTAGCAGCATTCTCCATATCCCCAAATACGGTAGAGAATTGGGCATTGCTGGCTTGAAGTTGAGCTGCCGCAGACATGGACTCTGTTCCGACTTCGAAGATTTTCTGAGAGATGTCTGCTAGCTTCTCACTGGTCGCTTGAAGTGCCTCAGCCCGAATGGTGTCAGACATGGCTTTCATGCCATCCTGAGCACCATCGGCAGAGGATTTGGTCTCATCCATCTCATTGTTCAGGTTATTGAGTGCGGTCTTTGCTTGGTTCAACTCAGCTTCCATCTTATTGGCTTCAATGGAATTCTCACCATATTCACTCTTTGTCAGGGCTAGTTGCTTTTCGAGATTGGAAATTTGTTTAGAAACAATTTCTGACTGTGCTCCAATCTTTTGTTGGGCTATGGCATTGCGTTCTGCTTCGGAACTATTGGATGACAAAGCACTTTCTTGTAACTCAAATTGAGACGTGACCTTGTTCATCTCACTTGCTAGCTGCCCCTGCTCCACTTGGAGTTTATCTAATTGGTGAGCCGCTGAACTACTAGCTCGACCGTGATTCTCAAGTGTTGATGATACATCAGCTAACTTAGTTTCATAGGACGTTAACAGCCTTTGAGTAGTTTCCACCTCACGTTGAAAGGCACGGTACTGGTCTGCCCCAATATCCCCAGCCTTAAATTGAGCTTCCACCTGTGATTGGGCTTGACGGAGCGTTGACAATTTTTCTTTGGTTGTCTCGACTTGTTTTGCCAAGACTTCCTGCTTTTGCGTCAGAAGAGTGACATTGCCAGTATCAAACTTGAGAGCCTTATCAATCTGTCTTAGTTCTTTGGAAGCTTCAGATGCTTGTTTGTTTACACCCTTAAGTGCATCTTGTAAGGGTTGGGTATCGCCACCAATTTCAATCGTAATTCCCTTGATGTTTCCAGCCATAGACCCTCCTTTCTACCATCAGAAATTATCAAAATCAGCTTGAGTTGCCCGGCGTGTTTGAGAAGTTTCTCGAGTACGCATCTCCACATAGTCCGTTTGGTAGTCAAGTGCCATCCCAATAGAGATATGTTTTAAATCGTCAATGGTCAGACCAGTCTCCTTACAACAGGAGAAATAACTCTCTACTGTGAAGATTTCTTCACTCGCTGTTTCTGTTTCATCTGCTTTTTTCTGGTTGACATCCCTTGGTTCAACATATTCATCAAGACAGGGGCTACATCCTGCACTGGAAATTCTTCCATCTCCATATAAAAATCCACAAATGGTTTCACTCGTGGATTGGCTGACTTCGCAAAGACCCAAAAGATTCGATGGAAAAATGTCATATCGAAATCAGATAAGATAGACACATCAACCTGACTTGCCTTGAGTTCTTCCCCTTCCTCCAGCTGGTCTAGCTTATCCAAGATAGCTTGACTATTGACCATAGAAAAGAGATCCTGAAAATAGTCCTTACCAAACTGCTCTTTATAAGCGATTGGGGTATAGGCATTGGTTGCTAACTCGTAGGTCGTGCCTGCTATGGTAATACTTTCTCTCATTGCCTTCTCCCTTACTTACGAGGCTCAAAAACTGCCTTGAACCAGTTTTCACGAATCTCATCGCTCGTTTCCTCTGTTGTTCGTCGACGTACAACCTTATCAAGTGGGCGAGGACTGGCAGTAAAGGTCAACTCTACCTCATTGATATCTGAACCAGACTTGGTTTTTGAACCAACAGTCGGACGAGATGCGTAACAATAATACAAAACGTGTAATGTTTCTTTTTTATCCCCTTCAAAACGGAACATCAACGCAAAATTTTTCTTTTCGCTGTTTGCGATCTCTGAAATGGTGTTCGTCGTCGCATCCAACTGTTCTCCAAGGACTCGTGTCAAAAATTCCTGCGTTAGAAGGGCAACTTTTAGTGTTCCCTCATAGCCATCATTTGACTCTGTTGTATAAAAATTGATATTGTCTGCCTTATAAGAACCCTTATCTCCTGTTGGTTCGAGGGTTAATTCTGCAGCACCACGAAGTCGTTCTACATTGCCGTATGTCAACGTACCATCAGAACCTTCGCTTGTAACTTCTGCCCAATGGACATCTTGTAGTCCAAAGGTGACCTTATTCTTTTCAGCCATATTATCCTCCATGTAATGTGATGTAATAGGTTATTTGGTAGAGTTTCTCTGATGAGATATAGGTCTCTACTTTTTCAAAATAAATAAGGTGGCTGTCAAATAATGACTCCACCTTTTGTTCAATTGCTAAATCTTTCTTAGTGGTATAGAGTTCCACTAGCAGGTTAGTCTGCTTATGATAAGACCAATTGTCTGCACCATGATTTTCTGAATCAGTCACCAAATATACTAGATACGGTGGTCTTGGACGACTCCCTTCTTCAAAATGATGGTAGGCGAGTGGGAGCTGTAATTCTTTGAGAATGGAGTACATTTCACTCAGTAACATGTCCTATCACACTCGCTTTCTCAGCTTTTCTTCTAAGGATTGTATCGCTTGTTTCTCAACGGGAGCGATATGCTTTATCCCCTCAACTCGCCCACCAGAGCTTTTGGCATGACCATTTTCTAAGAGATGTGTCAGACCTGGCGTTCGATTATGAATGGTCTTGGTTAGTCCTGTACTGGTATCAATCGTCGCTTTACTCTTCCACCCTTTGGCATAAGAACCACTCTTTCTAGGAGACGTTGCTTTCAAGGTTACGATGGATTCCTGGGTGACTTCCTCTACAACTTCACGCATCACCTCTGTTGTATCCTCTACAAATTCCGCCAGCTCATATGTGATGGCAGTTTCTAGTGAATCTAGTTCAACTCTAGTCATAACTATTCTCCCTAATGGCGACGATGTAAATCAGTTGACGTCGCACTGTATCTCCATCAATAGACTCAATCTCATAGGTTTGACCACGAAATTGAATGTGAGTCGTTAAGGAATGAAGTCCAAGAATTGCCTTTTCATACCTGAGGGTGAACTGGACTTTCTCTTGTTCCAGTTTCGTCACACTCCCATCCCTTTCGGTCAAGGTGAGAGGACGACAAGAGCACCACCGGTCAAATAAAGGTATCCATGTCGAAGTTTCATTGCCAATCTCATCTTGAACAATCTGTCGAATCTGAAATGACAAGCGTTCCCTCAACGGTGCAATCTTCATCAGAACACATCCTTTCGTTCGGCCAACAACAAATGATAGAGTGTCTCTTTCAACTCCTTATGATTGGCATCTTCTCTGTGTTCATAAAGATAGGCAACCCCATAAAGGATTGCCGTCTTTAGAACGTCTGAATAAATTGATTGTCGCAAAATATCTTCGCAGAGTTGTTGACTGGTTTCAAGCAACTGCCCAATCAGTCCATCCTCATCATCGTGTTCCACTTTGAGATACTGTTTTGCTTCTACTAAACTAACCATGACTACTTAGCCTTTACTGTTAGTGTCTTCACGGCTTCAGGTAGGACTAACTTACCGTCAACACGTTGTGAAGCAAGAAAACCAATCTGTCCATTATTGGCATAGAGTTCATTCAGACGTTTAAAGGTACGACCTTGACGGTCCGCAATCCAATAATATGAGAAATCACCAAATGCAATGGCCTTGTTTCCTGCTTCAGGAAGTGGGGCAAAGGTTGAGGTATAATATGGACGATTTAGAATCAAATCTGGTTGTCCAGCTTGAGTGGATGGCTGCCAAATGTAATTGCCATTATTATCTTTGAGTTTACGGATAGCTTTGACAGTCGTATCATGTAAAATCCAAACTGCGTTCTTACGATAGGGTGCTGGTAGAGAATGATACAGTTCAATCATGTCATCAAAGGTAATATCCTTTGTAGCAGTCGTTGGACCTGTAACTTCTGCCTGAGTAAAGATACCTGTCGGTTTCTTAGAACCATCCCCAATCAAGAATGCCTTTTCTTCTTCCGTACCAATTCGACGAGCAAATTCAGCTGTCATATAGGATTCAAGGTCAAAGACTGAATCGTTTAGCAACTCTTCTGAAATGCGAATGGCAGTACCAATCTTATGAGAGTCGAGTGTCACTTGACCAAAGGTTTCTTCTGTTTCTGGATATAAACCATTTTCATCCATCCATGAGGCTGAACCATGTCCTGTCACAACAGGAATCTTACGCTCACCACTAGATGTTTTGATAACAGTCGCAAGGCTACGGAAGAAATTCTCTTCTTGTAATCCTTGAACTAGTTTCTTCTCATACTCATCAGGAACCAGATGACCACCTTCGGTATCTTCCCCAACTCGAAGGACATCTTTGACATCAAAGAAGTGACGCTTACGAACACTTGTCCAAAAAGTCTTGGCATAGCTATCTGAAGCGACACCTTTCTTTTCCTCTTCAGTAGTCTTGTCATTCAAAACTGTAGTGGGTTGCCCAATTAAAGCCTGTGAGGCTGGTTGAGCAAGTTCAAGGTCAATCTTTTCTTGTCGCTCCAATCGAGCAATCTCTTGATTGTAGAGGTTGATTTTTGCTTCCATATCATCATAGCGTTTGGAATCTTCCTCAGATACAAGTCCATCTTCTGTTCGAACAGAATCAAGGAAGGTTTTTGCTTGTTGCCAAGCTTGGTTACGTTTTTCTTTCAATTCAAGTAATGTAGACATCAGTTCATTTTCCTTTCGTTATTTGAGCAAATTCAATCGTTTTTCCAACAGATTGATTGGGATTGTTTTCTTTGGTTGTTGGACTTCAAGTTTCGCCTGCATTTTGACAAGTAAATCTTGTTGGGCAGCAGTTCGACTGAAAGAATAACTCTCAGTCTCCATTCCATGTTCCTCTTGTTTGTCAAAGAGAATCTTATCCGCAAAGCCCAGTTCAACAGCCTTTTTGGCATTGAACCACGACTCCGAATCCATTAGATGCGAAAGCTTAGTTCTTGACAGTCCTGTTCTTAGTTCATAGGCATTGATGATGGATTCCTTAATCTCTCCCAACATTTCAATGACCTTCTGCATATCCTTGGCTTCACCTTGTGCGACTGTCCAAGGATTGTGAATCATCATCATGGCAACTGGACTCATAGAAACCGTTGTACCTGCCATGGCAATGACACTAGCAGCACTTGCGGCTAAGCCATCAATTACGACATGGACATCACCTTTGTAATCCATCAACATGTTATAGATTTGAGCCGCCGCAAAAACATCACCCCCTGGACTATTAATCCAGAGGGTGATGTCTCCACTTCCTGCATGTAAATCATTTTTAAATACTTGTGGCGTGACTTCATCGCCAAACCACGTCTCATCAGCAATCTGTCCTTCAATACGAAGTGTTCGACCACTATCATCTTCTGTAAAATTCCAAAACTTATGCATCCATATCCTCCTCATATTGAGTTTCTTGTTCTAACGTTGCTTGTTTCATAAAGCCACCCGCATCCTTCAGTTTCGTCATGTTTCCATTTATCAAGTAGAGATTGCCTCCTTCCTCATCTGAAAGGAGATTCAAGTCCTCAAGTTCACGAATATCATTTGTCGATAGCCAGCCATTTTGTCTCCCAATCGCATAACCATTCATTCGACTCTGATAGTCACCACGAAGAAGACCATCTACATTTAACTTCACAAAGTAGGTTTTCTTTTCTTCGGGTAAAAAAAGAGACCTCTTGAAAGCCTGTTCGAGACGAACTACCCAAGGGTCTAAGGTATATTTAACAAATTCTAGAGATTGTTGCTCAATGTTTGAAAATGAGGATTTCTCCAAGTCGCCAACCATATGAGGTGGAATGCGGTAGAGCCTTGCAATTTCATTGATTTGGAATTTTCTAGTTTGGAGAAACTGGGCTTCTTCAGGTGGAATACCTACTTGAGTGTATTTCATCCCTTCCTCAAGAACTGCCACTTTATGGGCATTGGTTACCCCATTATAGACTGCATTCCATGAATCTCTCACTCGTTTGGGATCCTTGAGAATACCTGGATGTTCCAAAACACCTCCAGGATTTGCACCATTTTTAAAGAATGAAGCTCCATAGTTTTCCGTAGCTAAGGTCATACCGATAGCATTTTTTGCAAGGGCAATTGGAGAATAGCCAATCAATCCATCAAAACCCAGACCAGGAACGTGGAGAACATCTTCTGCTCTCAAAATAGCATCACCCTTTTCCTTAAAGTTAGGATTTTCTTCTGACTGACGCTTGTATTTGTAATAGAGCTTACCACTCTCATCTCGATGTACTGACATCTTATCTGGTAAAAGTGGGTAAAGACTAATTACCTGTCCACTCCTATCTCGGATAATCTGGACATAGGCATTGCCCCATATCAATAGATGGGTCATCAAGGTTTCTCTAAAGACAAAGGATGACATCTCAGGGTTAGGTTCATCATGCAAGAGAAAATAAAGGGGATGTTCCACCTTCTTCTCCTTTCCAGTTGCCGTTCTCTCATATACATGAATGGGTAATGAAGCAACTGCTTCAGCTAAGATACGGACACAAGCATAAACAGCTGTCGTCTGCATAGCTTTAAACTCATCCACATTCTCCCCACTGGTCGTTCGTCCAAACAGATATGAAAAGTCCTGACCTTCATAACTATTATGTGGTTTATCTCTAGCACGCTTACGTCCCAGTAAATCTAGTAGTCCCATACTTCCTCCTTTTGAGTACGAAAAAAGCACCTCAATTGAAGTGCTTATCGTTTATTCTTAGATGGTTTTCATCTTTCCTTCTTCAAGAAGATACCAAGTTCAATCACTTTCTTGAAGTTATATCCTCATTAAGAAAAGTTTTAATGATTCCGAATGTATTCTAAAATTGCATCATAATCTAATTCTGATGAAGCTACTCCAAGTCCTAGCTTCACTATTTCATCATCAGTCTGATTTAACACGATGCCATTTAATTCTAGGAAAATAATCATGACAAAAACTCCAATTCGCTTGTTCCCATCAAGGAAGGCATGATTATTAACTAGCGAATAACAAAGTCTAGCAGCCTTTTCTTCAATACTTGGATACTTCTCAACACCAAAATATGTACTAAAAGCTGAAGATAGTGAAGATTCTATTAAACCAACATCCCTAACACCATCTAAACCCCCAGTAGCTTGAATTAACCTAGTGTGTAATTCAATAACCTGTTCAACAGTTAATACTTTCATTTTGCCAATTCCTTAAATGCATCAAGATGGCGTGATAAAACTGAAGTCGCAACTTCATCCAATGTTGATTGTTCAACAATCGTAGGGGTTGCCTGTTCCTCTTTAATTAGACTCTGATAGTCCACTAATACATACTTTGGCGTATTATTTTTCAATATTACTGCAGTACCATTCGTATCGACCATACGAGCTACCTTAGAAAAGTTTTGATTTGCTTCAGAAATAGAGACTAAGTTTTCAATATTGATTTGCATGGCAATATCCTCCTTTTCTCTATTCTACCACTTTTTAGGATATATTCAACCTATTTAGGTTGTTTTTATCCTAAAAAATTAAAATACCACGTTCATCATAAACACTTCCTTCATCGGTTTGATGACGAATACAACGATCCAGTCCCATAATGAGTGCTACAATACCGTCAATCTTCTCGACTGACTTTTCCTTATCAGGCTTGATATTACCAGCAGGGTCTTGTCTCATGACTACGTTTTGTCCCATCCATTTAAGAACTGGATGCCCACCATGTTGAATCTTACCTTCCATCATCAGTTTATAGAGTTCCTTTGAAGGTGGACTCATATCCTTGTATCCCTGACCGAAAGGCACCATGGTCAAACCCATACCTTCTAGATTCTGAACCATCTGTGTCGCATTCCAACGGTCATAGGCTATCTCCTTGATATGATAAATTTCCGATAAGTCTTCAATAAACTTTTCGATAAAACCGTAGTGAACAACATTACCCTCTGTAGTTTTGATGTAGCCTTGACGCTCCCAGACATCGTACAGAACATGGTCACGTCGACACCGCAGTTCCAATGTATCCTCAGGTAGCCAAAAGTATGGCAGTACGATATAATTTTCCTCTTCAAATCTAGGAGGAAATACCAAGACAAAAGCTGTTATATCCGACGTACTAGACAGGTCTAGCCCTGCATAGCAACTACGACCCTTGAGGCTTTCATATTGAATAGGATCATTTCCCTTGGCATAGACATGTTCAGGAATCCAAGCAACGCTTGAGCTTGTCCACATATTTAGACGAAGCTGCTTAAAGACATTTTCTTCCGCAGGATTGTCAAGTGCTTGTTGGTAGGCTTCTCTAACACGGTCAATCCCAATAGTATGCCCTAGTGAAGGGTTGGCTCTTCTCCAGTTTGCTTCATCATTCCAATCATCTTCATCGGATAATCCGTAAACCACCGGATAGAAAGAAGTGTCCTTCTTTCTACCATTCAGAATATCCAATGCTTTAGTATGCAATTCATAACAGATGGAGTTCCTATCCGTTCCAGCTGTTGTGATAATAAAAAAGAGGGGTTGTTCCCTTGCGTCTCCTGACCCCTTGGTTAATACATCGTACAAATGACGATTAGGCTGAGCATGGATTTCATCAAAGACCAAGCCAGATACGTTAAGTCCATGCTTTGTCCCAGTCTCTGCAGAAAGAACTTGGTAAAATCCAGCGTTAGAATAATTTACAATACGCTTGGTAGCACCCATTATCTTAGAACGCTTTTCCAAAGGGCGACTCATCTGCACCATCTGCTTGGCCACATCAAATACGATTGACGCTTGGTTTCGGTCACAAGCCGCACCATAAACTTCTGCACTGGCTTCATTATCCGCATAAAGTAGATAAAGAGCGATTGCTGCTGCTAGCTCAGACTTACCATTCTTTTTAGGAATTTCAATATAGGCAGTTAAGAACTGACGGTTACCATCTTCTTTCACAATCCCAAATAGGTCACGAACAATCTGTTCTTGCCACGGCAACAAATCAAATCGCTTTCCTGCCCACTTACCTTTGGTGTGGGAGAGGTTATTGATAAATGTTACTGCCCTGTCAGCCTTTGCCTCATCATAGTGTGAGGTTGGAAGCATGAATGGACTTGGTTCATAATGATAGCTCATAAAATCCCTCCTAACAAATCTTCCATTTCATCACCAGTACCAACTGCCGCATCCATAGTCGCTAAACGGTTACGTGCTGATGGTGTTAAACCAAACTGTTCACAGAATTTAAGCATGATTTTTAAGTTAGTCTGGCTGATAGAGACTTGAGGGACTTGTTGTAGATAGCCATTCGGGGTTTTGATAATGGAGCCGTGCTTGGTAAGAAATTCTTCCGCCTCTTTCCAGCGTGCGTAAGCTTGACAATATCCTGCAAATGCAGTCATGTCCATTTCGGTCAAAATTCCCATCTGTTCGAGAATTTTTCCCATCCGTTTCCACTCCTTCTTTGCATCATCTTCTAGCCACTGTGGGCAACGTGGGGCTTTTTGTTTAGGTTTGACTTCATTCGTAGGAAGTGGTCGCTTACCAGGATTTCCCTCAAGTATTTTCATATTCGTTGGCTTTGGTTTTCGCCCCCTGATTGCCACAATCTCACCTCCTTTAGAGTAAAAAAAAGAACTCAATTCAAGTTCCTTCCTAAAGTTCATTAAAGTTTTCAAGAACAGCCTGACAAACTGTTCTATCAATGTCGTCCATGTTATCTATTTCGTTTCCATATCTATATCGGTAGATATATTCACCATCACGTTTTATTGTCAGAATTCTAATCCAAGCACCGTCTATATTCCTAGGGTCTGTTGTGTCTTCACGGAGAAACTCACAAACGTAATGTCTGTCTCCAACTGTTCGAGTCATAATTTCCCACATCTCACATTACCTTTTCTACTATATCAATTCCATATAAAACATTCAGGCAACTGCCATTTTCCCACTTAACTAAGAGTGAACCAATGTCATCCACTCCAATTACCGTTCCAAGAGTTCCTTTGGGAACTGGATGGGGGTCATCCATTTTAACTAATCTAACCTTTGTACCAACCGGATAGATTGTCTTTAGGTTATTGAAAATTTTTGCGTCCATGTTATTCTCCAAACATATCGAATGCCCACTTGACAGCGTGACCAAGATCCGTAACAATTATTGATTCCTTGTATATGCGGTTAAGTCGGCATTCAAATAGTTCAAATTCTTCAAGGCTATCAACGATTTCGTAAATCTCAACTACTGTTTCTTTGTTTCCTTTGGATGCAACGATAACCCATTCCTTGTAAGGAATGATGCTTGCAGTTGTTGGGTAGATTTCATAGAGTTTTTCAAGTGTTGTTGTCATGGTTTTGTTCTCCTCTTCTTTTGTTGTGTACATATTAACTCTAAAGGAGACTTATATCCAGTCATTTATAGATTATTTTGAAGGTATTTTCGACTATTTTTCACTTGCTAGAATGGCACATCCAATGGCATAGACAACTGTTACCGTCACACCATTTCCAGCTTGTTTATACAGTTGGGCATCGGAGTTTACTGCTTGGGCTTTCTCGAATAAATCATCCGAAAAACCTTGTAGTCGAAAACATTCTCTAGGGGTTAAACGTCTAATTTTCACCACTCGATCATTCCAAACCACAGCACCCATTTGACCACCGCAGGATAGGTTATGGGCGATTCCTTTCCCAACTCTTGCTCGTCTCGTTGGAGAGTTGGGATAAGATAAATCCACTGAATCACCTACCTCAGCAACTTGATAACCTTGCTTCGTACCATTTCTGACCTTGATTCCTTCAAGAACACCATGGCGGTCTTGAGAGGTCAATGTGAACATTGGCTCATCCTGTTTCTTGAGCCTACGTCCATTTTGACGCTTATTGATTCGATTGGGTGTCAGAATAGGTTGAATTTCGAGTACTCCAGAATTCATCGCTGTCCGCTTTGTAGCTCCAGCAGTATATCGTGCGGTGATACATCGTGCCTCATCTGTCAACTTTGGTTCTGTCAAAGATTGGTCAATAAGATAAAGACCTGTCTTAGCACCCAGTCCTCCACCCTCACCAACAAGGGTTGTGGCAATTCCACTAGGGTCGTAGACACGATAGCTTTGAATACCACCTACAAGTTGCTTAAGATGGCTACCGCTTTCTCCGCTGATAGGTAATACTTTTCGTCGACCTCTGCTTCTAAGATGTCCGAGAGTGTAGATGCGTTCTCGATTTTGGGGAACTCCGTAGTCTTTTGAATTGAACACTTGCCACTCAAGGTCGTACCCTGCTTCATCCAGGATAGTGAGATAGTCGAGATAATCTCGTCCCCCGCCACTTGATAAAAGTCCCTTAACATTTTCAAGGAGTATCCACTCGGGTTTATCTTCTTCCTCTTGGCTTTGGAGGAGGTCAACAAATGTAAAAAAGAGTCCACTTCGCTCACCGTATAGGCCTGCTCGCTTTCCTGCGATAGACACATTTTGACAAGGGCTTCCCGCAGTCCATAAATCTGCTTTTGGAAGTTGTGTTGGGTCAATGCTTGTGATGTCGTCATGAAACCATTCTCCTTTCGTGTCGTACATTGCTTCATAAGATTTTCTTGCAAATTTATCTTTTTCACAGTAACCGATACATTTGAAACCAGCTAATTCCAAACCACGACGAAAACCACCCACTCCTGCAAAGAAATCAAGAAAAGTTAAGGTCATACCGTCTCCTCCCTATAATTTGTTAAAGCGAATGACTTATAATTCCTACATATTTTCTCAACTTTATTACGAATCCAGTTTGGTACTTCAGGAACTTTGTTATAACGACCGTACTCACCAAACAACAATTCAATGCCAACATTCCTAGCTTGGGTTGCCTCTAGGAATGTATCATAATAACCCAGGTGAATATCACGTTGAGAGATTTTGATTCTGGCACGATATTTTTGTCTTGGTTTATAATAACTAACCCCTGTTACTCCAGAAGTATTATTTGATTGTAGACCTTGATTTATTTGGTTTTGTTGATGCGTACAAAAACGAATATTCTCAGAACGATTATCAAAGGTATCTAGATTAATGTGGTCGATTTCATATCCATGGCGATGACCAAATAAATAACGATGAAGATATTTGCCTTTCGCACAAATAATGTACGACTTTGCATCTTCATCGTCATTTTTATTTCGGTAGAAGTTAATATCTTCTATAAGTGAGAATCTGTCTCTATCAAACCTAAATTGAGTGCCATCTTTCAAAGTTCCTATACCAATTGAACCAATAAATGAATAGTGAACATTAGACATTACATCCCCCCTAACTGTTTCACTGCTTCTTCATAACTGATTGATTGACCTTCACGGACTACCGTCACATCTGTATTGTCCGTTGCTTCCATGTAGCGTTTCACAATGACATCCACAAACTTCTCATCAAGTTCAATCCCATAACAGATACGTCCTGTCTGGTCTGCCGCAATGAGGGTTGACCCAGACCCAAGGAAAGGATCCAATACCAAAGTCCCTCTCATGGATGAATTTTGAATAGGGTAAGCCATGAGCTGAATCGGCTTCATGGTTGGATGGTCTTTGCTGGACTTAGGACGGTCGTATTCCCAAATGGTCGTCTGTTTACGGTCACTGAACCATTGGTGTTTGCCTTTTTGACGCCACCCGTATAAGACTGGCTCATGTCGCCATTGATAAGGACTACGTCCAAGCACTAATGAGTTCTTCTTCCAAATACAACATCCACTGAGATAAAAACCAGCATCCTTAAATGCCTTACGGAAGTTCAATCCTTCCGTATCCGCATGAAATACGTAGATTGAGGCGTCAGCTTCCATGTGGTTCTCAACTTGAGTAAACATAGCTAAAAGAAACTGATAAAATTCAGAATCACCCATATTGTCATTTTGAATTTTACCTGCCGTCTTTTCAACATCGCAATTATACGGCGGATCTGTCACAACAAGATTGACTTTCTTATCACCTAAAAGTTGGTCGTAGGTTTCTGCCTTAGTGGAGTCACCACAAATCACTCGGTGTTTACCAAGTTGCCAGATGTCCCCACGTCTTGCTACTGTCAGTTTCTTCAACTCCTCGTCCACATCAAAGTCATCTTCAGATAACTCCTTGTCATGAATGTTGGAGAGAATGTCATCAATTTCTGGTGGTTCAAAACCAGTCAGGTCGAGATTGAAATCCGACTCCTGTAAATCCAAAAGCAAATCCGCCAAAAGCTGGTCGTCCCATTGACCGGTGATTTTGTTAAGGGCAATGTTTAGGGCCTTTTCATCTTCCTTAGATAAATCGACAATGACACATTTGGCGATTTCATAGTCTAAGTCCTTCAATACAGTCAATCGTTGATGCCCACCAATTACCGTCAGGTCTTTATTGACAATGATGGGGTCAACGTAACCAAACTTTAGTAGACTTTGCTTAATCTTTTCATACTCTTTGTCACCCTTTTTGAGTTTTTTCCGAGGATTGTAAGAGGCTGGGTGTAGTTCAGATAATCGAATCTCTCTAATTTCCATTGTTGGTTGACTTGTCATTGGTTTCTCCTTTATAAAAGCGTGATTGAATGTAACACGAATGGCTACAATATTTTCTATTCGGATTGGCATAAGATAAAAATGACCTGCCACAATATTGGCAAGTCAAATCTTCATATGCGGTTTTTGATTTATTGTGTTCGTCAGAATGAGTTGTCCACCAAACCTTACGACATTTATCCGAACAGAACTTCTTTGGTCTACCTATTTTATGAATTTTAAGTGCTTGATAACACTGTGGGCATCGAAGTCCATCATTCTGGTCGGCTTTTGCCATCTGCTTTGTAGCAGCACCATGTCCAAGCAATGCTGGATTTCGTTTACAGTATTTCTTAACGGAATCTCTAGATAAACCTGTAGCCTTTCCGATGAATCCATAACCAAGACCTTCTGCTCGCATTTTCCAGATTTGTTTGCGTTGACTTTCGTCCATTTGTTTTCCTTTCCAGCAAAAAAGGACTAAAAACAACTATTATCTACATTGTTTCTAGCCTTTTTCACTATTTTATTACCAAAATTACATACTAGGGAACGCTACATCCCCACATTAGAAACGTGATAACGGTGGGAAGGAACGTCAAAATTGAGCAATTTTAATGTACCCGCTTGCGAATTTTGCGAAATTGCACGTTTGAGGGGGCGTCGGTCTTAGTCTCCCAAGGGTTTAGAGATTTCATCCCCCCTCCCCCAATGAGTGAAAAATGAGATACTTTTGTAACGAAACTCCAAGATTAAAATCGATACGTATACTCCACATATCGGTCAGTCGTCTTGGTCTTCCTATCATGACAAGACTTACAAAGTGCTTGCCAGTTAGATTGATTCCAAAAGAGTTCTTGGTCACCTCTGTGGGGTGTAATATGGTCAACCACTATTGCCTTGGTCAATCGACCTTTGACTTTACATTGAACACAGAGTGGATGAACTTTTAAGTAACGAAGTCGTGCTTTATTCCACTGGGCATTGTATCCTTTGGCTTTGGTTGACTTGTTATCCAGTTGGTAGTTTGCTTTATGGTTCTCACAATACTTCTGCCCATAAGGTACTAGGTTAGGACAACCATTTTGTTTACAAGGTGTGCTTGGTCTTCTTGGCATCTTACTTCTCCCAAGGAAGATAGGCTTTTGTGAAATGTCCAAAGCAAGTTGTCTCGGTGTAGTCTACATCCAAGAGATGAAGTTTCTTAATGATACCTCCTGGTGTTAAATCATACCGCTCACGAATCATTCCTTCCAGTTGTTGTGTGGTGTAGCGGCTGGTTCCAAAGGTTTCTACATGCACCGACACAGGTTCTGCAACTCCAATGGCGTAGGCTAATTGTACTTCACATCGTTTCGCATAGCCTTCACGAACAATGTCCTTTGCAATCTTTCGTGCCATGTATGCGGCTGAGCGGTCAACCTTGCTTGGGTCTTTTCCAGAGAAAGCACCGCCACCATGATGTGCGAAACCACCATAGGTATCTGCCACAATTTTTCGACCAGTAACTCCTGCATCCGCAAAAGAACCACCAAGTACAAAGCGACCTGTTGGATTGACTAGAACTTTGAAATCTAGATTCTGACGGTAACGAAGAGCTACTGCCATCATAGCTTCAGTCACAATTCGTTTCACTTTAGCAAGGTCGGCCGTTTCAGTATGTTGGATGGAAACTAAAAAGGTATCAATTCGTTTCTTCTTGTAGTCGTAGGACACCTGAGCTTTTGCATCCTTTCCAAGTAAGGGGTGACCAAGCGACATCAGTTTCTCAAGGACTCGGGTTGCTAGAACATAAGGAAGTGGCAGGTACTCAGGTGTTTCGTCTGTCGCATAACCAAACATCATTCCTTGATCACCAGCACCTCCATTATCTACTCCTTGTGCAATATCTGCGCTTTGGAGTCCAAGTAGGTTAGTTACCCGAACATTCTTCATACCAAGTGGCTCGACAACCTGACGAACAATGTTCTCGAGATTAAAGTAATGTCTAGTTGAAATTTCACCAGCTACCACAACTTGGTTATCCTTGATTAAAGTCTCAACTGCCACACGACTTGATTTGTCATACTTTAGACACTCCGTCAAAATGGCATCTGAAATCTGATCACAGATTTTATCTGGGTGTCCAACTGAAACTTGTTCACTAGAAATAATCATAATTCCTCCACGCAAAAAGCCCAACCTTTATGAGGCTAGGCTTTACTTTATTTTACTGATTTTTGGCCTGCTTCGTAGGCTCTCTCCAATGCTCTTTTGATACCCCATACCGAAACATCGTAGAAGTCCAGATTGTCGCTCCAACGTTTTTCCAAAGTTTCAACTTGAAGTTCTTCTTTAGCAATCTCTGTTAAAAGGGCATTGAGTTTTTCTTGTTGGCGTTTTGTCATTGTATTGTTCTCCTCTTCTTTTGTTGTGTACATATTAACTCTAAAGTGGAGATATATCCAGTTATTACTGGGTATTTTTTTATCTTTTTTGACATCTTAAGTATATCACAGGTCTAGGTTGAAAATCAGTACTAAACCAGTACAAATTTAGTGCTAATTTAGTACCAATTTAGTGCACTCAACCATCACTAGATAGGGATGTGATAATCTTCCACCTTAAGTTCAAGACTTTTTGAAGTCCAACGATAACACTTGCGTAATTGTTTTAGAATCTTACGCCTACGATAAGCAAGTGTTGAATGACTGATTTCATAAATCTCTTCTAGTTCAGTCCAACTCTTGCCTAAGTAAATTAAATCCTTGGCTAATGGCTTCAAATCCTCAGGTATTAGCTCCATAACGAACTCAAAGTAGTAAAGATCCATTTTTAAGCAGTAGTAGGTATTAAGCAAACTACTGAGGTACTCTTGATTTTCTTGTTCTTGTTTTTCTCTAAAACTAAGAGAAATCAGCTCACTACGACCATGGTTTTTACTTTTCTTGACCTTTTCATGCTCTGACTTCTCAAATACCAGTGACTGAATCACACTATTCTCTGAGATAGGTCGATAGTTGAGCAATTTCTCCTGAACTAAATGTAACTTCATTTTCATGTCACGATAGTTTTTAGCTATATATTCCACCTTATCCATCTGCCCCTCCTACTTGTGCCTTAACAGCTTCAATCAGCCGTTCTTGTTGTGCATCTTTGTTTTCTAGTGCCTTGAGGATTTCCTCATCAATCGTTCCTTCAGTTACAATGTGTTGGATAACAACAGTCTCAGACTCTTGTCCCTGTCGCCAAAGCCGTGCATTGGTTTGTTGGTATAGTTCCAAAGACCATGTTAAACCAAACCAGACCAAGTGGTGACCGCCTTTTTGGAGATTCAAACCATGACCTGCTCCAGCTGGATGAAGTAAGCCAACTGGAACATTCCCCTTATTCCATTCACGAATATCTTCTTCTGTTTTCAACACCCGACTCTTTACCTTGAGTTTTTCTAAACGACCCATAATCCTAGCCAAGTCATGTTTGAACCAATAGGCAACTAAGACAGGTTCTCCATTCGCGGATTCGAGGATATCCTCAAGGGCATCTAGTTTCTGTTCATGTAATGCCACAACCGAATGATCATCAGAATATACGGCTCCATTGGACAACTGAACTAACTTGCTCGTAAGGCTTGCAGCATTTGCGGCAGTTACTTCTAGTCCGTCTAACTCTGACAAGATATACTCTTTCTTAAACTGAATGTATTTTTCTTTTTCCTTTTCTGTCATACGCACCAGTTTCTTGGTTGAAATTAATTCGGGCATATCCAGATAGTCTAAGGCTTTCATAGAAATGGTAATATCACTAATCTTGTCTTGAATTTGACACTCCGCATAGTCCATGGGGATGTACTCATAGACAATATTGCCATTGCGACGACCTTCTTCAAAGTAGCGACTACGAAACTCACCGATGAATCGACCAAGTCGTTCTCCCCCGTCAATGACCTTGAACTCTGCGAACAAGTCCATCAGTCCATTAGAACTCGGTGTTCCTGTTAGTCCAACCACTCGCTTCATGTAAGGTCGCATAGCCATGAAAGCTTTGAAACGCTTGGACTGCCATGACTTGAAAGAACTCAATTCATCAATTACTACCATATCCCACTTGAAATAGGGACTACATTGTTCCACCAACCAAGGGAGATTTTCACGATTGACGATATAGACATCCGCATCTTTCTGAAGAGCTACTTTTCGTTGCTTTGGTGTTCCCACAATTTTCGAATACCGTAAGTGACGCAACTCCGCCCATTGCTCAATCTCATCACTCCATACTGTATTTGCGACTCGAAGTGGGGCAATAACCAAAACCTTTGTAACCTCAAATCGGTCAAACATCAATTCATTCACAGCGGATAAAGTCGTAGCCGTCTTTCCCATCCCCATGTCTAAGATGACTGCTGCATAAGGGTGACCTATGATGAAGTCCTTGGCGACTACTTGATAGTTATGTAATGTCAATTTCATCTAGCACCTCTCCAATCATCTCAATTCGGTCAATCACATAAACCGTAAAGCCTAACCGCTCGAACAGTTTATGTCTTGACACTTGTAACATCCTTGGCTTTTGGTCAGGAGCTTTTACTTCCACCAAGCCAAACTTGCCATTGGGTAAAAACACCAAGCGATCTGGCACACCAGAAAAAGATGGTGATACCCATTTAGGACAAATGCCTCCTCGAGCCTTTACAGACTTCACCAAAGCTTGCTCAACGTACTTTTCTCTCATCGTTCTAAATCCTCTCGTCAAATTGAAGTGTGTAGGTCTAGTGCAGTCATTTCCAAAACTCCCCTTATAGGCTTTTTTATAGTAATTTTTGCTTATAGGATAGTTTTAGAAAAGACCATAATAGACCTACACAAAATCAAAAAATGTTATTCATGCTGGTCGTTTTAAACATCTTTCTGAAACATCATTCAAAATAAGTTCCAACCATTCATTCAACGACCTACACACCTAAATTAGTCCAGCACCAGTCTTGTGGAGGTAAGTTGGCTAAAAATGTCGGTCATTAATCTAAGAAATCATATCCATCATCAACCAATTTCAAACCAAGAATGAGGTTACCTTTACTTGTCCGTTTTCGTTTAAAACCTGCCTGATCAAGAGCAGAATAAAAATCGGTCGTACTGCGTGTGTACTCCATGTTTTTGGCACAATAGGCACGATACTGACTGTAAAGTTCTCCTGATTTTTCTGACAACTGATCACCAACTTGACAACAGTCACTAAGGAAGTGTCCTAACCAATCATTTGCTTCTCGGTAGGCTTTGACGGATGCTGATACGGCAGTTGGTACTTTTGTTTTGAAGTTCGCTTTGATGGCTTTTTCTGCACCTTCTATAATCCAAGACATGATGGCTGGTGCTGCATTGTCGTACAGATAATCCGCAAAGTTTTTGATATCAGAGCGACCAGTTATTTTGGCATTAAAGGGGATAACAACCAAACGTCGCCAAGTTCCATCATCGTTCGCCCCTACTTTAGGCAGATGGTTAGTGTAAAGAACTAGCGTGTGTGATGGCACAAAGTGAAAAGGATCCTTGTACTTTTTCTCAGCTTGGATTTCATCAGTTGAGGTAATCTGCTTAACAACGGCTGTATTGAGTCTCATACCCTCAGCCATCTCAGAAGCAATGACCAGTCGTTTTCCTTTAAGCTCAGCAAGCTCTGGACTGACATTTCGCTTGTTTGACATGGTTAAAGCATCCGCAGATAATTTCCCTGAGTAGCTACCTAGCACTCGAGCAATGGTATTCCAAAAAGTAGACTTGCCGTTCGCTCCGCCTCCATAGGCAATAATCATGTGTTCCTGATAGACCTTACCGATTGCCGCCATACCAATAATTTCTTGAACATAATCAATTAATTCTTGGTCATTACAGAAAAAGGTAGCTAAAGTTTCCTGCCATAAGCCCATTCCCTGATCACTAGGAGAGACTGCTGTCATTTTAGTTATATAATCTTCAGGATTGTGTTCTTGTGACCCATTTATTCCTTTTCGTAAATCATAGGTAGCCTCTGGGGTATTGAGTAATAAGTCATCACTATCTAATTCTGACAATTCTACTGAAAGCATTGGCTTAGCTGTATTATAGACAGCCATCAAATTCTTATAGTCACGATGTTTCATAACAAATTTATGAAACTCTTTAGCAGCTAGATAGGCTTTTAAATATTTCAACTGAAGTGGAGTTTCAACTGCATTTTCTAATCGCTTTCCTCCAGCCTTAATGGTCAATTCATCAATACCTGAAGACTGAAGTTGCTTATCTGCAGATTCCAAGAGTGCATTCGCTTCAGCAAGTTGTTCATCGGTAAAGTGTACAACTGCACCTAATGCTAACTGCTTATTTTCACGCCAGTGAGTTCCGTCATAGTAAAGATAGTCTGTTGCGTTGGTATAAGCGAGCCTGTTCGCATACTCTCTTGCAAGAACTCCTGCTTCCCCAACATCAGAGTAATCATCTGGTTTTAATGTTTCTCTATTGAAAGCATCTGGAGCCACGTAGCCTTTGGATGTTTTTATAGTTCTATTGTAGAATCGCACAGCACTACCCCAGATGGAATCTAACTCTGCTTTATCAAGTGGTGGTACACATTTCTGTGCCTGCTCATCAAAACCATACCTAGCTTCTTGGGTCACGCCTAACCGTTTGAGAATTTTCGCAGCAAATACAGACATCGTTGAATTACGACTCCCTTGCTGGATCGGTCCACTTGGAGGAGTATAGAAGTCTGCATCGAAATCTTCCTCGTCTTCAATAGAAACAACTTGA